>NZ_JBAWHJ010000497.1:0-2428 GCF_049593775.1 Dokdonella sp. | reverse complement strand
CAGCTCGACTGTTCAGCAATAGTCAGGGCCATCGGCGGTGAACAGGCCACGCTTCCAACCGACGAAACTGACCGTGGCATCGGCGTGCATGGCGGCGCCCGGAGCGACACCCAGATCCGCATCCAGGCCTGACGGCACGTCCAGGGCGAGCCGATGGCCCGGGAAGTTGTCCATCTGTCGGATCAGGCCGGCTGCCAGACCTGCTGGAGCGCGACTCAGGCCAGTGCCGAACAAGCCATCGACGAGGACGTCAGCGCCGGGCAGCAAGAATGACGCATCTGCGAGTTCGATCTCGCCACCGGCGGCAAGCCAGGCCTCTCGGGCCCCCGCGGCGCCTCCACCGGATGCATCACCCAACGCAATCAGGCTGACCGAGAGTTCCGCCTTGCGCGCCAGGCAGGCGAGCAGGAACGCATCGCCCCCATTGTTGCCGTTGCCGGCGACCACCACGAGGCTGCGAGCTTGCGGCCAGCGTCTCTGCAGGCTTGAAAATGCGGCATTGGCCGCTCGCTGCATCAGCTCCAGGCCCGCAACACCGAAGTCATGGATGGCGGCCTGGTCGAGCAGGCGTACCTGCTCCACCGTGTACAACGCGCTTGCGGGATTGGCTGTATGCATGGGTGCGATTATACGGAGCGCGATGCCGCCTCCATGCAACGGAGTCGCTGCGGGGCTCCGAAAGGTGGTCGCGGGTTGAATCGCCGCGTGGAATGCAGCCGGGGATGCAGGCATCGTGGTTCAATGGCCGTATCGAGTGCCGATCTAAACGCCCGCGGAACTGGCGCGGCATTTCACACGGCACCAGAAAGTTCGCCAATGATCATCATCCACCCATGTCTGCTATCGACTACTCCAATCTGACTTCCCGGCTGCACGAGTGGGCCAGCGAACTGGGTTTCCAGGAACTGGGCATCGCGGGTGTGGATCTGGAGGCCGACGAAGCCCACCTGCTGAACTGGCTCAAGGCGGAGCGCCACGGTGAAATGGCCTATATGCAAAGCCATGGCAGCAAACGCAGTCGGCCGGCTGACCTGGTGCCAGGTACGTTGCGGGTGATCTCGGTGCGCATGGACTATCTGCCGACGACGCAGCGTGATGCATGGGATGTACTCGCCGACCCTGCCAGCGCGTATGTCGCACGCTATGCGCTGGGCCGTGATTATCACAAGTTGATGCGCAACCGCTTGCAGAAGCTGGCCGACCGGATGACCGGTGTGGTGGGCCCGTTCGGGTATCGTGCCTTTGTCGATTCGGCGCCGGTGCTTGAGCGCGCACTGGCCCGCAACGCAGGTCTGGGCTGGATCGGCAAGCACAGTTGCCTGATCAACAAGAACGCCGGCTCCTGGTTTTTCCTGGGCGAGCTCTACACCGATCTCCCCTTGCCCCTCGATGAGCCCGCCACTGAGCACTGCGGAACGTGTCGGCGATGCATCGATATCTGCCCCACCCAGGCCATCACCGGACCCTACCAGGTTGATGCGCGGCGCTGCATCGCCTATCTGACCATCGAGCTTCGCGGCTCGATTCCGCTGGATTTGCGCCGCCCCATGGGCAACCGGATCTTTGGTTGCGACGATTGCCAGCTGATCTGTCCGTGGAACAAGTTTGCCGAGCGCAGCCCGGAACCGGATTTTGGTGTTCGCAATGAGCTGGACGACAGCCGCCTCATTGATCTTTTTGGCTGGAACGAGGAAGAGTTCCTCAAGCGGACCGAAGGCTCGGCGATCCGGCGAACCGGACATGCGGGCTGGTTGCGCAATATCGCTGTGGCACTGGGCAATGCAGCCTGGTCGCCGGCAATCGTGGCGGCCCTGCAATCACGCCAGCACCATGGGGACGAAATGGTCCGCGAACACGTGCAATGGGCACTGCTGGAGCAGACAGGCAAGCACCTCGAGGCTTCAAGCGCGCCGCTGGTCCCGAAACCCAACGACTAAGCTGGCAGGCTTGTGGAATGGGGTCCGTCGATCAATGTTGCGAAAATGCGACACTCGCGCTGACGCCGACCCGGCGCCCTGCCCGGGTCTCGCTCTGGACTTCGGCGTCTGATCGGGGACGGTTCGAGCCCAACTCCACGAAATGCTCAAATAATTGATTGTATTGATATTATTCATGCGAAATCAGCAGGAACGTGGAAACTGAAGGCAAAAAAAACCCTCGCAGCGAATTCGCGCGAGGGTTCAATTGGAGTGACGATTACCTGCAATGCGCCCTGGTGGCCGCGAGGTAGCAACTAGATACGTTGCAAAAACCCCGAGGACGGTTGTAACGGTACCACAGCATGTTGCGAATTGCCATATTCGTCACAAAAGAAATGGCGGCCAGAGGTGCTCGTTGCCTTGTTCGCCTGGAGTCATCCGGTGACGAGCTGATTGTCCAGCAATCGTACTGGTCCCAATCGCGCGGCAATCAGTGCAACCAGCGGACC
>NZ_JBAWHJ010000496.1:0-16794 GCF_049593775.1 Dokdonella sp. | reverse complement strand
CGGGCGGGTCTCGATCCCTCTCGCGATTTTGTGTGGCGGACTGAACAAGCAGCATGCGCAAACCACCCGCCGTGAGTTGTTGGTCTCCAATGCGCAACACCGGAGCCTTGGGGTCGCCGGCATCCATCGCTTCGTCGAAGGCCTTGCGATCAAGCACGAGACTGCCAGGCGGCAAGGTGGCGTCGTCTTCCAGGTCGGTCAAAGTCTGTCTCCGCCTCTCCGCAAGCAGGCGGTTTCGGAGTACGCCTCGAACTTCCCTCAGTGGGCGTGTGCCGGCGGGTAGAATTTTCTGGACATAGAACAGGTGGACGCCATCACGCGTCACAAGCGGTGCGCTGGGCACGCCTTCCTCGAGGCTGAAGACAACCTCATCCAGCGCTTCCGGCAATTCGCCGCGCGTCAGCCAGCCGAGCGAGCCTTGCTTGTGACGAGTTTCCGAATCCGAATTCTTCGCCGCCAGGTGCGAAAAACTTTCGCCGCCGAGAACGCGCATGCGCAAGGCTTCGGACTCGGCACGAGCAGCGTCTGCAGAGCCATCAGGGCCGAGGCGCTTGTACAAGTAGGAGACGGAACGGCGCTCAGGCTGTGAAAACTCGTCATGCGCCGCGTCGTAGGCCGCCTGGATTTCGCTGGGTTCGATGCGCTCCGCATCGGGATGCAGGGCCAGGATGCACAATTGAGTGCCTATGCGAGTCTCGATGTCCACGCGCGCGCCGCGAAACCCTTGCTCGTCGATCACGCCAGCCTTGCGTGCTTCCGCGCGCAGCAGGTTGTCCATCGCCAATTCACGGGTTTGCTGCTCGAACCAGGCATCGAGATCCGCACCAGGCTTCGGACGTTCGCTTCGCGGCAGCGAGAGTATCCGTGCATCGACATCCTCCACGGATATTTCGTGCCCGTCGTAGCGCGCCACGAGTTTCGCCGAATCCGAACTGGGAGAGGGTTCGCTGGTGGGAGCCGGGGGCTGGCACGCGCACAGCAGAACAATCATCGCGAGAGTCAGCGAAATTCGTATCGTCACAGGGGAGTGTCCCGGCGTCAGCCATGCAGCAAGACCCGAGACTCTAGCTGCCGCCGAATACGCCGGTCAACTTCAAGGCGCGCCGTGCAAATGCAACTGCACACGGCGCATGTCCGCGCAGTCGGGTCAGCGGGCTGATCATCGGCACAGAAAAGCTATAGTGTCGGCCCTGCACGTTTGGCCGGACCCGACCAGGAACAATCATGCATCCATCCGAATCCAGGGCGACGCTTCTCAAGCGGCGCAATATTCACGCCGCACGCATGCGTGCAGATCACGTAGCGCTGACGCAGAAGGCTGGCGTTATCCGCATTGTCGGCATGGCGCCAACGTGATCCGGATCCTGTTGCTTGTGCTGTTTCTCGGTTCGTGCGCGACAGCCATCGCCGAACCGGCGACGAACGCTAGACGCATGATCGTGCTTGGCGTCGACGGACTTGATCCCGTCATGCTTCGCGAACTCATGAATGAGGGGGCAACTCCGAATTTGCGCCGACTTGCCGACTCGGGCGGCTTTGAGGCGCTGGGTACCAGCATTCCGCCACAAAGCCCGGTGGCATGGTCGAGCTTCATCACCGGAATGGATCCCGGTGGTCACGGCCTGTTCGATTTCATTGCGCTTGACCGCGAAACGATGCTGCCCTATCTGTCGGCCGTACGCGTGGAGTCCGATGGCGCAAAGCCGATTCAGTTTGGACGCTGGCAATTGCCTGTCGGCGGCGGTGAGCTGAAGCTGCTGCGTGACGGTCGCGCTTTCTGGCAGCTTCTCGAAGAGCATGGGGTGCCTGCGACAATCTTCCAGGTGCCAGCGAACTATCCGCCAGTCCAGGCCGGAGAGGCTGCCTTGTCGGGAATGGGAACACCTGACCTGCGCGGCACCTCAGGAACATTTTCCTATTACACCGACGATGCCTCGATGATTGCGGGGCCGGTGTCGGGCGGCATCATCGAGCGGGCCACGATCAAGGATGGCTTGCTGTCTGCCTCATTGACCGGCCCCTCGAACGTGCTTCTCGCTGATGAAAGCCCGGTGCGTGTCCGGTTCACCGTGCGAACCGATCCGGCCAACCCGGTGTTGCTTTTCAGCATCGACGGGCAGCGCCGGATCCTCCAGGTGGGCGAGTGGAGCGACTGGATACCGGTCCGTTTTCCGCTTCTGCCAGGCATCATCGAAGTGTCGGGGATGGTCCGGGTATATGTGAAGCAGATAGCACCGCATTTCGGTCTATACATCAGTCCGATCAACATTGATCCGCGCGATCCGGCCCAGCAGATTTCATACCCGGTCAACTATGCTCCCGAACTGGCTGAGGCCAGTGGACCGTTTTACACGCAGGAAATGCCCGAGGACACCAAGGCGCTGTCTGCGCAGGTATTGAGCACGGCCGAGTTCCTCGACCAGACGGAACTGGTGATGGACGAGCGCCGGCGCTTGCTGGATGCCGAACTCGAGCGCTTTCGCAAAAACCCGGGCGACCGCTTCCTGTTTTTCTATCTGAGCACGGTTGACCAGCGCAACCACATGCTGGCCAGGGAGAGTGATAGCACAGCGCCGGATTACGATCCGGACACGCCCGAGGTCCTGCGCGATGCCATGCGTGATACCTATCGCGAGATCGACGAACTGGTAGGTTCGGTCATGCAGGGACTTGAGCCGGGCACGACCTTCGCGGTGATGTCCGATCACGGCTTCGCTCCATTCCGTCGCGGCGCCAGCCTGAATGCATGGCTTGAACAACATGGATATCTGAAGCTTCTCGACCCATCCCGGCGCGACCAGCTCGACTGGCTCGAGGGAATCGACTGGAAGCAGACACGCGCATTCGGCCTCGGACTGAACGCGCTATATCTCAACGTACGCGGCCGCGAGCGCGACGGCATCGTGGAGCCGGACGCCCGCGCGCGTCTCTCTCGCGAAATCGTCAGGCGACTGGGCGACTGGCACGATCCTGAAAACGATGAGCCGGTCGTCACCCAGGCGGTCTTGCGCGAGGACGTCTATCACGGCCCCCACGTCGAAGATGCGCCCGACATCATTGTTGGTTATGCACGTGGCTATCGCGCCTCATGGGATACCGCGACAGGCAAGGTCGCGACCACTCTGCTTGAAGACAATGCCGAGGCCTGGAGCGGCGACCACTGCATGGACTCGCGAACGGTGCCCGGCGTCTTGCTGGTCAACCGGCCACTGAAGGCTTCCGGGGATCTGCGCGACCTGCCGGTGACCATTCTTGATTATTTCGGCATCGCGCCTCCTGCGGAAATGCAAGGTCAGGCGCTGTGGTGATCAAAGCAGGTGACACGGTTGAATCAGCGACAATCGATGCCCGCCACATGCAGGCATGTTCGCCGACGCCCGACAGAAAAGCCGCCGAAGCACTGCTCCGCTACTCGCCAGGGTTGAACACGCGCAGGTCGGTTTGGCCATGTGGATAGCCGCTCTCAATAGCGCGATGTCCGTCGGCTTCGATGCCTGGTTGTTCCTGCTCGGCGCTCTGCCGCATTGGATGCAGATTGGCGCGACCGCGACGCTGGTTGCATTCTGGCTGCTGTTCGCGAGCCACGCGTGCGGGCTACCGCCGACGAGGATACGTTCCCGTGTCCTTGGATGCCTGGCGATCCATTCAATCGGCCTTGTGCGCTACGAGCAGGATCCCGGTGCCCCGCAGCCGTCGAGATGGCGACAACTGCACAACACGCTGCGCCATTTTGGATTGCCGTTGCTGCCGTTTTTCGCGATGTGCCTGCCGGTTGCACTTGTTGTCGTGCAGATCGAATCGCACTTTGGCTGGCGCGCAACGCATCCGGACGAGCCGTTGATCATCAGCGCAAGCCTGCCAACAGACGCGTCGGTCGGAATGGTCATTAGCAAGCGCAAATTGGCGCTGGAACTTCCCGCTGGACTCGAAAGTGGCGCGCCGCCACTGCGACTCGACGACGAAGCTACGATCGTCTGGCGTGTCAGCGCGACAGCTCCCGGAACCTATCCTATTCGCCTCAAGCTCGATGACAGCGAAACGGAAGTCGACGTACTCGTGGGCGAAACCCGTGCCGCGCTGTCCACGCAGCACCGCCGTCCCGGCGATTGGCGCACACTCGCGTTTCCGGCTGCGAAACCGCTGGAGCGGGGCTCGGCATTTCAGGTCGTGAGAATCGACTATCCGCGACGAGCCGATGGATTACTCGGATTTACCATCTCGACTTGGCTGCTGCTCGGCCTTGCCTTCATGTTCGCATTCGGTTTTCGATCAATGCTGGACAAGATGGCCTGACGTTCGTCGCTACCCCGCCCACGGGCTCCTGATCTGTCCGAACACATGACAGGCTGCGACAGCCACCAGGCTCGCACGACTTGGGCAACCATGGGATGGCATGATGAGCGCAGGTCGCCGCGCAATTGGCGAACTCGCGGTTACTCCGGATGAAACTTGCAACATGATCGACATCCCATTTCCATGGATATTCACATGACCTCGTCCGAATTTCGAAGCGGATTGTTCAACCCTCTCGCGCTACTCGTCGTTGTGTTGCTGGCACCCGCTCTGCAGGCACCAGCAGTAGCGAAGGAGTCCTCGCCAACGACGCGCAACGCCGAAATCCTGACGCTTAAAAACACCGGGCTCGCCTATCTTGAGGAAGACAAGAACGCCGAAGCGAAAGAGGCTTTCCGAAAGCTGGCAGAGCTCGTGAATGACGATCCATTGCCTGTCGCCAACGCGGCCGTCGCTGCACTCAGAAGCGGCAACACGGCAGCGGCCGACGCATTTCTGACCAAGGCTGTCGCACTGGCTCCGGACCGATCGGATGTGCTCATGATCGGTGCCGCCATCGAGACATCAAAGGCAAACGAAACGGCTGCACGCAAGGCCATGGCCAAGGCTGCGCAAGCCTCGCCACGCAACCTCGAAGCAAGATGGCGCTGGATCCGTTCCGCAGACAATGATGCGGAGGTCGATCCCGATGCCGCGATCCGCCGGCAATACCTGACGGAAATCCTCAGCGTATCGCCAAACAATCTTCCTGCTCTGCTCAAGCAGGCCATGCTGCAACTCGAGGGCGCGGACACGGCGGGAGCGTCGGCAACGCTGGTTACCATTCAGTCGGTGCTGGCTCCGGCCGATGAAAAGGTCGGTGACTACCTGACCCAGAGCATCAAGGCGCTGCAGGCGGGTGACACGAAGTCGTCACTTGGCAAGCTGCGAATCGTCGAGAACCTGCTGCGTGTCAGTGATCGCTATCTGGCTTCTCTGGCCGAGTTGTATACCGATGTCATCGGACTGCCGTTGACTTCATTTGGTGCGGAATTCGAAGCCTCGCTGCGCCCCGGAGCCGCCAAGCCGATCGCGGTGGCATTCGAACTACGTCCGACCATTGAGGGAAGCCCGACGGCGACGGGATTATTGCGACGAACCGATTGGAAGAATCGCGGCGAAGCCGACATCTACGATGTACCAAAACCCTACAGCGAGGTCGCGTTCATCGACTTCGACAACGACGGTGATCTTGATGTGTATCTGTATGGCGCGGATGCACCGGACCAGCTGCTGCGCAACAATCTCGACGGCAGCTGGACCAACGTGACTGCCGCTACCGGAGATGCCGGATTCACGAGTGTCCGGGTTTCCATCGACGACTTCGATCGCGATGGCGATCTCGACCTCGCCTGTGTGACCGGCGAGGGAACGCTCGTCGTGCGCAACAATCAACGACAGGGTCGCTTCGAGTCGATTGATCTCAAGCTTGCCAAGGCGCGAGATGTGGCAGCGGCCGATCTCGATACCGATGGCTGGCCGGATCTGGTCGTGGCAGCCAGCGGTGGCCCGGTTCTGTTGCTCAACAAGGGCGACGGCAGTTTCGAACGCTCAGCGGGGGGCGATCTGGTCCACCTGCCGGCAAAATTCCAAGCGGATCGTGTCGCCATCGCGGATCTGGACAACGACGGCTTTCTCGATCTGGCATTCGGCGGCGCATCCGGTTTGCGGTTGTTCCGCAACGCGGGATTGCGCACGTTCACGACCTGGGACATTGCGCCGAAGGGCGTCGGCCAAATCGATGAATTGGTGCCGATCGATTTCGACGCCGATGGTGATATTGACCTGCTCGTGGATACCACCAGTGGTTCGCGCGGGTATGCGAATGTCGGAGGCAATGCCAACGGCTGGCTCGATGTCGAGTTGCAGGGGCTGCCCGTCGCAAGCCAGAAGGTCAATCGACGCGGCGTCGGCTCGCTGGTCGAGATCAAGGCCGGCGATCTTTATGCGGCCAGGACCGTGTCGATACTTCCGACACATTTCGGACTCGGTCGGCACACAAGGGTGGATGTCCTGCGCAGTCTGTGGACCAATGGCGTGCCGCAGAATCTGTTTGACCAGGTTGGAAAGGCAACTGTCGTCGAAGTGCAACGCCTGAAGGGCTCCTGTCCCTTTGTCTACGCCAAGAACGGGAGCACTGGCGAATGGAGTTTTGTTTCCGACGCGCTGGGGCGTGCGCCGATCGGACTGCTCTACGATGGCGTCAACCTTGCCGGCGCCGATCCGCGCGAATGGCTGCTGCTGGCCCCCGGACAACTTGCGCCCGACGCCGACGGACTTCTGCATCTGGACTACACCGAGGAGCTCTGGGAGGCGGTCTACCTCGACATGGTCCACCTCGCGGCGGTCGACCATCCGGCAGGAACGGGTGTCGTGCCGAACGAACGCATGATTCCCGTCCCGACCGAGAAGAAGCTGTTCACCGTGGCAAATCCTCGGCCCCTGCGAGCGGCTTTTGCCGACGGCGTCGATGTGACAACTCTGCTCACGAATGCGGACGGTGATTACGTGGAGCCCGGCGCACCGACTGCCTATCAGGGAGTGCGCACGCCACACGAACTGATCCTGGACTTGGGCCCTGTCGCCGAGGGGCAGTCGGTCGTGCTTTATTTCGTCGGCTGGATCTTCTACTCAGACACTTCGATCAACGTCTCGTTGTCGCAGCGCTCGGATATCCGCGCCGAGCCGCCCGTTCTCGAAGTGCCAGACGGCGCGGGCGGGTGGCGAACAGTCATGCCCTCGATGGGATTCCCCGCCGGAAAAACCAAGATCATGCCACTGGATCTGACCGGGCTGCTGGCCCCGGGCGACCCTCGCGTGCGCATCCGCACAAGCCTGGAAATCTGGTGGGATCAGGTCTATGCAACCGTGGATGATCCCCCCGTGCCCACGCTCTGGACCGAGCTCGAACCCGCCAGGGCAACGCTGGCATGGCGTGGGTTCTCGCGCGGATATCGTGCGACACCCAATGGCCCAGAGTTGTTCGATCACGATATCGTCGACACCGATCCGCACTGGATGGATATTCCTGGAAAGGCGACGCGCTACGGAGACGTTACCTCGCTGCTTCGCGACACCGATGACGAGCTGGTCGTATTTGTCGGCGGTGACGCCATCCGCCTGGAGTTCGATGCAAATGAACTGCCGCCCCTGCCTGTTGGCTGGATTCGCGACTGGGTGGTTGTGTCCGATGGATGGGACAAGGACTTCGACAAGAACACAGTGACCGGTACCACGATCGCGCCGTATCCGTTCCATGCAATGAGCGGCTATCCGTATCCGGACAGCGAATCACTGCCGGACAACGCCGCACGCGCGCATTCCCGGTGGACTACGCGCGAGGTGACGCCCGCCGGTTTCATGTTACGGGTGCGCGACCATGGCGGGCCTCCATTGCGCTGATCAGTACTCAGGGAGCTGTACGCAGTGGCGATTCCCGAATCACCCAGCGGTAGCGTCCGGGTGCGAGGTTCAAGGCTTGTTGCTTCGAGCCGTCCGGCCACGTGACATCGATGCTGTCGATGGTTTGCGCCGCACCGAGGCCGAAGCTCAGCGCCGGCTCGGACGCCGAGGCATACGAGCGCGCAGAGCGAACCTGTTCGGTGTGTGCCTCGCCGGCTATCGTCGCCACCACTCGCGTACCAAACGCACTTCGGTTGACGGATGCTCCGTCGCCCTCGAATTCGATGCGCACGACCTTGTCGGCGGCATTCTCCAGTTCGTTGAGATACAGGTGAGCGGGGCCGCCGTTCTCGACGAGCACGATATCCAGGTCACCGTCACCGTCGATATCGGCATAGGCTGATCCGCGTCCGACAAGCGGCACTGCAAAGTCCGTACCCGCCTGTGCGCTCGCGTTGGACATGAGTCCATCGCCATTGTTCCAGTACAGGGCGGGAGGCTGGCGGAACGTCACTTCCTTCTGCACGTTCTGCACGCTGTCTTCAACGTGGCCGTTGCAGAACAGCAAGTCGGGATGACCATCGAAATCGTAGTCGAAGAAGAACACGCCAAACGTGAGGTCGAGGAACGAGCTGCGGGCAACGCCGGCCGACATCGACCGGTCGAGAAACACATCGCCGTTGTCAGTCCAGTAAAAACTCTTGGCCTCGTTCGAGAAGTTGCCGATCGCGAGCGCCGACCCGCCGGCGAACGCGTCAGCCCAGTCGATTCCCATGGCTCCGCGTGATCGCCCCGCCTCGTCCACGGCGATGCCGCTCTCGAGCGCGACGTCGGTAAACGTGCCATCGCCATTGTTGCGGAACAGGTTGTTCGGGGTCGTGTCATTCGAGACAGCGAGATCGATACGGCCGTCGCCGTTGTAGTCCCAGGGTGCAACGCCAAGGGCCTTGGCCCTCGCGCTGGCGATGTTCGATGTTTCCGACACATCCTCGAAGCGGCCATCGCCCAGGTTGTGGAAAAGACGCGAGCTCGTTTCGGTGTAGCGTTCCGGTGTGCAGTAGCTCTTTTTACTGCCGTCCAATGAGCAAAAAAGATCGGCATCCGGCGACCATTCGACATAGCGAGCCACGAAGAGATCGAGCTTGCCGTCCGCGTCGTAATCGAAAAATGCTGCCGATGTGCCCCAACCCGGTACCTCGACCTCGGCGCCTTCGGTGATGTCGAGGAAGTGACCGTTTTCGTTGCGCAGCAACCGGTTGCCGCCGTAGGCGCTGAGTCCGGTGATGTAGAGATCGGTCCAGCCGTCATTGTCGAAGTCGCCACTGGTGCCGCCCATGGCGTAGATCGCCTGGTCCAGTCCTGCTTGTTTGCTCACGTTGGTAAAACGCGGCACGCCATCCTCGCCATTGCCCTCGTTGCGGTACAGGGCCAGCGAGCTCGGCTGCTGCGTGACGGATGCAGATGTCGGGTCCGGCCAGTTGGTCGAGGAAACAAGGAGGATGTCACTGCGACCATCGTTGTCGAAATCGAGGATGACGGCGCCGCCACCCATTGTTTCGGGCATCCACTTGTTGCCTGCGGCACCATTCACATGGCTGAAGTCCAGGCCGGAAACTTCACTGACGTCGCGAAACTGCACGGCAGTCGCCCTTGCTTCCTGCACCGGGGCAATAGGAGCCGGCGGCGTGTCTTCTACCGGGTCCTGGCAGCCAGCAAGGTTGAGCACGGAGAGGCTGGCGAGTGCGATGGCGAATGCGCGTGGAGTGGAAGGTTTCACGTCTTCTCCCTTGTTCGGATATCAGTCTGCAGGACGCTTGGCCTGCCGGGTCGGTGGACGATCATCCTTCAGCGTGGTTTCGCCATACGGAACGGTGCCCTGGTATTCATATCCGGATGGTCCGATTTCCCTGATCCAGTCAGGTGCAGGAGGGGCCACGGGCTCGACATTGTCATGTACATGTACCGGCAGCGATTCGCGGTTGGCGAACGGATGATCGCGCCGGTACCCGGCCATGACGGACGCCGCGGTTTCGTCATCCTTGTGATACTTGTACCAGCGTTCCTCGACAGCCGCTTCGTCCTTCCTGCCGAGCGCCTTCAGGGAAAGCATCGCGGTGTAGTGCCCTGTCAGGTCTTCCGGATCGACGTCGAACACGCGGTCAATCGATTCGAGCGCGTCTTCGAAGCGGCCCAGCAGGAACTGCACGCGGGCCACCTGGTTCCAGACCGCGCGATCACGCGGGAACTGCTTCGTCACGACAAGCAGTTCCTCCAGCGAGGTTTCAAGCTGACCGCGGTCCTTGGCCAGCATGGCCCGGAAGAAGCGCGTTTTCGCCCAGCCTGGATGTCGCCGCTCGGCCTCGTCGAGCGCATGTTGTGCTTCTGCGAAATCACCTTCCTTGAGCAGGGCGCGGGCGCGATTGAGCGGGCCGTCCGGCTGGTCCGGCGCCAGGCTCGCTGTCGTTTCCCACGCCGCTCCGGCACCCTTGAGGTCGCCCTGCAGGAACAATCCAATGCCGTAATCGTTCCAGCGAAGCCAGAGCGGATCGGAGTTGGCGCGTTCGCCGACATCGTCGGTGGGTCTCGAGGCCACGGAATCTGCCACTCTCGAATCGGATACGGGTAGTGTCACGCCATCCTCCGAGAGATCGGTAACCGGAAGGGCGGGTGCATTCGGACCCAGCGCGAAGATCGCGAAGTCGCGCGAGAACTTGCGATAGTGCACGCCGGCCTTCAAGGTGATGCTGCCAATGGCGTCGTCCGGCACCTTGAAGCGGTAGTGGACAACGCGCGCTGCTCCGGGTGGAATGGAGTTGTTGTAGAGCGTGGCATGGATGTCGGTCGGCTGACGCCGATCCATTTGTCGGGAATCGCGATCGAGGATCAACTGGCTCAGGCGATCGGCAGATTGATCCAGACGTCCGTCTGCACCCAGGCTGCCACTTTCCATCAGCGTACGATCGGCGTTCTTGGCATTGAATGACACCCAGGTCTCATTCGAGTCGGCGGTGCCATTGGTGTAGGAATGGCCGAGTCGGCGTGTGCGTACAACGACTTCGACGTCTACGGTTTCTCCGGGATGCAACGTCGGCAATGCCGGTCCGATCGGCAAGACCTGACCGCCACGGCGGATCGCGAACAGGTCAACCGTAACTGCTCCGGTCAGGAAATCCCTGATGAACTGCTCGCCTTCGGCATCGCCTTCGATGAACCGCAGCGCGGTGTTTGCCGCAGGGAAGGCGTGGTCATGCAGCTTGCCGTCGCGCGCTCCGAATTCTTCGGCCGGGTACGCTGGCAGATGGCAATCGCGGCAACTCCTGGGGGCAGGCGGATCGTAGAACGAGGCGACGGCTTCGCCGGAAACGCCCGAAGCCTGCCAGCTGTCGTAGTGGTTCTGGCCACGCAACCATTTGTACTCGTTGAAAGAAGGGAGCAGTGCCACCTTGTGGCAGGTCGAACAGAATTCGGGCGTTCGCATGAATGGCTTCATGAAAGTCTTTCGATGCAGGGAAGGCTCCATCCGGATCAGCAGCTTGTTCACCTCGCGCAGGTATTTGTTGTCGCTGAAGGCGAACGGATACTGCGTGGACTCTTCGATGACGTAGGAGGCATTCCCGGAGAGGTCCTTGATCTGCGTGATCGAGTGACAGGACATGCAGGTGAGGCCCTGTTGCGCCTCGAAATCGTCATAGCTGAATTCGTGCAAGGTGGCCTTGCCCATCTTTCCGGAAAACAGCACCACTGGATCGTGGCAGCCCGCACACCATTTGGTTTTTTCGCGACCAACACGGTCTGCCGTGAGCTCCACCGAGCGACGATAGAACGGGTTGTTGAACGAACTGAGCCGGTGTGCGCTTTTCTCCCAGCGTTCGTAAGTCCGTGGATGGCATTCCCGGCAATACTCGTTGTCTGAAAGCCGGACCGGATCGATCAGGCCCTGGTCGAATGTTTCCGCAGAGGAAGGGAAATACTGCGTATCACCATCCTGGTTGACGATCCGCTGCGGAGGCTTTTCAAGATACTGGTAGATCGCCATGACACCGAGAAACATGGCCACCGATACAGCCGAAATCAGAACGCTGCGAAAGGCCATGTGATGTGAATGCGCGCGACGATGCAGAATGAACGCAATGATCGCGGCAGGGAAGGCGAGCACGTGGATCAGATATACCGCGCGATTCTCGATCGTGGCCCCTTGCCACGTCATGATCAGTCCGGTGGCGGCGATCAGTAGCGCCAGAGTCGCGACAGACAGGCCAGCCACCTTGGCGCGCCGGTTGCGGGTGCGGAACATGCGCCTGGCATGACTGATGACAAACGTGAACAACGGTACCGTCAGCAGCAGTCCCAGTACCAGGTGGAGCAGCAGCATGCTCATGAAGAACGCCGAGTAGCGCGTAAATGCGAGCAGGTAGATCGAGTTGGCGGCCATGACGCCAAGCGGCAACAACAACCAGCGATACAACGTTCGTTGCCAGGGCCGAAGCGCGCCGGAAACGGCGTTGCGGGACGACTGGGGTACTGGCGTTCCGGAGCGGTTCGGGGTCATTGTTCTTGCTTTGCTGGGAACGGGCACGCCAGTGGTCCGCCGGTTGCATTCCCGGGTTCATGCAGCCGGGGTCTGGAAAAGGCGGCGAACATGAGTCCGCAGGCAACCGACATGGTCGCGTGGCAGTGCGGCACTATAGTGTGACAAGCCGGGCAGAACAAAACTGACCCGCTCCCCGGGAAGGTCGACGTCGGGCGCAATGGCATGGCGCGCACTTCGCAGGAGAAGGATGCGCGCGCCCGGTGCGAGGTTCGCGGATCAGGAGATCAAGCGCGTGCAGGGGCACCACGAATGCAGCTGCAAGGACGACTGGGTGTCGTCGCTGGCACACGATTTCGCCAGTGCGCTAATCTTGCGCGGATGTGCGAGCGCACGGAAAGCGAAGCACAAGACGAACCGGGTGACGATTCACAACATGCTCAAGCCTGTCAATCGACGAGGAGTCGGCAGATTCTCAAGTGGCGGTTTTATCCGATGCCGGTACACGCGGCGGCTCGATGGCCGTCAGATATCGCTGTCGTTCGCATTCGCCGCGTGTTGGCGGAGTCGGGCTGGCGCATGTCCATGCAATGCTGGAATCGTTGGGGTCGCCGAAAAGTGATGCGATTGCAGGCATCAGAGATGCGCCGGGCAGTACGTCTGTTCTGCGTGTTCCTGTTTTGGGTCTTCGTCGTCGGCTGTTCTCCGTCAACTCCGCAGGGAATTGTCGAGGTTGCGCCGCCCAAGGATCTCGCTGTGCTCGATGTCACGGTGCGCGACCAGTTCGAGGCGATCTGGGGGACTCTGCGGGAGGCCCGCGAAAGCGGCGAAGGACGTGGTATCGCCTGGGGTCGGCTGGGTCAATGGTTTGATGCCTACCGATACGACGACAGCGCCGAACTCTGCTATGCCAACGCGCGCCTGCACGACCCGGAGGAAGCTCGCTGGCCCTACTATCAGGGACTCATTGCCGTGCAGATCGGCGACATCGATCTGGCGAACAGGCGATTTTCCGAAGCTGCACAACGTGCTCCGGACGCGCCGGGACCACAGGTGCAGCTCGGCGACCTGGCTCTCGCACAGTCACAACTGGAAGTGGCGGAATCGCGCTACCGCCTCGCTCTGTCACTCGACGCCGACAATCCCGAAGCCCTGTTCGGGATCGCCCAGATCGCGCTGGCTCGCAATGATCCGAAGTCAGCCCGCGATACGCTCGAACACTTGCTGGTACTGCAGCCCAATGCGTCCCAGGTTCACTATTCGCTGGCTTTGGCATGGGGGCAACTGGGTGACCGCAAGCGTGCCGCACGGCATATGAGCAAGGTGCCTGAGGAAAATGGCGATCAAGTCCGCCTCGCTCTGAACGATCCCTGGATCAACGAACTGCTCGCAATCGATGTTGGGGCAGTAGCACTGACTCGCAGAGCCGTACAAGCGGTCAATCGTGGCCAGCGCGTAGAAGCCGCACTGCTGTTCGGACAGGCGGTAACCGCCGACCCACTGGGTCCCGACAAGCGCATAAACTACGCGAAGGCACTGATTGCCGTCGACCAGGCCAACAGCGCGATCGAGCAACTTGAGCGGGCCCTGGCCTTGTCGAAGGATCAGCCCGAATCTGCATCCCGAGCGCATCTTGCGCTCGCTTCGCTGTATGCGAGGCAGAGGCGAGCCAGTCTGGCCGAGCCCCACCTGTTCGCCGCCCTTGCCAATGATCCCGGATCGGTCGATGGGCACATCCAGCTTGGACGATTGCGCCAGGCTCAGGGGAACCACGAGGCGGCGCTGGCCGAATATGCGACGGTGCGCAACATGGCCGGTGCGAATGCTGAGGTTTGCTTTTGGCATGCCGCGTTGCTCGTGATCCTGAAGCGTCACGATGACGCGCAGAAGGCTATCGAGAAAGATCTTGAGCGCCTCGGCGATGATGCGCATTTGCGGTGGTTGCTGTCGCGCGTTCTCGCCGCCACCCAGGATGTCGGGCCGGAAACGCTGGCGCGCGCGAGCGCGCTGCTGGGCGATGAGAAGAACCCCGATGTATTCTTCGCGGAGACCGCAGCCATGGTGGCTGCTGCGCAATCCCGCTTCGCTGATGCCGAAGCATGGCAACGCGTGGCGATCGATGCACTCGATGGAGAGCGGACACGATTGGCCGCACACATCGCCAGGCGCCGTCTCGTGCTGTATCAGCAACGGCAATCGTGTCGCAACCCGTGGGAAGTAACCGAACGCGTGATCTTCAGAAAGATTGCGGCACCCACCAACCCTGTGCAGGAGACCCCGTGACTCATTGCCGTCCGCGTTTTCATCAGGCTGTCTTCATCACGGCCCTCGCGCTTTCGGCGAATTGCGTCGTTGCAGGGTCCGAATCCGAAACGGCTGCGCCCGCAACAGACAAGCAGACGGGTACGGAATTCATCGATATCGCCAAGCAGGCCGATCTCGATTTCACGCACTGGAATGGCATGACCGGCGAGCACTATTTCGTAGAGCCTGTAGGTTCAGGTGGCGCCCTGTTCGACGCAGACGGAGATGGCGACCTCGATGTCTACCTGGTGCAGGGCAGTCTCCTGAATCCGGTGGCTGGCGATGCCGGTCCAGCAAAGTCCGTGTTTCCGTCGCCAAGGAAAACGGGCGGCAGGATCTACCGGAACGACCTCTCGGTTGCGGCGAACGGAAAAAGGCAGGTTCATTTTACCGATGTGACCGCGGCAAGCGGGCTCAAGGCGGATGGCTACGGAATGGGCGTGGCGACTGGAGACATCGACAACGACGGGCGGATGGACCTGTACTTGACGAACTTCGGCCCCAATCAACTTTGGCGCAATGTCAGCAGCAATGGCAGGATTCGCTTCGAGAGCGTGGCGCCCGGATCGAGTGGTCTCGATGACAAACGCTGGTCGACAAGCGCCTCGTTCGCCGACTTCGACAAGGACGGCTGGCTCGATCTGGTCGCTATCAACTATGTGAAGTTTCGACTGGAGAACCACAAGATCTGTCGTTCGCCGGGTGGCCGCCCGGACTACTGCGGTCCGCAGGCCTACGATGGAGAGAGTGACAGTATCTTCCGCAACCGTGGTGATGGCACCTTCGTCGACGCCAGCGGCCCGGTGGGTATCCTCGATTCCGCGTCCAGCGGGCTTGGAGTCGTCGTGGCCGACTTCGATGTCGATGGCTGGCCCGACATCTATGTTGCCAATGACTTGCGGCGCAACTTTCTCTGGCGCAACGAAGGGGCGTCCAGTGTTGTAGGCCAGCCGGCTCCGATGCGATTCAGCAATGAAGGACTTGAGCGCGGCGTTGCCGTTTCGATGCTCGGCCGCTCGCAGGCTTCGATGGGCGTGATCGCATGCGATCTCGACAGTGATGGCGATGATGACCTGTTCATGACCCATCTCAGCGGTGACACGAACACGACTTACATCAACGACGGGCAAGGCTTTTTCGCCGACGGTTCAGCAGGCAGCGGATTGGGGGCGCCGAGCCTGGGTGTCACCGGTTTCGGCGTCGCCGAGCTCGACTACGACAACGATGGCTGGATGGACATCATGGTCGGCAACGGCGATGTTCGCGTGATCGAGTCCGAAGCTCGTGCCGGCGACCCGTATCCGCTCAGGCAGCCGAACCAGCTGTTCCGCAACAACCATGGCAAATTCATCGACGCAAGCGGCGAGGCGGGCAGCGTGTTCGGGCTCTCGGAAGTCAGCCGCGGGTTGGCTGTTGGCGATATCGACAACGATGGCCTGAGCGATGTGCTTGTAGTCAACAACAGTGGGCCGGTGCGCTTGCTGCACAATCGCAATCGCTCAGGCAACGCCTGGCTGGGCCTGCGCCTGCTGCTTCGGAAGGACGGGCGCGACGCCATCGGTGCGAAGGTGAAGGCAACCCTCGGCGACGACCGCGTGCTCTGGCGCAGGATCGCCACCGACGGCAGCTATCTATCCGCTGGCGATCCCCGCGTGGTGTTTGGACTCGGCAGCCAGAAAGAGCCGGTATTGATCAGCGTCATCTGGCCGGATGGACAAACCGAAGAGTGGAAAGGACTGGCGCTCAACCGCTATCACACACTCGTCGCCGGTCAGGCAACGAAAAGCGAAAGGAAACCGTCGCGATGATGCGGAGCGTCTGTATTTGCGTGGGTCTGGTATTCGCCGCTCCGGTCGTTGCAATGGAAGCTGAAAGTGTCGGGATTGTCGCCACCTGGAATGGCGGCAAGGTCATGCGCGAAGACTATGACAGCTGGCGCACGGCCCTCGAACTCGAGGACAGTCCGGAGGTCATTCACGAGTACATCTTTGTCCAGTCGCTGGCGGAGCTGGCGCGCAAGCGCGGGGCACAGAACGAACTGCAAGTGATGCTCGAGAGCGAAATTTCCCGTCGAAAGATCCTGAGTGCAGCGCTGCGTTCCCGTGCAGTTGCAGAAATCGTGATCACCGATGAGGAGGTCGAAAAGCTGCGCCTGACCTATCCCGAGGCGTTTGTGCGTCCGCGCAAGCTTCTGTTGCGCAACCTCTACAAGAAGCTCGGGGATGATC
>NZ_JBAWHJ010000495.1:0-2628 GCF_049593775.1 Dokdonella sp. | reverse complement strand
CCTCAACGGTTGAGCCTCCCGGCGATTCGACGGACCTCCCGAAGGCGTTTTTTGCACACTCCCTCGCCTTGGCAATCCAGGGATTCGCATCGGATTCGCAGGCCTGCAAAAGCCACTTCGTGGGAACTGCTGGCGATGTGGTGCATAATCGGGACGGGGATGATGGCCCGAACGTGAGTCCAACCGGATAGCCACGGGGAGAAAAACTTATGAGTCGTTGCAGTCTTGCCTTGATCGCCATGCTGTTGCTGGCGCTGTTTCCAGCTTTCGTGATCGCAGCTCCATCAGCGGTCAGTGCGATCGAATCCCACAAGCACATGGGGGTGGCCAGTTGCAGCAATAGTGTCTGCCACGGGGCCTCGCAGCCATTCCGCGATTCGAATGTTCTGCAGAACGAGTTTGCGATCTGGCAGGAGTTTGACCCTCATGCCAGGGCTTGGCAGACGCTCGGCAGCGATGCGTCCAAAGCCATTGCGCGCAATCTGGGTATCGGTGATCCGGCGTCGGCAAAGATATGCATCGACTGCCATGCCGATTCCATTCCCGAAGCCATGCGTGGCGACCGTTTTCAGCTTTCCGATGGTGTAGGTTGTGAGTCCTGTCACGGCGGGTCCGAGCTCTGGCTCAACGCACACGCCGATCGCAGTGTTACCCACGCGGAGAACGTGGAGAACGGCCTTTATCCTACAGACCAGCCTATCGCCCGTGCGCGCCTGTGCCTGTCCTGCCACATGGGTACGCCAGACCGGATGATCACCCATCGCATCATGGGTGCCGGTCATCCGCGGCTGTCATTTGAACTCGATACCTTCACCTGGCTCAATCCGCACTACAAGATTGGCGAGGCCTGGGTGGCACGCAAGGGAGAATGGAACGGTGTGCGCGACTGGGCGGTTGGCCAGGGCGTGGCGTCCGAAAACCTGCTGGACATCCTGACTGATGAAAATGCTGGCTGGCGAGGCATCTTCCCGGAGCTTGTCCTGTTCGATTGCCATGCCTGCCACAAGCTCATGTCAGGCCGAAAATGGGCTCCGCGTCAGGGAACGGGACTCGGCCCGGGCGTAGTTCGCCTGAACGACTCCAATGCTCTGATGTTCCGCCATGTGCTGGCACCGGTCGACAAGGCTGCAGCCGCACGACTCCTCGAGCAGACCCGTGCCTTGCACAAGGCAACGACGAAAAGCCAGGATGCCACTCTGGCTGCTGCAAGAAAGCTGCGGGCCAGCATCACCGAACTGCTGCCAGCCGTGGCTGCATTCAATTATGGCCCGGATAGTCTTGATGCCATTCTTGCCAGCATCGAAGCCGATGCCAAGCGTGGCGAATATCGTGATTACGCATCGGCCGAGCAAGTTGCAATGGCAGCACAGTCGGTGGTGGTTGCGTTCGAGAATGACGGCCAGATCAATGCAGATCAGGCTGCATTGCTGCGCAGCCGGCTCGACGAGCTCTATGCCACGATCAAGGATGAAAACGCCTGGTCGGTGCAACGGTTCAACTCTGCGCTTGCAGCGCTGCGTGCGGCGGCTCCCTGAGCCGCCTGCGGGCAGGCCGGGGTAAATCCTGAATGGTTGACAGGCGCCTCTCCACGGGGCGCCTGCTGCGACTCTGGCGCAAGTGTCGTGCCGCGACGATTCAGCAGTCGCGGGAGCAATCAGCGATTGCGAACGAGTATTACCGTGACGTTGTCGGATCCGCCGCCATCCAGCGCAGCGAGAATCAACTGGTCGACGCATTCCTGAGCCGATAACTCCTGACGGGCAATCAGTGCAGCAATTTCTGCATCGCTCACTTCTTCCGTCAAACCGTCGCTGCAAAGCAGAATCTGCATGCCGGCATTGAACTCGCCACGGACCAGTTCAACACGCAGGGATTGCGGGTCGGTGACTCCGAGTGCCTGAGTCACTACATTCCGGTGCGGGTGGTTGCGTGCCTGCTCGCTGGTGATCGCGCCCTGGTCGATCAGTTCCTGGACATAGGAGTGATCCTGGGAAATTTGCTTGAGCTCGCCGTTCCAGAGATAGATGCGGCTGTCACCAACCCAGGCAATCTCGAATTCATTCTCGCCAACCAGGCGCATTGCCGCGATTGTCGTGCCCATGGGCAGGGCTTCGCTGCGGCGATTGGAATGCCGGATGATCTCCTCGTCCGCAAGCTGAACTGCGCGAACCAGCGGCGTGCTCTTGTTGATTTCGGCAATCAGGGTATCGCGTGCGATCGCGCTGGCGACTTCGCCATGCTCATGCCCGCCCATGCCGTCGGCAACCAGCCAGACGCCCATGTCGGCATCGGCATAGTAGGTATCTTCGTTGTGCTCGCGACGCAAGCCGACGTGCGTGCTGTGGCCGAATTCGATCATGCGCAGTCGACGAGCCTGTTGAGCGAGTCCCGGTGGGAGTTCATCTGTGCAACCTTCCCCTGTAGAGGTTGTCTCATGACAGGCATGATGCCGCGCCGGTCATGCCGGGCGCAAGCGTGTTGCGGGGATTGCATCAAATTGGTGCCGAAGGCGAGAATCGAACTCGCACTCTGTCGCCAGAACCGGATTTTGAGTCCGGCGCGTCTACCAGTTCCGCCACTTCGGCGCGGGGGCGCGGAGTATACGCCAGAACAATACCCCGAGTTCAA
>NZ_JBAWHJ010000494.1:0-31806 GCF_049593775.1 Dokdonella sp. | reverse complement strand
ACCCCCGACGAGACTTTCGTAGGAGAAGCCTTCAGGCTCGATGCTCTTTGGCACAACGGTGAAAATGCATCACCGCTGAAGCCAACAACGAAGCGCAAAAGCGGGAAAGTGATCGAAGTCCGCACCCCCGACGAGACTTTCGTAGGAGAAGCCTTCAGGCTCGATGCTCTTCGGCACAACGGTGAAAATGCATTACGGCGGAAGCTGCTTCCCGCGAAGCGCGGCGCAGTGGATCACTTCATGATACTGGTGACGGGTCGGTTGCCTGGCCGCAGCTTCGCCTGCCGCCATCAATTCAATTTCCAGCGCCAGCGCAACCACAGCGAGGAAACCAGCGCAGACAGAAAGAATGCAGCCTCCCAGCCACGAAGCCAACTCGGGCCCCACGGGATCAAGTCGACATCAGGGACATCGATGGTGATGCTGTCCGTCGAGGCAGCCTCCGAAAGGTAGCCCGCCGGGTTCCCAACCAGCCAGTTAAGCCAATGGTGCTTGTGCACGATCACCGCCGGCACCGGAGTGGGCGCTTGCATCAGGACGAGATCGCCTTCCATCAACTGTAGGGATTCGCCGCCATCCGGCCAGGCAATGCTCCAGCAACCATTCGCATCAGCGGTCTGATCCAGTGCGCGCCAGTCCAAGCGGCTCGCGGAACCGACAGGTGTCGCGCAAATCTGGATGGGCGTGCCCGGCGGTGGGAACTCCCGGTCGTACTGGTTCGACAGCCACGGCAGCACAAACAGGATAGGAAAAGCCGCGAGCAACGCGGCGCCAGCGGTCAGTCGCATTTGACGCAGGGCGAGGGCGAATTGCGCGCGAATCAGCGGCAGCAATCCTGAGAACTCACCATCGTAGGACGCCAGCTTGCGCTGCACGGAGGCAAGCTCGACGCGCAGCTCGGCGATGCGTTGCTGCGGAGACCAGCGCCGATAAATCCACATGCCCGCATAGCCGGCCAGTGCACCCCAGAGAAACACGCGCAGGATTCCAGGAACGTGCGCCATTGCCAGCAGGCGATCGAGTGGTCCGAAAACAATGCCTGGCAGATCGAGAAGCCCCAGGTTCATGGCGACACTGCCGGTTCGGTAGCAGTCCGGCTTTCGCGGATGAGCCGGGCCAGATCGGCTATTCCGGTCACCGCTTGCGCGGGTGCGAACGAGGTGAACAGCACGCCGGGGACTGCGCTCGGATCGATGCAGTGATCACCGCTCCATTTCTGCAGGTTGTCCTCAACCAGAACGGGCGGCGTCGAACCCAGCGAAGTTTGCCAGGATGCCCGGTAGCCTGGCTCATAGCCGATCACCAGGTCGGGTGAATCGCCGGTGCTGCTGCCGTTGTACAGCGTTGCGGCGTCGTAAACCGTGCGCACGACTCGTGCCTGGTCGGCCGGATCACGCAGCTCGCCCAAGGCTAGCCTGAGTGCCTGCTTGAGCGAATCGACCGCATCGGCTTCGACGATGCCATCAGGTTCGCGACCCTTGCGGTTCAGATAGATTCCGTTGAGGCCCAGCGCATAGGCACGCGTCTTCGACCAATCCACGGCGGCATACAGCGGCAGCGCCGCATCGACATCCGGGTTGAGCACGAGGTAGCCGTTGTCGACCAGCCAGCGATTGAGGTGCACGCTGCGCCGATACGACGAAAAGCCGTGGTCCGAAAGAACAATCAGGCGATCGCCGGGGCCCAGCCGTTGCCGTACTTCGCCAAGCACGCGATCGGCTTCGGCGTAGATCCAGGGAATCGCGGTGCGCGCCAGCTCGCTGGATTGTGCGTAACCCGGATGATCCGGGTCGAGTCCGCGCCAGAACATATGGCTGACCCGATCCGGCTGCACGAAGACTTCGATCACCAGTTCGCTGTCACGCCGATCGAGGGCGTCGTAGAGCATCGCTTCGCCTTCGGCCAGGGTGGTGCGCACGACATCGAGCCAGGCCGCCTCGTCGAGATGGCCCTGATCGAGGGCCCAGGTCTCTTCGGGCATGCCCAGCGTATGAAACAGACCGACGCGTTCGGCAAGCTCTGCCGAATACTCCGGTGGCGATGATATCGGCAGCGCGCTCTCGGTCGGATCGGCCTGCAGTGGCGATAGGTAGAGCAACGGTCGCGGGAAACCTTCCATCAGGTTGGCGCGGAACATGCCTGGAATGCTGCCGAATAGACCCATGCCGAAACGCACGCGTATCCACGGTGACCATTCGCCGAGTTTCAGCGCGTGAATCGATCCATCCAGGGTGAGTGTCGCGCCGCTCTCGCTGGCTTCGAGCAGAAGCGGAACGCTGAGTGGGGGTGCTTCGGGCTTCAGCGGGTGGGCGGGGCCTTCAAGCTGTGTGCGAACCACGCCATCCTCACCGATGGGGGCGAGCATGATTCGTCCGCCATTTTCAGCACCACTGATGCGCCGCGTGGCGAGCAGGGTATAGGTGCCCTGCGTGCCAAGCAGATCGGGCACGCCCATGCCGGAAATCATCCGTGAGATGGGGTCGGGCGGGTAGGTAACAGGTACGCGCAGGACCGTGGCGCGCTGACCTTCACGTTCCGCTTCCAGCCAGAACGGCGTGCCTTTTCGGCGATTGCGCAACTCGCCCTCGTCCAGCGGAATGCGCCAGCCAAAGAATGGCAACACATGGGACGGAGGCGTCTGCTCGGCGATGCTGAAATCGATTGAATAGCTGTCGGGTGCCCGGCGCAGGAAATCGAAGATGCCGTGCTCACCCGGCCCTTCGCCGGTGGCGAAACTGGCCCAGGCCACCGGTGATTGCGGCGGGTTGCTCGTGGCCAGGGGCTGGTAATGCCCTTCGGCCCGCAGAGCGGAAAAATTCGGCAGGCGGCCTTCGTTCATCCAGCGCTCGGCGAGCACAGGGTCGAAACCGTCGAAGCCGACCACGACCGTACGCGCCCGCGCGGGGTTCTCTGGCGCAGACGACGAGCTGCAGGCGCCGACAGCCAGCAGCGCCAGGCAAGCGAACACCTGGCCCGGAATACGCAAGGGAATCACTCGGCTGGAGGCGGTGTCGGGTCTTTCGCGTTGTCGACGCGACGACGCATCCGGCGGATCATGTAGCGGATCGGCCAGATCAGGACTGCGGCCACAGCCAGCACGATTCCGATCAGGACGGCCCAGATCGAACCCAGGAAGCTGACGCCGGCGCCCGGGCCAATATAGGCGAATGCTGAACCGCTGAAGGCGATCAGGATGAGTGCTAGCAGTAGACGCATGCAAATTTCTCCGGTTAGCCTGCAAGTGTAGTCCACTGACACCCCTGATTCGACCCGGTCGACATCAAGGTGCCGCGGTTCGCCGCACCCCAGCTTCCAAATTGAGTGACCATGTCCAGCAGAAAGCGCCACGTGCCATTCAGTCAAGCAGGGCTCGCTACCCTGTTGGGGCGCTTTCCGGGGTTGGGTCCGCGCCTGGCCCGCTGGGAATCGGCGGCCGTGCGCGAGGAAATCGATGCCGTGCAGCCGGGGCCGCCAGTCTGGATCTGCGGCATGGCGCGATCAGGCAGCACGGTATTGCTGGAAATGCTGAATGGTTTGCCGGGCTTCACCTCGCACCGCTACAGCGATTACCCATGGTTATGGACGCCGTATTGGTGGAACAGGTTGCATGCCCGCCTGCCGTTGCCCGCCGTGCCGCCACAGGAACGCGCGCATCGCGACCGCATTGCGGTCAATCGCGACAGCCCCGAAGCCTTCGAGGAAATATTCTGGATGCACCACTTTCCGGATCGACACGATCCGGCAGTTAGTCAGGTGCTGGATGCCGATGTCGAGGCGGGCACGTTCGCGACCTTCTTCGATGAACACCAGCGCAAATTGCTGGCCGTGCGCGACGCGACACGCTACCTGGCCAAAGCCAACTACCATTTGCCACGCATCGGCCTGCTGCACCACTTGTATCCGCAGGCGCGTTTCATCATCCCCGTACGCAATCCGCTCGATCAGGTCGCTTCGCTATGCAAGCAGGATGCATTGTTCTGCCAGCTTGATCGCGAAGACCCTCAAGTCAGCGCCCACCTCGCCCGCATCGGTCATTTCGAGTTCGGACCACTCAAGCGTGCATTGAACCTGGGCGATGCAATGGAAACCGAAACCATCGCCGCCTGCTTCAAGCGCGGAGATGTGGCAGAAGGTTACGCCCGGCAGTGGGTTGTCCAGTACGGCCATGTACTAAAGCGCATGCGCGGCGATTCGGAACTCGCACGCGCCTGCCTCTGGGTCAGCCACGATCGACTATGCGAAAACCCGGCGACTGAAATGGGCCGCCTAGCCACGCATCTCGATCTCGATGTGGACGATCGGCAATCCCTGATCAGCGAATGGCAACACCGACTCGGCAAGCCTGCGTACTACCAGCCTTCGTTTTCTGACGCCGATTCCGAGTTGATCGAGCGGATTGCGGGAGGGTTGTGGGAGGAGTTGCAGGCGTTTGCAGGTTGATGGCCAACTACTGCTTATCGCGAAATCGCAGGCGCACATTCAGCTTGAAACTCGTTCGGGAATAATTGCTGGTCTGCCGACGCTGCGGCTCAGTTGACGGGTGGGTGCGATGACAGAACTGACCATAGTGACAACAATGACGTCAATGCAACGTAATGACGACAAGTATCAACACGCAATATCGATGCTGAAGAGTGAGAGCTTGGATCTGGCTGTCAGAAAACTTCAGATTCTCTCGAAGGAAGGGGACGGCCATGCGGATGCAGTGTTAGGTGCACTCTTCGAGTTTGGCAGAGGCGAAATAGCTATATATTCGG
This sequence comes from Dokdonella sp., assembly GCF_049593775.1. Taxonomy (GTDB): domain Bacteria; phylum Pseudomonadota; class Gammaproteobacteria; order Xanthomonadales; family Rhodanobacteraceae; genus Dokdonella. Next base: position 27,049 of record NZ_JBAWHJ010000494.1, on the reverse strand, counting down.
ACAAGGCGCTGACCTGCTATGAACGTAGTGTTGCGTCAGTTGGTTCCCCTACAGGGATGGATGGGAATCGGTCGGATGTCGCTTTGTGGGCCGGCGGAGCTGCGTGACTACGGTAGGGCGCTGGAGTGCTTCACGTTGGTAGCCAATCAATCCGACTACCCTCAAGCGTGGTTGGCATTGGGCGAAATCAATATGCACGGCTTTGGTGTAAAACAAGATCTGGATGCCGCTGCTAGCTGCTTCCAAAGGGCTGCAGATCTCGGCAATGTGTTTGGATACACTGGGCTTGCGAGAATTGCTGCCAGGCAGCGAAAGGTGTTGCGTTCATTCAAGTTCCGAATTGTTGCCGCAATAGCGGCATTGCGAGCACAGGAAGGCAGTGAGAATTTGAATCCCTGGTAACGGGCAGGGTTGTTGAGCTATTGGGCGAAGTGGTTTCCGTGTTCAATTGGCAGTGTCATGCCTATTGCCTGATGGGCAACCACTACCATCTGGTAATCGGAACGCCCGACGGGAACTTGTCCAAGGGCATGCGCCAGCTCAATGGCGTTTTCACGCAATGGAGCAATCGGCGCCATCGACGGACCGGACATCTGTTCCAGGGTCGCTTCAAGGCGATTCTCGTGGATGCCGACAGCTACCTGCTCGAATTGACACGCTACGTGGTGCTCAACCCTGTTCGCGCTGGCATGGTCAAGCAGCCGGATGACTGGCCGTGGAGCAGCTATTGCGCAATGGTCGGGGAGGCGGATTCGCCCGAATGGCTGGAAACCGACGCGTTGCTGGCGCAGTTTGGTACGCGGCGTTCGAGAGCGATCAGCGGCTATCGGCGATTCGTGCTGGCGGGACTTGATGCCGAGTCGCCCTTCACGCATCTGAATCGTCAGGTGTTTCTGGGTGACGATGCTTTCGTCGAGCGCATGCAAAAGCGCGCGGAAGGGCGCTCTGACGACTTGAGCATCCCGAAAGCGCAGCGCCGACCACCGCCTCCCTCACTCGCCAGGATCGCGAAGCAATATCCTGATCGCAACGAAGCCATGCGCGCAGCCTGGGCGACTGGCGAATACAGCTACTCGCAAATAGCCGAGCATTTCGGGCTGTTTTTCACCAGCGTGGGGCGGATTGTAAGAGAGGCGCGTTAGACACGGTTTGGGAAGGTATGCCGATCTACCATTTGTTCATGGCTTCATTCTCTCAAGAGTTGGAGCCTCCTCAATACCCGGGCGATTCCGAGCGACAGAAGTGCCCAACGACGCCGACTGGCTACAAAGCGGCCAGCCGGCTTTTGTCGGGATTCAGGGAACAAGCAAGTCGAAGCTGTCGGCAAAAATCACGTCGTTGGAGAGTGGGTCGTTCAGCGGGTCAAATTCCACCGCGCCGATGTCGCATCCATTATCCGAATCCAGATTGCCATCCATCGGGCGCAGTTTTTCCCGCTGGTCTTCAAAGCTCGGCAGACACAGGGGGCCACCCGCATCGACGATCTCGCTGTCGAAGCGAGGAATCAGTACCGGCGTCAGGCCATCGTAGATGTCGAGCGGACCAAAGAACGGTGAGTCGATATTCTGGAAGTCGTTGCCACCGGTGAATCCACAGGAATCATCCGTGCTCGCGTTGTAGCGGTTGCGAACCACGTTTTCTGCGGCGTTGCCGTCGATGCCATTGCAGTCGGTTGAATCATTGTCGGCGATGACTGTCTGCCTGATCGTCAATTGCGGGACGCCGAGGTTGCCGACATCGGGCACGAAACGCAGACCAAGCCCGCTATTGCCCGCAATCGTCACCATGTCCATCTTCAAGGGGACGCCTTCCGAGCGGACGCCGCGCGTGTTGTTCGCGATGGTGGTATTCACGAACGTGCCCAGCGGCGATGCCGGTCCGTTGTTTTTCAGGTGGATGGCATAGGCCGAAGTGAGCAGGTTCAGCGAATCAGCGCCTGGTATGCGGCCATTCTCTCGAAAGGTACTGCGCTCGATCGTAAGTTGGCCGCGACTGAGAATGGCCGCGCCATTGGCGAATTCGAGTTGGACATTGTCGGCGGTAATCGCGTTGTTGTAGAAATCGGAATCGACGATGCTGACGATGCCGTCGTTGTAGATGGCGCCGCCAATATTGGCGTAGTTGGTGCCCACGATCACCTGGTCCAGCGTGAGCTGAGCGCCAGTAGTCACCTGGAATGCACCCCCTCGAACGGTGCCCACGGCGTTGGCGACGCCGCCATTGACCCGGACATTGCGCAAGGTCAGTGATGCGCCGCTCAAGATGTCGAAAACGCGGTCCTGGGTAGTCGAGAATATGGTCGGTGGATTGCTGGTGCCATTGACGATGGTAATGGAGCCCAGGATATCCAGATCGCCTGTCGAGGCTGCCTGTTCCTCTCGGCCTTGTCGGTTGAGCGTGTATTGTCCGCTGGGGAGGCCAATTACATGATTGCCCGCCAACGCGTTGGCTTCCATGATTGCGGCGCGCAAGGTGCAGGTGTTGGCTGCACCGTTGATCGGGTGGCAGATACCGTCCCCGGGATTATCATCAGGAACATCCTGATTGTTGTTGACAATGAAGTTGGCGGCTTGGCAATGGCCTGCTATCAGCAAGGTAGCAACAAGGGCGATCTTACGCGGGCGTAGTCGAATCAAGGTCATCGGTCTATCTCTATGAGTGACGAAGCCCATGTGTTTACGGAAAACGCCAGGAAAACGGATCACGATGGCGCAACGTTCTCGCAGCGGCGTGGCGGTTGAGCGCCGGTGAGCACTGACATCACCGGGGGCTTGAACGCCGAGGGAGGGCCGCAATTGGAGGACGGGCTCTATAGGGCCCTGCGACAAATCGCCAAGCGCGAGCTGGGTCGTGTCCATGGGCAGCGCACCTTGAACCCGACTGCTCTGGTCAACGAAGCGTGGCTCAAGCTGGCGAGTGCCGAGTCCGAGTGGAGCAGTCGCCAGCACTTTACGGCGACCATGGCCAAGGTCATGCGGCATGTACTTATCGACTACGCACGCGAGCGCGGTGCGCAGCGTCGCGGAGGCGATGCCGTCTATGTCACGTTCGATGGAATCGATGTCGATGACGCACGTGGCGAGGCCGTGGATCTGCTTGCCATCGATCAAGCTATTCAGCGTCTCGGCGAACTGGACGCGCGACTCGAGCAGGTTATCGAGCTACGATTTTTTGCCGGACTTACTGTCCCTGAGATTGCCAGAACGGTGGGTCGTTCAGAGCCGACGATCAAAAGGGATTTGCGCACGGCGCGTGCATTCATCGGTGCCGAACTGGGGGGTGCCACGTGACACCCGAAGATTGGATTCGGCTGCGTCGACATTTCGACGTGCTATGCGAACACGAGCCTGCAAGCTGGCCCGCGGCCATCGGGGGCCTGGATGAATCGCCAGAAATCTGCGCACAACTGCAACGCATGCTTCAGGCTGATGTAGAGAGTCGCGTGCATGAGCATGTCTCGAGTCAGGTGCCGGCCTTGCATCGACTGGCGGGTTCTGGCGATGGCAGCATTCCGGATCGTAGTGATGAAGTACTGGGTGCCTGGCGCATTGTCGGAACACTCGGCGAAGGCGGTATGGGTCAGGTCTATCGAGCCCGTCGCGACGACGGACGTTTTGAAGCCGAGGCGGCCATCAAGATCGTGACGTGCGGGATCAATGCCGCACAGTTCATTCACGAGCGCTCTGTGCTTGCGCGCCTGCAACACCCGAACATAGCGCGCCTGCTGGATGGTGGTGAATGCGCGGATGGCCGACCCTATCTGGTCATGGAACTGGTCTGTGGCACGCCGATCGATCGCCACTGCGCCGGATTGGATCATGACATGGCACAGACAATCAGGCTGCTGATCGATGCCGCTGAGGCCGTCGCCTATGCGCATGCACGCGCCGTGCTGCATCGTGATCTCAAGCCTGACAACATCATGGTCGACGAGCACGGTCAGGTGAAGCTGCTCGATTTTGGCGTTGCCAAGCTGCTTGATGTTGAAAACGACGGCAAGCTGACCGTGGCCTCATGCTTTACGCCTCGCTACGCCGCGCCGGAACAGGTTGCCGGGGAAATGGCAACGACCGCCACCGACGTGTTTTCGCTGGCCGTAGTCATCTACGAACTGCTCAGCCAGCGCCATCCATTCGCGATGGCCGGCGCCGATGGCGATCTGACGCGGCGCATGCTGACCGGTGAGGCAACGCCACTGCGCCGCAATCTGGGTGATGCCCAGATTCATCCTGGTCCGATCGGGCGACGCTTGCGTGATCTCGAGGCCGTGCTGGCTTGCGCCTTGCGATCCGATCCCTCGCAGCGCTACACGGACATGTACTCCTTTGCCGCAGAACTGGGACGAGTCGCGGCGGACAAGCCCGTGCGCACTCGGACTCCAGGCTTGCTTGAGCAATTGACTCGATGGTCGCGTCGTAATCGAGTAGCGGCGATGGGCGTCGTTCTGGGCGTCATCAGTTTGCTTCTGGGAAGTGGTCTCGCGTTCTGGCAGGCCCATGAGGCGGCTTTGCAAAGGGACAGTGCGCTACAGGAAGCACGACGCGCCGAACGCGTCGCTGAATTCCTTTCGGATGTGTTTCGTGCACCTGATCCGTCGCGCTCGCGTGGCGAAGACATTAGTGCTCGCGAACTGCTTGATCGTAGTCGCGAACGCATCACCGTCGAGCTTGCCGACGATCCGGTGCTACGTCAGCGCCTGCAGTCGGTCATGGGTGACACCTATCGAAGTCTGGGCTTGCTGGACGAGGCCGAGGAGCTTCTGCTACAGGCCCTGCAGCAAGCGGCCGATGATCCCTCGGCCGAATTGCTCATCACGCTGGGCTGGCTGCACGCCTTTCAGGGGCGGTTTGAAGACTCCGCCATGCGCCTGCGCGAAGCAGCACAACGTGCTGCGTCCGTAGGAGATGTTGCCGCACAGGTCGATGCCCTGGGTCGCCTAGCCACCCCACTCCTCAACTTGAATGATACGGAGCAGGCAGGGCGCGTCATCCGCGAGGCCTTGGCCCTGGCCAGAACCACCGACTCGGTCAATGCGGAGAAACTGTTTGGCATGCGTAGCATGCTGGCCAATATCGCCTACACGCGCGGTGACCTTGATCAGGCGCAAGCACAATACGAAGAGATGCTCAAATTGCGCCTCGCGGAACGCGGTGAAATCCACACCGATGTGGCCCTGGCCTGGAGCAATCTGGCCACAGTGGCGTTCACGCGGGGAGACTGGACCAAGGCGGAGACTTTGTATCGCCGCGCAATCGACATCAACAAGGCCTACTTCGGTGTAGACAATGCCCAGATCGCTGCGCAGACCCGCAGCCTCGCCCTGACTTTGCGACGCCAGGACCGACTAGAAGAATCGCTTGAGACATTTCGTCGGGCTGCCGAGATGAGCGTGGCATGGAATGGAGCGCAGCACCCCGGCAGCATTTCCGTTCGGCTGGAGTCGCTCGAATTGGCGTTGCTCGCAGACGAAGAACTGCCCCCGGAACTGGAAATGCTGGTCGAGCCGATTGCCCAATCAGCTCCGGATTCGTTGGCGGCATGTCGCTATGCGGGATTGCGAAGCTGGCTGGATGCGCAGCCTGATGCAACGGCGATACAGACGGCACGCGACTGCCTGGTTCGCCAGCAGGCGTCCGAGGCGCAACTGGCCATGGCCCAGTTTGGCGTAGCGCGGGCACTGAGCGGAAGCGGCTTGCCCGCGGACGAAGCGTGGCGTGAAGCCCTGAGTCAAGCGGAGTCGGAAACCCTGCGTGACCCGTTACTGCAGCGAACGGTTAGGAAGCAGAATGAGCTTCGGCTCGCAGCCGATAAACGAGCGGGCGAGCAGCTGCGCTGAAGTGGAGGCGGCCCAGCGAGGGAATTCGGCGGCACCGGTTATGGCTGGGTTACAGTCAGTTGCAGGGAGAAAACACCGGAAGTGGATTCTGCCTGCCGTCAACTCAACGCATTCTGTGCCGCGCGAATCTGTGCCTCGACCGCGGCGATCGCGGTCATGTTGACGACGCGGCGTACGGTCGCGGCCGGGGTAAGAATATGTGCGGGCTTGGAGACACCCATCAGGATCGGGCCGAGGGCGACGCCTTCGGTCATCACGCGGGTGATGTTGTAGCCGATGTTGGCGGCGTCGAGATTTGGACAGACGAACAGATTGGCGCGGCCCTTGAGGCGCGAGTTCGGGAACAGGCGTTCGCGGATATCCTCGTTGAAGGCCGTGTCGGCGTGCATTTCGCCTTCGATCTCCAGTGATGGCGCGCGCTCCCGGACGATCTGCAGTGCCTGGCGCATCTTCGCGGCCGAAGCATCCTCGTGACTGCCGAAATTCGAGTGCGAAAGCAGGGCGATCTTCGGTTCCACGCCAAACAGGCGCAGGCGGAACGCACCTTCGATCGTTGCCTCGGCGATCTGCTCGGCGGTCGGGTCGAGCTTGACGTGTGTATCAAGGAAAAAGAACACGCCGTTGTTGTTGATGACGCCGGTCATGGCCGACGGCGCATGCACGTTCGGGTCGAGCGGAATGATGTCCTGGATGTAGCGCAGCTTCTTGTGATATCGGCCAACCAGTCCGGTCAGCATGGCGTCGGCTTCGCCACGGTGCAGCATCAAGGCGGCGATTACCGATGGCCGCGAGCGCACGATGGCCTTGGCGCTGTCCGGGCTCACGCCACGGCGTTCAAGCAGGCTGTGATACAGCGTCCAGTATTCCTTGAAGCGTGGATCACTCTCGATATTGCAGACTTCGAAATGCACGCCGGCCTTCAGGCGCAGACGCATGCGCTCGATGCGCGCTTCGATGACGGCCGGGCGACCGATCAGGATTGGCCAGGCGAGGCCGTCATCGGCGATGTGCTGGATGGCGCGCAGGACGGTTTCCTCTTCGCCTTCGGCATAGACCACGCGCTTGAGATCGCTGCGTGCGCGATCGAACACCGGCTTCATGACCAGGCCGGTGCGGAACACGAAGGTATTCAGTCGTTCGCGATAGGCGGCGATATCCGGGAGTGGCCGCGTGGCGACGCCGGATTCCATCGCGGCAACGGCGACGGCTGAAGACAACTCGATGAGCAGGCGCGGATCAAACGGCTGCGGAATCAGATAGTCGGGACCAAAAGTGCGGGTCTGGCCGCCGTAGGCACGGACCGCGATATCGGACATTTCACGACGGGCAAGGTCGGCGATGGCCTTGACGCAGGCGATCTTCATCGCTTCGTTGATGACGGTAGCACCGACATCGAGTGCGCCACGGAACAGGTAGGGGAAGCACAGCGCGTTGTTGACCTGGTTCGGATAGTCCGAACGACCGGTCGCGATGATTGCGTTCGGGCGTACTTCGAGGATCAGCTCGGGAAGAATCTCCGGGGTGGGATTGGCCAGTACGAAAAGAACCGGACGCTCGACCATGCGCGAGACCATGGCTTGCGTAAGCACGCCGGGACCGGACAAGCCGACGAAAAAGTCCGCGTCGTCGATGATGTCGTCCAGAGTGCGCGCATCGGTATCGCGCGCGTAACGTTGCTTGTGTTCGTCGAGATCATCGCGACCGGTATGCACCACTCCGGCGCGGTCGGCGACCCAGATGTTCTCCTTCGGCACGCCGAGGTGAACCAGCATGTCCATGCACGAGATGCCCGCGGCACCCGCGCCCGTATGCACGATCTTGACTTCGTGGGGCTTCTTGCCGATCACTTCGAGAGCGTTGTAGAACGCCGCGCCGAGAATGATCGCGGTACCGTGCTGGTCATCGTGGAACACCGGGATGTTCATGCGCTCGCGCAAGGTGCGTTCGACGACGAAACACTCCGGAGCCTTGATGTCCTCGAGATTGATGCCGCCGAAGCTCGGTTCCAGGCTGGCGATGATCTCGATCAGCTTTTCAGGGTCGGACTCGTCGATCTCGATATCGAATACATCGATGCCGGCGAACTTCTGAAAAAGCATTCCCTTGCCTTCCATCACCGGTTTGGCCGCCAGCGGTCCGATGTTGCCAAGGCCAAGTACAGCGGTACCGTTCGTGATCACCGCGACAAGGTTGCCGCGCGAGGTCATTTCGGCCGCCATATTCGGATCGCGGACGATTTCTTCGCAGGCGAAGGCCACGCCTGGCGAGTAGGCCAGGGACAGTTCACGCTGGGTGACCACCGACTTGGTCGGAACGACCTTGATCTTGCCGGCCGGCGCGCGCCGGTGATAGTCGAGCGCTGCTTGCTTGAGGAGGTCGGAATCGCTGGACATGGCGCGGGCTGATGCCTCTGAAGTGGCGAAATTGCTGGGATTTTTACTATATCACGCAGCCTTCAAGCTGGATGGCCGAGACCGTCTGGTGGTTCGTGGAGCCTCGTCGCGGCCAGGCCTCCTGAAAACCGGATGCAGACTTCGCAGATCGCACCGTTTGCGCCTTGCTTGAATCCAAATCGCCTACAGGGCGAGAACAATGTCCTCGGCCTCGACGCGATCTAGACGGATCTTGTTGGCAAACAGCGAGAACGCGAGCATCGCCGCCAGCCCGTTCGCGTGCCGTACCCAACGCGGCAGCCAGTTCGGTGCAACGACGTAGCCGCTGTCAAACTCGGTCTCCAGCGACACCACGTCGTGCAGGCTCATCTTTCCGGCGAACAGGTTGCGGCACAGCTTCAGCTTCTTGTTTTTCAATGCCCAGCGGAAAAACGTATGCACCGAGAGCAAGCCGTGCAGGTAGACGGTGTCCTTGGTGAAGGCCGAGCCGCCGCTCAAGGGCGAGCCGCGGAACACGCGCTGGGCAGAAGAAAAACTGTCGTTTTCGGTTTGCCCGGCATTGAGAAAGAATCGGAATACATCGATGAAGTCGGCGCCGTTGAGGGCCAGGTCGATGGCGAGGATGCGCAGGCTGATGCGCTTGAAGCGTTCGATGTCCAGGGCGCCGGTCATCAATTCGGCGAATACGGCCAGGCCTTCCTGGGTTGCGGTGATGCGCGGTGAGCTCAATCCCAGCGAGGCCAGGTTTGGCTGGCGCCGTCCATTCAATGCAGTCAGCGTATGCACGAACGCTTCGTGCTCGAGCAACTGGTTGCGGTCGTACTCGCTGAAGCAGGTTGCCGAACGCAGGCGGATTCGCGTGGCGCCCGCTGCTGCCTTGGAGATCAATCGATCGTCCACTTCAACGCGCACCGTTCCGGCGCCGAAGAACGCATCAAGTTGCGCCTGCAGGTCTTCGCGCAATACCGATGCCGGGATGCAGTAGTCGGCCTCGGTGGTCAGGACTTCGTTGTCGAGCTCGTCAGCCAGGCTGATGAAATGGCGCGCCGCATCGAGATTGCTCAACTGGCTGCCGGGAACTTTGGATCCGGGGCGGCCGAAGAGCCTGATCGAATGGGTCGTGAAATCCGTGCTGCCCGCTGCATCGAGCAGCTCGGTCGCGACCCTCCATGATTCGGCATTGCGGCGGATATAGTCGCCGACCGGATGCTGTGCATCGGCGGCGTCATGAATGGCCTTGATTTCATTGCGGGCACTTGCGTAAGCCGGATGCGAATACTCGATGACAGGAATACTGGGCCGACCGTGTTTCCAGGCATCGAGGAATGCAGCTTGAGCCGAGGCTGGCCAACTGACCGATCCAAGAATGCGGATGCCCTTGACCGCAGCCACCAGTCGCCGGTCAAGTTCGGCATGGCGTTCAAGCTCTCGGGTTGGCGTGCTCATGGTTGGCGTCGAATATACCCCAGTGGCGGGCGATGGCGAGCCGAATGATTGGCGCCGACCTGCGTGGACATTTGCGGGTTTCTGAATGCTGGGCATCGCTACGCTCAGCGCCAACAGCGAAGCCTCAACGCGGGGAACGTTATCGAAGCCCACGCCCTGTGTCGGCATGTCAATCGCTTCGCAGGTGGGTGGTGAGCACAGCGAACCCCAACGGCGACACGTCCCATCGCGAGCCAAGGCCTCGGGCGAGGGGGATGTTGGGCATCGCTACGCTCAGCTCCAACCTACGGGATTGCGAATTGGCCGGGATTGCGAAGTGGCATTGCTCTTCGCAGGTGGGTGGTGAGCGCAGCGAACCGCAACGGCGACACGTCACATCGCAAGTTGAGGCCTGCGGAGACGTGGATGCTGGGCAGCGCTACGCTCAGCGCCAACAACGAAGCGGCGACGCGGGGAACGTTATCGAAATCCGCGCCCTGTGTCGGCATGTCAACCGCTTCGCAGGTGGGTGGTGAGCACGGCGAACCCCAACGGCCTTCCTAGCGGCTGTCGGATACTTCCGAATTGCGCAGCCTGCGCATGATCTCTTCGCGCGCTTCACGCAGGATCGAGTCGCGATCAAGATTGGCGACGATATCGGTGACGACGCGCTTGGCACCCTGGTCACCCCAGGACTTGCCGGCGGCGAGGTAGCGGTCGGCTGCGCGCCCGACGATTTCGGTGGCATACCAGGCCAGCGCGCCTTGTGCGGTAGCGGTCAGCACGGTCGACATGCCGGCGCTGATGCCCTTGAGCGCGGATGCGGCCAGATGGATGCCCCAGATTGCACCCATCAGTGCGACGAGCTGGGCGCATATGGTGGTGATCAGACCACCTGCCTCGCGGCGAGTCAGCGGCAAGTCGTAGACCCTGGCCAGATGTGTGACCAGCGCGGCGTCGAGTGCACCGGCGGCGAGCAAGTCGGCGACCGGGACCGGATTCAGGGCGACGGCGATGCTCTTGGCCAGACAGTACTGACGGATCACCTTGGCCGCCAGCTCGCGACGGGCTGCCACGATGCGCGCGGCTACCGCATCGGTGAGGCGGCCGGCGAACAGGCTGGCGTTGAGTGCAGAGAGCGTGCGGCCCTCACGTGTCAGCACATCGGTGAGTCGATTGCGCAGGGCTTCGATGTTGGCGGACTGGCGAATCATCTCGACCTGGTCGTGACCTTCGCTGTCGAGCGACACGCGGCGCAATGGCGGAGGTTGCGCACTGACGGCGACGACATCCTCCTCGCGCACGAATCCATGGGCATGTTCGCGCAGGCGTGTCAGCAGACGCTCGATCTCGGCTTCGTCATAGCGATCGGCCTTGTTCAGGGCAAGCAGCAATGGCCGCTCGGTTTTCGCGAGCAGGACCAGTGCTTCGCGCTCGCGCGTGGTCATGTCGCCATCCACGACGAACACGACCAGGTCGCTGATGCCGGCAACTTCGACTGCGAGCTGTTCACGCGCTTCGCCATCGAGTTCGTCGATGCCGGGTGTGTCGATCACGTGTACGCCGCTGCCGGCGACCTCACGCCAGGCACGCGGCGAGACTTCACGCGTAGTGCCGTGCAGTACCCCGACCTCGAACGCGGCTTCGCCGAGCAGAGCGTTGGCCAGGGCCGATTTGCCGACGCTGACGCGACCAAACACGGCGAGGTGCAATTCGCCGCGTTCGAGCTTGCCCAGCATGGATTCCAGCTGGTTGAAATCCTCAGCCAGCGAAGTGCGGATCGCATCCGGTATGCCGGGATCATCGAGCAGGGCGCGCAAGCTGGCTTCGGCTTGTGCGTGGTGCCGGTCGCCGCCCGATGACGGTGGCGACTCGGTGGTCGACTTTCCGAAGCGACTGCGCAGGCGCTGCCAGAACGAGAGGGAGGTATTCACGTTTTGATAGTAGGCGCTGGCAAGTGCCAGCGCCATCGGATCAGTTCGACTCGAGCAGCAGATGACCTCGGACCCTGACCGCATCACCTATCGTCGAGGTGTCGGCATAGTCCCCGATCCCGACCTGGTACTCGAGTCGGTTCAGGATGGTCTCGACTTCGAGGATCCCGCCGGTGGCATTCGGCGTGAATTTCACTTGAAGTTCAACCGGCTTGCTGATGCCTTTCAGGGACAGCGTGCCATCCGCGAAGACCTTGTCTGCGGATTGTCGGAACTGGCTGGTGACGAACCGGGCTTTGGGGTGCGCGGCGACATCAAAGAATTCCTGATCGGGAAGCATTGCATCGCGTTCCGAATCGCCAGTTCGCGCGCTGGACAGGTCAACGCTGACGTCGAATTTCGAATCCCCGAGCCGGGTGGGGTCATATTGGATGTTCGCCACGAACTGCATGAAGCGCCCCTGGAATTCCTCGCCCTGGAAGGTGGCGTAGAACTCCAGCGTGCTGCCATCCTTGACCGTGTAGTCGGCAGCATTGGCCATGCCGCAACAGGCGAGCGACAGAAGAAGCAGGATCCTGGATTTCATTTTGTGTCTCCGTTTGAGCTTTGGCGCAATCGTGCCATGGGAATCATGCGCAGCAGGGTGTTGTCGCGTTCGCGGAAGTGGTGCATCAGCGCACCGCCGACATGCGCGGCGAGCACGCCAACCAGCACCCAGACCAGCGACTCGTGCGCAAGGTGCGCAAGCTCCACGAGGCCTTCGTTCTTGCCCGCCAGCGCCGGCAGGTTGAACCATTTGAACCATTGCAGTGGATAGCCTCTGACCGAGTTGTAGAACCAGCCGCTCAACGGAATCAGGAGCATCAGCAGGTACAAGACACCGTGTGTTGCATGCGCGGCGATGCGCTGCCAGCGCGGCATCGGCTCGTCGGCTGGGCGTTTATCGAGAAGTTTCCAGCTGATGCGCACCAGCAGCAGGGCCAGTACGGTCAGGCCGATCGACTTGTGAATGGCATAGGTGTTGAGCTTGTCCATGCTCGGTGCCATTTCATGCATGATCCAGCCGAGGACGCCATTGCCGATGATGGCAATCGCCATCAGCCAGTGCAGGGCCTTGGCCATGCCGCCCCAGCGTGTATCAGTTCCTTTCAGTGGCATCGTTGTTCACTTCCTTCTTTTCGCGACTGCGTACACCTTCGACTTCAATGCGAAGTTCGACCGGTCCGGCAACGACTTCGCGATAGCTGTCCATGCCGAAATCGAAACGGTCCAGCGAGGTGCGTGCGCTGAAGCCAGCCTTGGTCTTGAATGCATAGGGATCGCCGCCAATGCGGTTGAATGTCACGTCGAGATCGACTGCCTGCCTTTCGCCGCGCAGCCACAAGTCGCCATGCAGTACGCCGGTGTTGTCGCCAGTCTTTTCCATCGAGGTGCTGACGAACCGGGCAGTGGGCCAGCGCTCGGCATCGAGGAATGAAGACGACAGCACCTTCCTGGTCCATCCGGGTTCGCCCATGTCCAGACTGCCGATATCGATGACCACGTCGGCGCGTGCGCTACCCCAGTCATCCGGATCGAACTGAAACCAGCCTTGCTCCAGCCTGAGGCGACCGATGGCCCTGGAGAATCCCAGGTGATCGGCAAAGAAGATGATTTGCGTGTGCACCGGATCGAATATCCATGTCTGCGGCTGGGCGGCACGGGCATTCGCGCCTGCAGCCAGAAGGCACAGCAAGGCAACGGCCAGTGTCTTGGAGATTGTCCTGATCATCGCTGCAGCTTGGCAAATTGCCATGACATGCGCCACCCACGGCTCATTGACGGTTTGTCTTCCTGACTTGACCAATCCTGGTGGATCAATCGGTCCGCCGGTTGCTGTCCGCGGATTTGCGCATGGAATCGATAACGATGCGGGCAACTCGTTCGACCCGGTCACGCGCAGGCTCGGTCAGCAGCTCGCGAATGTTCTGCTCGGCTTGGTCCTGGTCAAGGCGGGCGTGTTCGGCCAGCGTATTGGCAACGGCGCGGCCGAGCGAGTCAAAAGCGAGGCCATAGGCCACTGCGTGGAGTACGCCGCCGCCCAGGGTACCCAATCCCGGGAACGCCTTGAGTGCATTGCCAGCGATGGCGAGCACGATGGCCGTGGTATTGCGGATCGTCAGCCCTAGCCTTGCCAGCAGGTTCTCGACATCGAGCTCGCGCGCCGGGACATCGTGAATGCGTGCCAGTTCGCGGACCATGGCGGTGCCGAGTGCACCCTGGATGATGATGTCGGTGCCGGGCGCAACGGCAGCCATTGCACCGACCACGGCACGCCGCGTGTAGCGCGTGATCGTGGCTTCGGATTCACGCAAGGCAACCTCACGCGCGAGGACGCCGGCACGCTGGTCTACATGCAGCAGTACGGAGGCCTCCCGGGCTGGTTCAAGTGCGGCCTGGCCCTGTGCGGCCACGCGCATCAGTTCGCTGAGCAAGGCATCGATGTCTGCATTGCGTTCGCGTTCGACGCGCTCGACACGGCCATCGGCAAGATGCCGTTCGAATCGCTCGCTGCCACCGGCGCTGATGGTGATGATGGCGCGACAGACCCCGGCATAGCGTGACTGGAAGGAATCCATCAGCGCTTCGCGCTCGTTGTCTTCGAACTGGTCGGATTTGTTCAGCGCGAGAATCAGGGGCTTGCCGAATCCGGCAAGCCAGCGCAGCTCGGTATCCTGGGCCCGGGTCAGGTCGGAGCTGGCCACGTAGATCACGGCGTGTGAACGCAATGCTTCGTCGCGGGCAAGCTGCTCGCGTTGCTGGCCGGAGACCTCACCCGTGCCCGGCATGTCGGCGATGATCAGTTCGCGCTGGTCGGGGAGTCGGCCGCGGAAATGGTGGACCCAGCGCGTAGTACCGCCGATCACGTCGACGTCAGCCACCGCTTCGTCCGTGAGCTGGCGTACCAGGCTGGTCTTCCCGGTGCTGATTTCGCCGAACAATGCCACATGGATTTCGCCGCTCTGGCGGCGTCTGTCGAGCTCGATGAGCTCCTGTTCGAGGCTGGCGGCTGATTCATCTCTTGTCAGCAGGTCGGCTACACGCGTTTCGACCGACTCGCGCGCGGGAACTTTCCCGACGGACTTGCGCGCCGATCGTCGCGGCGTCGGACGCAGAAGCTTCCACGCCAGCATGCCCAGTGCGAGCACAACGCCGGCCACGAGGATAATCAATGGGACCCGTACCAGCAGGGGCAAGCCGAGCAGGCGCTCGTACAACTCAAGCAGGCTGTTGAGTGTGCTGATGGCCAGGCCGATCAGCAGCACGGCGACGAGACCAAGCAGGCCAAGCAGGACCAGGCGCAATGGCAGGCGGGAATGCGACATGGCCTGATTCTATCCTGTTGGGCTGGTCGCTCCCGGTGGCCGTCGACCGGCACCTCATGGCACCATCGGCTGGACGGGATTCTGATCATGCAGGGAGAGCGCCATGTGGCGATTCGCGGCGGTGTTGCTCAGTTGGCTGGTACCTGCTCTGGTGGTCGCCGGACCGCCACCTTCGGATCCATGGTTCGAAGTGCTGCGCGTGGCCGATGGACTGCCTTCCAGCGACGTCTACGCGGTGCGCCAGGATGCTGATGGATTCGTCTGGATCGGTACGCGCGATGGGCTGGCTCGCTACGATGGTGTCGACTATCGCGTCTGGCGGCATGATCCGGACGATGCAGGCTCGTTGGCGAGCAATGATGTATCGGCGCTTTTGGTCGACCGGGATGGGCGAATCTGGACCGGCGGCGAAGCCAGCGGCTTGAATGAAATGCTGGATGAAACCCGGTTCCGTCGCTATCTGCACGACAAGGACGATCCGACCAGCATCAGCAGTGACGATGTGTTCACGGTTGCTCAGGATGCGGATGGCACGATCTGGGTCGGCACCTATCTGGGTGGCCTCAACCGGCTACTCGAGGATGGAAGCTTCGAGCGCATCGAGCATGATCCTGAAAACCCCGCCAGCCTGAGCTCAACTACGGTCATCTCACTGGCGGGTGATCAGTCAGGGCGTCTCTGGATCGGTACCGACGACGGACTGGATGTGCGCGAGCGTGATGGCCGGCTGGTCCACATCGCCCTGCCTGCACTCGAGCGCCACGCGGAAAACCTGCCGATCGGGAGCCTGCGCGTGCAGGACGACGGGAGCGTTCTGGTGGGCAGTGACTATGGCGTGGCCAGGGTGCGCGCCGATCTCTCCGTTGCGGAAACTCTGATCGAGACTGACGTGCGCACGGCCACCTCGGCCACGGTCCGCGACAGCGACGGCAGTCGCTGGATCGGAACAACAGGTGGCCTGGTACGTCTGGAAAAAGGCACGCAAACACGCTACGGCGGCGGCGACACGCTGCCCGGCGATTTGTCTTCATCACGAATCATGGATCTGCTTCGTGACCGCGAGGGCGGTCTCTGGATAGCCCTGTTCGAAGGCGGTATCGCACGCTTGCCGGCGCGCTGGCGGAATTTCTCCGTGTGGCGCCATCGGCCCGGGGAGGAGGCTAGCCTGAGGCACACTGTTTCCGAGGCGGTCAGCGTCGATGCGGATGGTGGCATCTGGGTTGCCGGTGGTCGCGATGGAATCGACCATATCGACGCGATTTCCGGCAAGGTGAAACGTCACGGCGTGCGGCTTGAGGTGCAGGGCAGTGCAGTGAGATCGGTGCTGCAGATTGGCGAATTCCTGTGGGTGGGGCATCAGCGCGGGATTCGCCGCTACGCCCTCGACGGCAGCGGCATGACCGAGCTTCCGGTCGTGGTCGATTCGCCTGATGCGCTGCCTCGGGGCTATGCCAACCAGATCTTGCTTGATGGTGATTCGATGATCTGGGCCAGCCTTCGCGGCGGTGGCGTCGCCAGGATCGACCCGACCACGTTGTCCATTCGCAGCTACTCGGTTGGCTCCGAAACACTTGGCGACGCCGACATCGCCAATATCGTGCTCGATCCTCAAGGTGTTCCATGGATTGCGACAAGCATCGGCGTCGAGCGCTACGACGCCAGCCAGGATCGCTTCATGCGCGTCCCGGGTGCTCCGGATGAGGCGATACATGCACTCACGTTCGCCGATGCCCACTCACTCTGGCTGCACCGGCTCGGTGCACTGGAGCGCTACGACTGGCGCGATGGAAAGCTCACGCCCTCGGTCCAGTTCGCCAGTGCGGAAGGTTGGCCGGCCATGCAAGTCAGTGACCTGCATGTGACGACCGATGGCAGCATCTGGGCAGCAAGTCAGCGCGGCCTCTGGCGTATCGATGTCGACCTTTCAGGCATCCGTCGCTTCAGCGAACGCGATGGTCTGCCAAGTGCCGAGCTGGTCGGGCATTTTGCCAAGGCTCCCGATGGCAGCGTTTACATCAACTCGCGCGCCGGATTGATCGGCTTCGATCCGCAGGCCATTTCGCTGGACTCTCCTGCGCCACTGCTCAAATTGACAGGACTTTCGGTGCGTCGTGATGGCGAGGTCATTGCCCTGGATGCAACGGCCGCTGTGGGACTGAAACATTCCTATCGCGAGTTGAGCGTCACGGCGAGGGCCTTGTCGTTCCTCAATCCGGCCGGAAATCGCTACCAGTTCCGTCTGGCAGGATTTGATGAGGGTTGGGTTGATACCGGTGCGCGTGGCGAGCGTGTGTTCTCGCAGTTGCCGGCCGGCAACTATACGTTGCAGGTTCGCGCAGCCAATGCAGACGGTATCTGGAGCGAATCAACCCCCGAAATTGCGATCCGGGTTGCCGCTGCGCCCTGGTTGCAGCCGGGTGCATGGTTTGCGTATCTGGTCTTGTTCGGACTGGTCGTGTTTGCCTCCATGCGCGCCTGGCGGCATCGTGTCGACCAGCGCCACGCCATGGCACTGGCCGATGAGCAGCGCCGCAACGCCGAGCAACTGGGCAAGGCCAAATCGGCCTTCCTTGCCACGATGAGTCATGAGATCCGCACGCCGATGACTGGCGTGCTGGGCATGGCCGAACTGCTGCGCGGCACTGCTCTGGACGAGCGCCAGCGAGGCTATGCCGAGGCGATCAGCCGCTCCGGAGACATGCTGCTGCGCCTGGTCAATGACAGTCTCGATCTGGCTCGGATCGAAGCAGGCAAGCTCGAACTGGTGAAGCAGCCGCTCGATCCTGTGGAGCTGCTGCGTGAAATATGCGCGCTGGAGCAACCCCTGGCGCAAAAAAAGGATCTGGCCCTGGAACTGAACGTAAGCGAGCCTATGCCAGCCCGGGTCCTGGGCGATGCGCTGCGCATCAAGCAGGTGCTGCTCAACCTGGTGAACAATGCCATCAAGTTCACCGAACATGGCCGGATCGAACTGGGCGCAGCCGATGTCGGCGACGGCTGGATCGCATTCACGGTCTCGGATACGGGGCCCGGCATGAATGCCGACCTGCGTAGCCGTCTGTTTGGTCGTTTCGAGCAATCCGGTGAACAGGCGCAAAGCCTGGGTAGCAGCGGCCTCGGGTTGTCGATCTGTCGCGAACTGGTGGAACTGATGGGTGGAAGCATCGAGGTCGACAGTACGCCGGGCCAAGGCACTTCCTTCGCCATCCGGTTGCCGCTGCCAACCGCGTCGCCCCAGGATGTGTTGCCCGCATCACCCCGGCTTGTGCAGGCGAACGTGTCAGCGGACAGGCAAACTTTCGCTGCGCCCCCGATTCGCCATGTGCTGGTTGTCGAAGATGACGCCACCATCGCTGCGGTCGTCATCGGCATGCTTGAAAAGATCGGTCATCGGGCCAGCCACGCACCGCATGGACTGGCTGCGCTGGCGATTCTGGAGAAATCCGGAGTGGACCTGGCCCTGGTCGATCTCGACCTCCCTGGAATCGACGGCCTGCAATTGAGCCGGCTCGTGCGCGATCGCGAACGAAGCCTGGGCAATGTTCGTCCGCTACCCTTGATCGCGATTACTGCGCGGGCCACTGGCGATGAGGAGGCGCAGGCACGCAGTGCAGGCATGGACGGATTCTTGCGCAAGCCGCTCAGCGGCGAGAAGCTCGAGCAGGCGATATCGCCATGGTTCGATGAACCCGCCCCGCAATCATCGCCTGGCAGCGATTGAGCCCGTTTGCCGCCAATTTAAGGCTTCCTGATCAGGGGCGAACCGCCGTCACTTCAATCTCGACAAGGAAACCCGGGTTGGCAAGGGCTGCGACCTGCATCGTCGAACGTGCCGGCAGATTGGGTTGTGCTTCGGTGCCGAAGAATTGGCTATAGCCCTTCATGAAGCCGCCAAAATCCATCTTGCCGCCCTGGCCGGGATCGCCGACGAGGAACGCCTGCATGCGCACGATATCGCCCATGCCGAGGTTCATGCCCTTCAGTTGCTCCTCGATGCCCTTGAGCACGGATAGCGTCTGCGCCTCGGTATCGCCGTAGGCTGCCACGCTATTCTTCTCCGCCTTCTCGTTGGCAACCGAGGGCACCTTGCCACTCAGGTAGACCATGGTCTTGCCGGCTGGAACCTCGACTGCGGCGGCGATCGGAAACGTGCTGTTGTTGGGCAGCTTGTGGCGAACCACGGATTGCGCGAGCAGCAGGCTTGGTGCGAGTACCAATGCGAGCAATGGGATGGCATGTCGAATCATGCGGTTCTCCTTTCAGGGTTGGGTATGGAGTGCGGCGACGTCGGCCGCGCTGACTGGCTCGGCGTAGTCGTTGCCGAAGTGCGTGCGAATGTAGTTGACGACTTCGGCGACCTGTCTGTCGTCAAGCGAGGTGGGGCCGAAGAAGAACTCGAAATTTTCGATCGGCTTGAATGCCGGCATGTTGCCGCGGCCATTGAGTACGGTAACCACGACATAATTCGCCGACGCCAGGGCCGGATTGCCGGCGAACGCCGGATAGCTTCCGGCCCCTGTGGCGCCGCGCCCCCCGGGCATGTGGCATCCCTGGCAGATCTGCCTATAGATTTGCTCGCCACTGACCAGGTCGGCGGTGTTGCCAGTCAGCAAGCCGGCCCTTTCGGTTTCCGTGGTTTCATCGGCGAAGGTCGCGCTGGATGCCACGCACATCAATGTCGCGAATACGCGAAACACGGCGCGCTGGCAGAAGGGACGATTCATGCGGCACCTCCCTTCGCGTTGGCTCGTCGATGCAGTCGTTCTATCGCATCGAGGGCTGAAGTGACCGCACCCTCCTGCCAGGCCGGCAGGTAGGAGGCGTGCTCGCCGGCCAGCACGATGCGCCCATCGAACTGGCAAAGGTTCTCGTAGTGCTGCTCGCGCATGGCCTGCGTCCACAAGCCGAAACAGCCCATCGTGAATGGCGATCGGTGCCAGGACACGGCAATGCCGTTGTCGAATTCGGCCCGGTATTGCGGGTGGATCTGCGCACCCTGGGCGACCGCTTCGCTGATGCGCCGGGCAGGACTCATCGAGGAGAATTTCATCGCGTCGGTACCCCAGGTGTAGCCGCCCAGCAGAATCGCCGGCCCATTGCCCTGGAAACCAGAACTTGGATAGCTGATCAGTCCGATTGGCAGATCCGTGTAGCTGATACCGCCGTAGATGCCTTCGTCTTCCTCCCAGAAGCGCCGCTTGAACTGGAGTCCGATCTTGACCGATGCGGCATACGGGACCGCAGCGATCGCCGCAGCCATCGGCCTCCCCACGTTCATCGGGATCTGGCCGAGGATGGAAAGCGGAATCGTGCAGATGCACCAGTCCGCACTGGCGCTGTGCCGTTGGCCGGGCTGGGTTGTGTCCTCATAGCTGACCTCAACGCCGCGCTCGTCCTGGCGGATGTCGATGACCTTGGCCGAGTAGCGAATCAGGCCTTCGAGTCGGCTCGCGAACGCATCGCCAATCCGACCCATGCCGCCGACCGGTTGCAGCAAGGTGGTTTGCAAATCGAAAATTTCATTGATCGGCAGGCTCTGCCAGAGTCGCGAGTCGAGCAATTCGCTCAAGCCAACGGGTGAGGAGTACTCTGGCTTGCCGGACAGGCCGCCGCCGGGTTCCTTGTCGTAGCCACGACGCTCGCTGCTGAGCGGATTCTTCGCGTAGGCATAGTTGCCGTCCAGCGCCCCCCACCACTGCAGGGATGCGAGCAACTTTTGCTGGTCCTCGCTGCTCACAGGTGCATCAAGCGCATCATCCAGTGTGCACTTGGCCAGCAGTTCGGCGACGTGGCCGCGATAATCGGAATTGACCTCGCGGTAGCGCATGGGCTTGCCACCAAACGCACGGCTGCTGTGCAGCCATGCGTTGTTGTTGACCTGGACGAATCCCTGCAGCGGGATGCCGAACTGCTTGCAGTAGCCGAGGACGGCGCGATGCTGGTGCGGAATGCGCCATGGCCCCGGATTGAAGTGCAGACCCTCGGAGAATTCGCATTCCTGCGTCTCGCCGCCGAGCTCCGTGTATTGATCGCCACCGCGCACGGTCCAGTTTCGACCGCCAGCACGAGCATTGTATTCAAGCACTTGAACTGCATAGCCGGCCTTGCGCAATTCGAATGCAGCCACCATGCCGGCGAGGCCGGCGCCGAGAATGAGTACCGAGGCGCCCTTGGGTGCAGGGCCGAGAGGTGGAATGCCCGCGAACTGCGTTTCAGCCGCGAGCCCGAGGCTGCTCATGGCCTGGTACATCGCCGCGCCACCCGCGCTGAGTCCGATCATGCGCAATAACTGACGCCGCGTCATCGGCGCCGAACCGTGCTGATTCTGCATAGGCGATCCCCCCGGAATCAGCCCCGAGTGTAACGGCCTTTCAGGCTCGATCAACAAGACCGGGAATATTTTGCCGCGCACCTCGACTGCAGACGAGATGATTCGACTATTCGGGCGGATCGATGGTGTAGCCGCGATCACGCAACTGGGTCAGCAAGCCATCGTCAGCCAGCAGCAGCCGCATCGGCAGGATCGCGAAGCTTTTGGCATTGCGCTGCAGCGAACTTTCGGCTGCGGTCAGCCAGATGGAATAGATGCGCGGACGCAAATCGGCGAGGCCGCGTTCCTCGACCACACTGGCGTTGAGGATGGCATCGCTGCAGGCATGCAATTGATCGGTGTAAGGGAGGCTCTGGATGGCTTCGATATCACCGGTTGCCCAGGCGTTGCCGCGCAGCTTCATTGCCTCGATGTCGGTTTCGAGGCGACTCATCGTCTTGGCGAAACAATCAAGGTCGTCGAGTGACGATTTCCTGAAGTCGCGCAGCGCCGATCCCGGTGATTCGATGCGCAAATCGAGTTCGGGCTCGACCAATTCCACCTTGTTGCGCCGGGCCGCTTTCTTGACGCCGCCGCTGACGACATCCTTCTGGGAAAGACCAGAGCGCTTGATCGCACTTTCGTAGAGGTCGTACGCCGCGAAGATCGGCCTGCGTTTCTCGACGCTGTTGCCATTGCCCATGTAGCGCGCCTTGAGCACTTTCCAGCGCGCGTACAAGTCTGGCGGCACCACGTCGACCAGCTTTTCCTTGTCGGGATTGTTGCGCGCCTTCATCAAGGACGGCAGCAGGAACAAGCCACGAATCATGCCGCCCTTGACGCTGAGCGACACATTCGGCATCAGGATAACTTCCTGGGAATCGGCAATGATGGCTTCGACGTCGCGCGATACCCAGCTCATCCTTTTCGGCAGCGGGCTCAGCGTGCCGAGTATCCACAGCTCGTGATCGTCCTTGCTGACCTTCCACAGGCCGGGCCCGGGCTGTTCGCCGCTGACCACGATGGTATCGAGCGTGGCGAATTCCGCGCCCGCGCCAGAGGCCGGCACTGAGTCGGCCGGAACCTCGCTGGCCTTGGCTGCGGGCGCAAGCAGCAGGCATGCGATCAGGGTCGCGATGACACGTCTGCCGAGCGTAGTGGCAGGGATCTTCACGACCGATGGTCCCGGTTTCACGTCCGCCCGAATTCGTGCACTGCATCGACAAGAACGGCAACATGGTCCGGGTCGATATCCGGCGTGATGCCATGGCCGAGATTGAAGACGTGTCCCGGGCCTTCACCGAAACTGTCGAGGGTGATGCGCACCTGTTCACGGATCGCGTCGGGATTGGCCGCGAGTGTGGCCGGATCGAGATTGCCCTGCAGGGCAACGCGGTCGCCGACGCGCCGGCGTGCTTCGGAAAGACTGATGGTCCAGTCGACCGCCAGCGCATCGCAGCCGCTGTCGGCAAGGCCTTCGAGATGGACGTTGGCACCCTTTGAAAACAGGATGAGCGGGATGTCGCGTGTGGCCGCATTCGATTTGAGCTCGCTGGCGATACTGGCCAGATAGCGCTGCGAAAATTCAGGGAACGACTGTGCCGAGAGCATGCCGCCCCAGCTGTCGAACACCATCAGGGTTTGCGCACCGGCAGCGGCCTGGGCGGTCAGGTAGGCGGTGACGGCGCGAGCATTGATGTCAAGCAGGTGATGCATGGTCGCCGGATCATCCAGCATCAGCGCCTTCGCGCGCGAGAAGTTGGAAGAACCGCCACCTTCGATCATGTAGCAGGCGAGCGTCCACGGACTGCCGGAAAATCCGATCAGCGGAACCCGGTCGGCGAGTTCGCGACGGATCAGGCGTACCGCATCGGTGACATAGCGCAGATCCGCTTCCGGATCCGGAACGCCGAGCTTCCTGATCGCAGCTGCGGAGCGCAGAGGGTGATGGAACTTCGGCCCCTCTCCTTCAATGAAGTGCAGGCCCAGCCCCATTGCGTCGGGAATGGTCAGGATGTCGGAAAACAGGATCGCGGCATCAAGGGCGAACCGATCCAGTGGCTGCAAGGTGACTTCGCAGGCGAGTTCCGGGGTCTTGGCCAGGGCCAGGAAACTGCCAGCACGTTCCCGCGTGGCGCGGTATTCCGGCAAGTAGCGACCGGCCTGGCGCATGATCCAGACAGGCGTCGTATCGACGGGTTCGCGCCGCAGCGCACGCAGGAAGCGGTGATCGGTCACGGGCAACTCCAGGGTAATTACTTGATTTCGCTTTGCAGCAGGCTGATCCGCCGCGGCCAGCCGGAAGCGATCGGTGCGTCGGCCGGCAGGCGCGCTCGTGCTGCGCGGGCGGCATCGAGGCTGTCGAAATTCGACCAGCACAGGCTGTACCAGCGCCCATCGGGCATGTCCAGGCCAACCCGATAAAGCGTGCCGGGAAGATCCTCCAGCGCGTCCACCAGCGCATCCAGTTCGGCAACGCTGCGCGCGCTGTCGAGCACGAGGGTGTAGTGATCGCCCGGCAAGGCCATGAACGCGCTTGCGTTGGACAGTTCGCGTCGAGCGCGTGGACGCGCGGATGCCGACGCTGTGGTGGACGGCACCGGCGTTGTCGCGGCTGACGGTGGCGCGGGTGTGGGCTCCGACTTTTCGGGAGCTGG
Organism: Dokdonella sp.; assembly: GCF_049593775.1. GTDB lineage: Bacteria > Pseudomonadota > Gammaproteobacteria > Xanthomonadales > Rhodanobacteraceae > Dokdonella. The sequence continues at coordinate 3,129 of NZ_JBAWHJ010000494.1, read as the reverse complement.
CTGTGGCGCCGGATTGGCAGGCGCCGGACTGCTCGGCGGCTTTTGCGGCAATGTCGACGAGGCAGGAGATGCCGTGGGTGCTGGAGCAGGCTTGGCCATCGGTGCTGTTGCCCGTGGCGCAACGGGTTTGGCCAGGGGCGTCGCGGCAGATTGCGCCGGCGCGCTGGGCGGAGCCACCACCTTGGGACTGGTGGCGGCAGGAGCAGCGGAAGATGCTGGTGTGGGGGGCTTGCTCGCTGCCGGTGCCGGCTTCGACGCCGGAGCCGGTGTTGCACGACGTGGCGCGGAACCCGGATTGTGGAGCAGGTAGTTGGGCAACTTGCTGGTGGGGCTTGGAACGGCATCCTCGGGCGCCGGTTCGGCGTCCACCGCTGCGGGCTCGTTCTCGGGTGCGGGTTCTTCGGCGAGTTCGGTCGCTGTGGCCTCTGCCGGGGTCGCGGATTCCGTTTCCATGCCGGACGCATCCCGGCAGACAAAGCGCTGACCGTCGGCTGAAGGTTCGCAGGTCCGTTCGCTACCTGGCTCGAAAGCCTCGGTTTGCGGGCTGGCCACCAGGCAAATGCCCAGAATGATCAGCCGGATTGTCGGGGACTCAATGTGCATGTGGGCTATCCATGCCTTGACTGAATACTACCCGGAAGCCGCGTTTGACCTGGGAATCCCGGGCATTCTCGAAAGCCGTCAACGCGCTGTCGCGATCGAGGTAAACCTCGCGTTTCAGGCTCGAACGCGCGCCTTGCTGGCCCCATTCGCGATAGAGGGTCCAGCCACCGAGCAGGTCCTGCTGCAGTGAAAGTTGATAGAAGCGAGGTGTTTCTGTCGCTTCCGTCTGTGTTTGCATGTAGATGCGCATCGTACGATTTTAGCTGTATTGAAACCGCTTCGCTGCATCCTGTTGTTCGATGCCCTTGAATTCGGTGAATTTCTGTTCAGATCGATTGCATGGCTGCGTCCTGCAGCGAGGCCAGAATGGCCGAATCGTCGATGCCTCCTGCGATTTCTGCCTTTCCGATGCCGCGCCAGAGGATCAGGCGCAATTTTCCGCTCAGTGACTTCTTGTCGAGGACCATCCGATCAAGCAGGCGCTGTGCATCCAGGCCAGGCGGCAGCCGGGTCGGCAGGTCCAATCGCGACAACAATGCTTGAAGGTGATCGGCGTCGGCAGGTGGCGCGAGGCCCAGGCTTGCCGACAGGCGCGCCGCCAGGATCATGCCGATCGCCACGGCCTCGCCATGCAGTACTTGTCCGTAACCGGCTTCGGCTTCAATGGCATGGCCAAATGTATGACCGAAATTGAGCAAGGCGCGCTCGCCCAGCTCGCGCTCGTCGCGAACCACTACACCGGCCTTGTATCGACAGCTGAAGGCAATCGCCTCGTCCAGCGCCCGGGCATCACGATTCAGCAGGGCATCGGCGTGTTGCCCCAGCCAGTCCAGGAAAGTCGCGTCGCCGATGGCGCCATACTTGATGACTTCGGCCAGGCCGGCGAGATATTCCCGGCGGGGAAGGCTGGCCAGCGTGGCCGTATCGATGATCACTGCTCGCGGCTGGTGGAATGCGCCTACGAGATTCTTGCCAGCGGGCAAGTTCACCCCGGTCTTGCCGCCGACCGAGGAATCCACCATGGCCAGCAGGGTCGTTGGCATCTGCACGAAATCAATTCCGCGCATCCAGCACGCGGCGGCAAACCCGCCGAGGTCGCCAATGACGCCCCCGCCTAACGTGACGAGTGTTGCGTCTCGACTGGCACCCAAATCGGCCAGTGCATCAAACACGCGGGCCACGTTCTCGAAGCTCTTGTGCTGCTCGCCATCTTCCAGAATCAGGCTGGAATGGGTCAGGTCGGTCAAGCCGGACAGCACTGCGTCCAGATAGAGCGGGGCGACCACGGTGTTGCTGAGTACAAGAACGTGGCGCCCACGCAACGCCGGACGCCAGATGGCCGGCTGTTGCAGGCTTCCGGCACCGATATGGATTCGATAGCTGCGCTCGCCGAGCTCGACCTCAAGATGTTTCATGCATCTGCTCCGTTTTCAATGTAGTGCCAGTGGCGGGCAATCTGCATGCCGACATTGCGTGCCATCGCGGCGCTGCTGGTCGTGCCGGATGCCCTGATGTGCAGGTCGGCGGTCTCCGCGTAGAGCGGATTGCGTTGCGCAGCCATGTCGCGCAACCGTTCGTTGCGGTCACCGGCCGAGAGCAGTGGGCGCTTGCGGTCTGCCTGCAGTCGCCGCAACTGGGTCTCCACGTCCACATCCAGCCACACAACGAAACCGTTGTTGCGAAGCAGTTCCCGGTTGCCCCTGTCCAGAACCGCGCCGCCACCCGTCGAAAGGATGATGCCGCGTTGGCGAACCAGTTCGGCCAGCAAGGCGCTTTCGCGTTTGCGGAATCCGGCTTCGCCCTCTATTTCGAAGGTGAGTGCAATACTGACTCCGGCGCGCTCCTCGAATGCCAGGTCAAGATCGATGAACGGCAGTTCGAGCCGGTCGGCCAGACGTCGGCCTATCGAAGTCTTGCCGGCACCCATTGGGCCGATCAGAAACAGGTTTGGTGCGGGGTTCATGCAGGGAATGCTAGCCCAGATGCCCGGCGCAGGGTCGGTGACGATCTGCCGGTCATGATGCCGCAGCCACGATGCCCGGAATTTTCCCGGCCACGAAAGGGCGGATCAGGCCGCATGGCAGCGTCTTTTATGCGGGTGGTCTAAACTGGGCGCTTTCCGCCAATCACCCCGAGCGCCATGCTGCGTTTCATCCTGATTTTCCTCGTCTTGCTGCTGGTGCTTTTTGCGGCCGGTCTGACCACCCCGGTCGATGAACTGATCATTGCTCCGTTTACATCAGTGCTGGCCAAGGCCTGCGCCACGATCATCCACCTGTTCGATGGCACGACGATCTCGCAGGGCAAACTGATCCAGAACGCTGCCGGAACCTTCGTTGTCTCCATCGAGCGTGGGTGCAATGGCATTGAGGCCGTGATCATCCTGTTCTCCGCGATCCTGGCCTTCCCTGCGCCTTGGAAACACAAGATTGTCGGACTTGTGCTCGGCTTCCTCGCCATCCAGGTGCTCAACCTCGTTCGCATCGTCAGCTTGTTTTTTCTCGGGCTGTGGAACCAGGTCTGGTT
>NZ_JBAWHJ010000493.1:0-6896 GCF_049593775.1 Dokdonella sp. | reverse complement strand
GCCGGAGGCTCCATCAACCACCATCTTCGACCACGATCCTCGCGTCGCGGTGACCGAAAGCGAGGAGTATCTGCGCACGCGCTTGGCCACCGAGGCAGAGGCGGAAGGTGATGTCCTGGCAATGTTGCTTGATTGGGCCATCGCAACCAGGGTCGTGCCGAAATCCAGTGGCAGGCGAACTTGTTGAATCTGCATGCGGGCCGGAGAAATCTTCGCCTGCAGGGTTTTGCCACCCATGGCCCGAGGCAACTTCAATGACCACGCGTATGACTTCTCGACCAGCGTCTCAGGCAGTTGCGCCTGCACGTCGACGACGATGGATTTGTCATCACGGCGAACCACGCCCCAGATGGCCAGGCTTGCGCGCTGCGCGCGAAGCACCAGGTCCACCTTGTCGAAATAGCTTTGCGGATGCTCCCTGGTCGGCTCCAGCGAGCCGTAGTAGTTGAGGATACCCAGCGATTGCAGCCCGCTGCGCAACAGCACTTCGCGTGCAATCAGCGTCGAAACCGCACTCCCGAGGCCGGTACCGTCCGGATCCTCGAACTCGAAAACCGCAATGCGGTAACGGGCATCGGGCAGATGCAGCGGCGGTGCACTACCGGAAAGTACGGCGTCGATATCCTCGTTGACATCGACACCCACGACGGCCTGCGCCGTTGGTGCAATCGCGAACAGGCACAGGCTCAAAGTGAAGATCAATGCACGGGTCATCACAGCAGCCCTCGATTGGGCAGCGCGGCCTTGCATTCTTCGCGCAGCGTGGCGAGCGTCGCCGGCAAGCTGCCGAGCATGCGTTCGGACGCGGCGATCAGGTCGACGCATTCCTGCGGCTTGTCCGACAACTTGTACCCGATGGCCAGTGCGGTCAGTACGGCGGCATTGGCCTCGGGCGCGAGACGCGCCAGGGTCGGATCGTCGAGGTCGACATCGGAGCTGGTCGCGGTCAGCGGAGCAACCATGACACCGTAGCCATCTGCCACCGTGATCTGGACCTTGACCTTGATCGGATCAGGGCTGGTCACGAAACCGCCGACATAGGCGTCGGCACCCAGCAGCCTGGCATAGCGACCGTAGCGTTCCGGTGTCATCGGCTTGGCCGTGCCGCACGGAAAGATGCCAGGTTGCTTCGTGGCAACGAAATTGGCCTTCTGGATCTGCGTGAGCAAGTCGTAGCGAAAGGTGTCGGCGATGCGTGCGGAAAGATCAGGATCAGGTCGACCGGGAGCCGAGCGAAAATGCCCCACGATCACCGCGGGTCCACTTTTCTGGATGCACGAGGCAACACCTTCGGGAATAAGGCTCAGTGCGTAGCTGAGTTCGCTTGGCATGCCCTGGTTGACCACGACCGGGCGTGACGCCGAGCGAAATCCTTCCAGGCTGGCAGACAATTCCAGCGACTGCGAGCCGGGTCCGGCATTGGCCGGGAACTGCAGCTGGAAGCGCCCCGTTTCGTCGGTCAGTGCACTCGCTTGAAGCTCGGCACCAGACATGACCCGAACCTCCGCACCGCGAACCGGCTCTTCGGTTGCCTCATCGCGCACGCTTCCGCCGATAACGGTCATCGTCGGGGTCGGGTCGTCGCCACAGGCGACGAGCATCGCCATGGCGAGACACACGCCACTATTGCGGAGCCAGTTCGACATGCGCCTCCTCCAGTTCGTGGGTACCCTGCGACGATGGACAGCCGCTCAACCCGATCTTTTTCGATACGACGTCATCGAACCTGAGGCTGAGTTGCCAGCGTTCGCCCGGTGACATGCCTGAAATGCCGATGCCTGCGGAGCCGTCAGACCCGAGCACATGCGATTCAGTACGGCCGCTCGCACGCGTGATGTCGACCACGCGCGGGACCATCGCACCTGAGGTGCTGCGCACATTGACCTGCAGCAGGCAGTCGCTAGGTCGAAGCAACAACCAGGCGCCAGCCGCGACAACCATGAGCACCGCGACTGCCACGATTGCGCCACGCACGCCACTCGATATGGGCCTGACACGCGCTGGCGTGGTTGGGCAGGCATTGCTGCGCGTGTCGAGCGCATCGCGGATGTGAATGGCGGAAATGGCGTTTCGCTGCATGGCCATGTCATCGACGGCACGATGCAGACCGACCAGTGCGCCGGATTCATCGAAGATGCCACCGCCACTCATGCCGGGCCTTGTTTCATCGACACCGGAAAGACTGAGCATGCCAGCCGCCGGTGTTCGAACCTGGCTGAAGGGTCCGGTGGCGAGATTCTCCACGATGCTGCCATTCACCCAGATCGCGGTGCCCGCTGCGTGTTTTGCCAGGCCCGCACCCCCTGGATAACCGACGATAAAGACATCGTCGTCTTCGTCGATTGCACTCCAGCGCAGCGGTCGCCCCTGTTTCTGGAATGCAGGGTCATCGATTTCGAGCAGGACCCAATCATGCGGCGCATCGCGCAACTCATCGGGCAACCCCTCCGCCTTGCCACCACAGGGTGATAGCTCGCTCAGGCTTGCCCGGAAAATATCCGGATGGTCGCCACACTTGCGCTTGCCCTTGTAGCTGCGTGTGTAGCCCTGGCCCGGTCGCCAGCACAGTATTTCGTCGTAGACCTCACCGCCCCAGTCATTCGATCCGACGACTTTGCGGCGCACCACATGCGCGCATGTCAGCAGGTAGCGTCGAATTTTCTTCGGCTCATCGCGATGTTCGATTTCGACAAGCACGGCACTGCCCATCGATGCCGCATCTTCCGACGCGAATTCATCGCCGGATCTGCAGGTTCGGGCCTCGATGTACCAGACCCGTTGCCTGATATCGGAGGTGATCCTGCTCAAGGCTGGCGTCCGCGTTCGATCCTCGTCGTATCGACCACGCGAACCCTGCCGCTGTCGAGATAGCGCTGCAGGTTTTCCGGCCGATAGCTGCTGTTCGCATCCCTGGTTCGATCAACCGCCGACTGGTGCACGGCTTCTCCGGCATCGTGATGCGCACCAATTTCGCGGATGTTTCGACCCATGGCCCGATACGTCATCGTCATCGAGTCTTTCAATTCGGAGTAGAAAACCGGGGCGAAGAAGTTCAGGTATGCCGCATTGAATTTAAGGCCCAGTCCTTCGGCTTTTTCGACCATCCAGTGCAGGGCTTCATTGGCGAGGCCATCGGGCGTATAGCCACCACCAATATTGCTGTGGACGCCGGCAAACCAGGCCTGTTCGAGCTGGCCTTGCCAATCCGCTGGCCGTTTCCAGAGATCGGGAGCAAACGGCTTGCGCTGCTCGTCGATGGCCAATGCGTGGAAGGCGTTGTGGATGTGACCGTTCAAGGCGATGTCGTGGTACTTGTACTTGCTGCGATTGACCACACGCCCGAGAAAACCGGGTGCGCCAAGCGAGCCAACCGTATCCCAGACTCCGATCATGCGGATTGGCGGGCACTCGCGGCGGACCTTGACGTTATGGAAGATCTGCTCCCAGCGTGCCGTGCCGGCCGACTCGTTGGTTTCATAGGCCGCATAGACATCGGGAACGTAATAGTCATCGCCCTTGTCGAGCAGGCCGACGCGATTCATGAATCCGGCCAGCGTGCGAACGGTAAACGCACCCCGACTGAATCCGAACAGGTAGATTTCATCACCCTCCTCGTAGTTGTAGCTGAGGAAGCGATAGATATCGCGCACATTGCGCTCGATGCCGCGACCGAAGGCACCACCGGTCACCTTGTCCAGTCCACCGCTGGTACCCACGCCTTCATCGTAGAAGACCACCTGGTCGACGCCATCGCCTCCGCGCGGCAAAACCGCTCGCGCCAGCTTCGTCACATTGGTCGGACGACGCTTGCCAGTCTCTTCGTCAAGTTGGTCACGCACATTCCAGGTGCCATCGGCACAAACGACGATCCGTTTCATGAGTTTCTCCTGCCCCGATACAACGCTCGACTCCCGTCGAAAAATCGGACGAACGGCTGATCCGCGAAAACGACCGAACTGCGCCCTCTGGAATATACTTTTCCCGGCATCAAGTCAAACAAGCGGCAGGCAACCAAGGTTCGCACCGCTATTCCAAGCATTTGCAGGGGCCGGCAACAGGCAATGCTTTTCCACACCTGCTGGCAAGGGCATCACGCCCAACAATCCTTGCACAGCGTATGTCGCGTACGGAAAGGCGGTCGGCGGTGCCATGCAATCTGCCATGCTCGATCCGATCAGAATTTCGACCGTTTCCCCTACCAATCAGCCAAACAGGGGCAGCCGGCGCCAGCCAATGCGCAACAGGAGGCGAATGTCCAGTGGCAACCGGTTCCGCCGTACCCATTCTGTTCATTCATGATCAGCGAGACTGGCTGCAGTTGGTGAGCCTGGAGCAGAACAATGAATGTGACCATCCTCTTCGGCGACCGTGAGAAGAAATACTCACTGGAAGAAATCGTGCAGCACGCGCATGCGGCCGTGGATGCCGTTATTGAGCCGTTTCGTGCCGCGTCCCCCTCATTCCAGGGCACCCGCCCTGTCTGGCATAGCGTAGCCATGCAAATCGATTTCGGTGCCGATACCGAATACCAGCAACTGTTGCGTGCCATCGAGGTCAATTGCGCGCTGCGCAGGATCGCCGTCATGGGCGTGCGTACGGCTTGAGAGGCTGATGCGATGTTCTGCCATCTGCAAGAGGTGCGATCGGAACAGCCACAAATCGGCAATGCACGCGCGGCATACAGTCCTGGCCATTCCCAGGCTACACCGCGGAAGGCCAACGCGAACACCATTGCCATCAAACCGGGTTTGCAACGACGCCAGGCGTGACACATCCCTCCGGCTTCGCTAACTTGTGCGATTACCCTGAGTGCGGATGTCCGTGGAGCAGCAACTCGACAAGATCGCCCAGCTGATTGGCCAGGGTCACCCTGATCTCGCTGCACAACAAGCGCAGCAGTTGCGTGCGCAATTTCCCGAGGCTTCAGAACCGGCGCGCCTGCATGGCGTGGCGCTGCTCAGCATGAATCATGTGGACGAAGCTGTCACCGCACTGGAGGCCGCGCAGCGACTCGACCCCCGATCGGTGGAAGCGATCTGCAATCTGTCCAGCGCGCTCATGGCGAGAAACGATGCGCGAGCCGCCTTGATCGTCATCGAATCAGCCATGCTGATCGCTCCCAAACATCCGGCAGTGCTGAATGGCCTTGGCAACGCACGACGCGCGGTGGGCGATGCAATCGGTTCGCGCGACGCCTACTTCGAGGCAACTCGCGCCGCACCGGCCTACCTGGGCGCATGGTTGAATCTTGCCGCGGCCGAACTGGCCATCGGCAATGCTTCCGCAAGCGAAACCATCCTGCGCATGATCCTCAAGCAGACTGCGCATCCACAAGCCTTGTTGCTGCTGGGTCAATCACTGGTTGCGCAGCACCGCCTGGACGAGGCCGCCAGCGTCTGCCGTGAAGGCGAACGTCTGGCGCCGGCCGATGCCAACTTCCCCTACCAGCTCGGCCAGATCGCCGACGAACAAAAGCTGGCCGAAGACGCCGCGCAGGCCCACGCGCGCGCATTCGGACTTGATCCGGCATTGACCGGTGCGCTGGCCCAACTCGTTTTCATCAAACGACAACTCTGCGACGATCAGGGCCTGGATGCGCTATCAAGCCAGTTGCGTGCAGCGGTGGCGCAAGGGGCTTCGGACATCACGCCATTCGGGTTCCTGGCCGAACCTGCGACCGCCGAGGAACAACTGCATTGCGCACGGCAATTTGCCGAAGCGTTGGCAGTACGGGTCGACCCACTCAAAGGCCGTTCGCATTTTCCCTATCGACGCCCGCAGCCTGGAGAACCCCTGCGGATCGGATTTGCTTCGAACGGTTTCGGAAATCATCCGACCGGCCTGCTGACGGTGGCGTTTTTCGAAGCATTGCAGCAGCAGAATGTTGAAACGCACCTGTTCGCGACTGCTCCCGCGGACGGCTCTCCCATACAACATCGCTTGCAGACCGCGGCCAGTCACTGGCACGAAATCGGCGGGTCGACTTCGCGGGCCATGGCCGAAGCCATCGCCGCAACGGGCGTTGAAATCCTCATGGACCTTCGTGTCTGGGGCGGCGGCAACATCAGCGATGCACTCGCACTGCGCCCCGCTCCTATCCAGGTCAACTGGCTGGCCTACCCGGGCACATCGGGTGCGCACTGGATCGACTACCTGATCGCCGATCGCCAGGTAGTGCCGGATGGATTGCGGACGCAGTTCTCCGAACAGGTCGCCTGGCTTTCACGCTGCTTCCAGCCCTCCGATCCTGGCCGCGTGGTTGCCGAGCCTCCCTCGCGACAGCAATGCGGCCTGCCCGAATCCGGCACCGTGTATGTCTGCTTCAACAACAGCTACAAGCTGGATCAGCGCAGCAGGCAGCGCATGTTTTCGATCCTGCGCGCCGTGCCCGATTCGGTCTTGTGGCTGCTCTCCGGCCCCGGCAGAAGCAATGAACGTTTCGGTGACCTGGCCAGGGCAGCAGGCATCGATCCGCAGCGCCTGATCTTCATGGACAAGCTTCCACACGCTGAATATCTGACCCGCTATCGGCACGCGGACCTGTTTCTCGACACCTGCACCTACAACGCACATACCACCGCCTCCGATGCGTTGTGGTCCGGCTGTCCTGTGCTGACCACTGCAGGCGACACGTTTGCAGCGCGGGTGGCGGCAAGCCTCAATCACCATCTTGGAATGGAAGAACTCAGTGTCGGCGACGACGATGCCTTCATCGAGATGGCCATCCGCATTGGTCAGGATCGCGCCACGCGCGACCGCCTGCACGAGCGACTTGCCGAACGTCGACATGAAAGCGGCCTGTTCGACATGCACGCGTTCGCTGGGGATTTCGTGCAGTTGCTCGAGAAGATGGCGGACCGTCATCGCAAAGGACTCGCCCCCGCGCCTATCGACTG
>NZ_JBAWHJ010000492.1:0-2729 GCF_049593775.1 Dokdonella sp. | reverse complement strand
ACACGATCCAGGGGTTCCGGGAATGTGCTGTTCATCGGCACGAAGGTATCCGCTCGGCCAGACTCAGCCGCTGGCCTTGGTCGACTTGCTGGCGGTGAAGGCTTCCAATTGACCAAACTTGGTTGGCGACGTGCTTGACGAAGTGGTCACGCAGGTTCCGGCGGGAACGAGTTTCCAGGCGTTGGCCTGGTCGTCTTTTGTCGACGTTCCTGCGCACGTGGTGCCGGGACCGGCAGCGCAGTCGTTCTTGCCTGCCGGCGCGACGCCGAAGCATTTTTCCTGCGCTGCTGCGCCTTCGGCAGCACTTGCTGGCGCAGACACAGAAAGTACCGAAGCCAGAGCAGCGGCAAGGGCGAGGCCAGGGGTGAGAAGCTTGTTTCGTGAGGACATGAATTTCTCCGAGGATTGATTGGGAAAAGGCCCCGTCGATGGTTGGATGGATCAAGCGGGGCCGATGGGTCGCCGCCGGGGATTCCAGAGCTGCGCACCTTGATAGAGGTGGCAGCGTCAGATCACGGCGTGCGCGTTTGCCAAGTGCAGCTTCACACCCGACCCACAACAACCAAGAGGGCATGGGAGGGAAAAAGGATTCGCCAGCATCGAGATCAAATTCGCGGCGAAGTAGCAGGCAGCCTCGTCATTCAGGCGTCAGGCGTCAGGCGGGACTCCAGTCCGTGTGCGGCGCCTCCGCAAACCGACCCTGAACTGAAAAGTTGCTTCAACGCGCCTTGCTACTGCATAGGCGTCGAGTTCCCGGTCCACCCTTGAAAATAAGACGCGACTCGGGCCAATCCTGCGGTAGCGGTTCAATCGAGAACACGTTCTGCAGTTCTGCCGGAATCGAGGCTGCCGGCCTCCGCTTCGGGCGATGACAGGCGCTCGCGGGCAAGCATGCGTGCGCGATGCAGCCGCGATTTCGTGGCTGGAATGGACAATTCCAGTCGCACTGAAAGTTCCTCGAGTGACAAACCCTCTACATCGCGAAGCAACAGGATTGTTCGATACTGCGGCGGCAGCGCCACCAGCATGCGGCTCAGATCCAGCCGCCACTCGCCGGGTTCGGGTGTGATGACAGGCTGGATGTCGTCGCCGATTTCCTGATTGGTCAGCATGCGCCAGCCGCGTCTCATGCGGTTGCACTCGTGCTTTACGATGCGGAACAGCCACGACGTGAATGCTTCGATGGAGCGCAGGTCGCCGAGCCGACGTGAGGCCATGATCAGGGTTTCCTGGACGGCATCCTCCACGTCGTTGACGCCGCAGTGGTATTCGGCATAGCGGCGCAAGTGCTGCCGCGAGTTGGTCAGGACATCGTTTAGTGCATTCAGGTCCCCGCCCTGAGCTGCGGCGATGCTTTCCGCGCTCACTTTCATGGCCGACATGCAGATCTCCTTGCCGTACTCAGGTGACGTGTGAACTTCATGTGTGAATCCTTTTTTGTCCCCGAATGCTCCCTTGAATTGGCACGCGCCAAAACTGCCTGTGCTCCATTTGGAGGAATCAACATGAAACACCCGGTAGCTGCCGCATTTTCCAGATCGGGGCCGACACGGTGATCTGCCCCAACTGTGTATTCAACCTGGCGGACAAGCAGCCAGATCACACCATTGCCAGGCCTGCCGAATGCGAGTCACTGGCCGAACTTCGAATCAGACCGGAAGCGCGGGAAAGTTATTTCACATCGAATCAAGCGGGCCTCGAATTGGCGGTTCGCGTATGAAACCGACCCTCACTGTCGTCGTACCTGTCGGTGCACTAGACAATAGCTGGCACGGTCTGCTGCCCCAACTGCAGCACGTCGTTGCCGACGATATCGCGCTGGTGCTTCCGATCGATCGGATGGGCGACGCCATCCCCCTTGCCGACGAACGCCTGATGCTCATGTTTTCTCCACTGGGTCGCGCCAGGCAACTGAATGCCGGTGCAAAGGCGACACGGTCCGACTGGTTATGGTTTCTGGATTCCAGTTCTCGACTGGAGCCTGCGACAGTGCGTTCGCTCAATGCTTTTGTCGCTAGCGGTTCCTCTGCGCCCGAAATACTTGACCTTCGCGGTGCCAATAGCCAGTTGCCCCGAACAACACCCATTTCGATCAGGACGCGACTGACTAGGCGATGGGCGTCCCCAGTCATGAACAATCAAGGCCTCTTCATGCAGCGTCGCATGTACGAGGCGATTGGCGGATTCGACGAATCGCTCGAGGTTGGCGTGGATCGCGCCTTTCTATTGGAGGCCCGCGAGTTTGGCATCCCGTTGCAAAATCTGCCGACCGCCGTATTTGCTGGTCCGCAGCAAACCGCAGAACATCGCGGACGCCGAGCGACGATGGAACACCCGAGGCAGACCAGGAGGCCGACGAGCCGATTCCTGAGAGCGGACGTTACCCCTTGAATACGGCCCTTGGCATCTTCGTCAGCACACCGACGCTTTCGGCAGTCAAGCCGTGCCTGGCAAGGGAGGTCGGTCGATTGCGCGCCGAGGCCTTCTACCTCTCCTGCGCAGAGGCGATCGCCTCCGTTGCGGTGCAAGCGTCCACTGAGCTTGGGATCGCCGCGTATTGGGTAATCGCCGAATCGCGGGCGCTAAACGACACGGCGTGGGCTGATTTGCCACGACTTCCTCAGGGACCCGGCAGCCTCGGCCCCCGCATGGCCAACGTCTACCGGTTACTGCTGGATCGACATGGCAGCGTACTGCTGGTCGGAGTTGACGCTCCACAACTCGATCGC
>NZ_JBAWHJ010000491.1:0-6745 GCF_049593775.1 Dokdonella sp. | reverse complement strand
TCCCCGAACCATCGTGGAGCATCGGAACCCGCTCCCCGCTAGCGAAGCGATGAACAGAAAGTCGACGCACTCCATCTCCCCCTTACTAAACCATTTCTTCTAGTGTACCACTAATGATTTCTATTTCAACTGTTTTCTTTTGACTCCGGAACGAAAAAACCCCGAATTATCGGGGTTTTTCTCGCATCGGTATCAACCTTTTTTGGTAGATGTTCGCTAGAACGGAATATCGTCGTCTTCGAAATTGTCGTTGCGCGACGGTTCGGCGACCTGACGCTGCGGCGCGGATTGCGGAGCTGATTGCGGACCTCGCGGCGCACCACGTTCGCGACTGAAATTTCCACCGCCACCGCCACCGCCGCCTCCACCACCTGCTTCGTTGCCACCACCCAGCATCTGCATTTCGTTGCCGATGATGTCGGTGCTGTAGCGCTGCACGCCTTCCTTGTCGGTGTACTTGTCGGTGCGGATCGAACCCTCGATATACACCTGGCGCCCTTTCTTCAGGTATTCACCGGCGATCTCGGCGAGGCGACCAAACAACTTTACCCGGTGCCATTCGGTGCGTTCCTGCATCTCGCCGGATTGCTTGTCTTTCCATGATTCGGACGTCGCCACGCTGAGCGTGCCAATTGCCGTGCCGCCGGCGCTGTACTTGACCTCCGGGTCCGCACCCAGGTTGCCTACCAGAATGACCTTGTTTACGCCCCTTGCCATGGCACCGCTCCTCTCTATCGAACCGATTGAATGTGAACCTTCCGCCCAATGGCGGAACAGGGTCGCCATGATACATGCCCGAGACTCACGGATTGCGACTGGACGGCACCGGCTACTGCCATCAGGCATTGCAGCCCGCAAGGGCCGCCCCGGAGTCAGCGAAATTCGGGATTTGGATGATCAAAGCGACAGCCCGCCTCCCACTCGCTGCGCTGGTTGCCGTAGCCCGGTATACCGCCAGCGCGCTGGATCATCGCTGCCATGTGCATGAGGTTCCAGGCCATGAAGGTTGCATTGCGCTGGGTGAAATCGTTGTCGTAGCCGAGGCCGTCGTCGCCATAGGACGGTCCAGGTCCGGCTTCCCCGATCCAGCCGGCATCGGCTTGCGGCGGTATCACGTAGCCCAGGTGCTGCAGCGCATAGAGCACGCTCATCGAACAATGCTTGATGCCATCCTCGTTGCCGGTAACGATGCAGCCGCCGACGCGTCCGTAATAGATGTACTGGCCCTTTTCATTGAGCTTCCCGGATTCGGCATAGAGGCGCTCGATAACCCGCCGGCAGACCGAGCTTTCCTCGCCCAGCCAGATCGGCGTGCCGATGACGAGGATGTTTGCCGCCATGACCTTGGTCGACAATGCCGGCCAGTCATCGGCGTTGAAGCCATGTTCGGTCATGTCGGGCTGTACGCCCGGCGGAAGGTCCAGATCGACAGGGCGAATGGTCTCCACGCTCACACCCTGCTTCGCCATGATGGTCGAGACCACCTTGACCAGGCGTTCCGTATGGGATCCCGTTCCTGTGGGTTTCAGCGTGCAGTTCAGGAACAGCGCACTGAGCTTGTCGTCTTTGAAATCAGGCTTTTGCGGATCCGACATGCGAGACTCCTGATAGTGAGGATTCGATTCTGGACAGATCACCCGAGGGTATCCCGCATGGCGCGACATGCAATGCCTGACGCGATCGATGGGGGTCTGCGATTCAGGTTTCCCGGGTCTGACCCCGCTCCGCAAGGGGGACAAGCGAATCAGCCAATTTCCCCGCATCTGAATGTTTTTCCGCCCCGGACCGTTCTTGTTCGTGACGCTGGCGGTTTCGGACCGCTATCTCTTGCATGAGGAAAATCTGTGTCCCGAACCTGGATTCGCTGGATCATCGTTGCCGTTCTCCTGCTGGCGGCTCTTGCCCTGTGGCGTAGCGGGCTTCTGGCCGAGCTGAGCCTTGAGGGCCTGAAAGCCCGCCAGGAGTCGCTTTCCAGCTGGGTTTCGGCCAACCACTGGATCGCTCTGGGCGGTTTCTTCGTGGCCTATGTTGCCGTGACCGGACTGTCCTTGCCCGGTGCGGCGATCCTCACTCTCGCTGCCGGGGCCCTGTTCGGCCTGGTCGAAGGCACGATTCTCGTCTCCTTCGCCAGCTCGATCGGCGCAACCCTGGCATTTCTGGTCTCACGCTTCGTCCTGCGCGACAGCTTGCGCAATAAATACGGCCAACGCCTGAAGTCATTCGATGAAGGCATCGAGCGCGATGGCGCCTACTACCTCTTCACCCTGCGTCTGGTGCCGGCCGTGCCATTTTTTCTGGTCAACCTGCTGGCGGGCCTGACTGCCCTGAAGACTGGCGTGTTCTATCTGGTCAGCCAGATCGGCATGCTGCCGGGCACGATTGCCTTCGTGTACGCCGGAACCCAGCTGGCGAAGATCGAGAGCCTGTCCGACATCCTGTCACCGGGCCTGATCGGTGCGTTTGTCCTGCTTGGCATTCTGCCGCTGCTGATGCGCTGGCTGACCCGCTGGCTCAGTGCGCGTCGCGTCTACGCCGCATACAAGCGGCCATCCCGATTCGATTTCAACATGATTGTCATCGGCGCCGGATCGGCCGGCCTGGTGTCTTCCTATATCGCCGCGGCGGTCAAGGCCAAAGTCGCACTGATCGAGCGTCACCAAATGGGTGGCGATTGCCTGAATACCGGCTGCGTGCCGTCGAAGGCACTACTTCGCAGTGCACGTCTGATGGCCGATGCGCGCAACTCGGAGCGATACGGCATAGCCAAGATGAACGCCGAGATCGACTTCGCACAGGTCATGGAGCGCGTGCAGGAAGTGATTGGAAAAGTTGCACCCCACGACTCGGTCGAGCGCTACACCGGACTCGGCGTCGACGTGATTCGAGGCGATGCACGCATCGTTTCACCGTGGGAAGTCGAGGTCGATGGCAAGCGACTGACGGCGCGCAGCCTGATTATCGCAACCGGTGCGAAAGCGCGTGTACCCGAACTGGAAGGACTGGACAGCGTCGACTACCGGACATCGGACACGCTTTGGGATATCCGGGAGTTGCCGAAGCGCCTGGTCGTGATCGGGGGCGGCCCGATCGGCTGCGAACTTTCACAGGCCTTTGCCCGACTCGGCAGCCAGGTCATCCAGGTGCAAAAAAGTGCGAACCTGCTGCCGCGTGAAGATGCCGACGCCTCCGCCCTCATCGAAAAGCGCTTCGCCGAGGAAGGCATTCGAGTCGAACCCGGCTGCGAGGCGGTGCGCGTGGAGCGCACGCGAGATGGCGGAAAGCTCTATTGCAAACAGGATGGCAAGGAAGTGAGTTTCGAATTCGATCGCTTGCTGGTGGCGCTCGGCCGCAAACCCAGTGTCAGCGGTTTCGGCCTGGAGGAACTGGGTGTCATCATCGACAAAAACGGTACGGTGCATGCCGATGCGCTGATGCGCACCAACTATCCGAACATCCTGGTTGCCGGCGACGTCGCTGGCCCCTATCAGTTCACCCATGTCGCCTCCCATCAGGCCTGGTATGCGTCTGTAAACGCTCTGCTCGCGCCGTTCTGGAGCTTCAAGGCCGACTACCGGGTGATCCCCTGGGCCACGTTCACCGATCCCGAGGTTGCACGAGTCGGCCTGTCGGAAGATGAAGCAAAGGCAAAGGACATCGAGGTCGAGGTCACGAAATACGGCCTTGATGACCTCGATCGGGCCATCGCCGATTCTGCCGATCACGGCTACGTCAAGGTGCTGACAGCACCGGGCAAGGACGCGATTCTTGGCGCAACCATTGTTGGCGAGCACGCTGGTGATCTGCTCGCGGAATTTGTCCTCGCGATGAAGCACGGAATCGGCTTGAACAAGTTGCTTGGCACGATCCATATCTATCCAACCATGAGCGAAGGCAACAAGGCGGCTGCTGGCGTATGGAAAAAGGCAAACGCACCGCAGGGTTTGCTGCGCCTCGCCCAGCGATTCTTTGCCTGGCGTCGTGGCTAAGCCCATGTTCCAAGTTCTGATCAGTGCCGTGCTGATGATTTCATGCAATGCGGTCAGCGCAGCCGAAACTGCGTTTGACCGGACCCATGCAAGCTGGGGCGAGCTGGTGGAAAAATACGTGCACTGGAATGCACAAGGCACAACCACCCAAGTCGACTACGCCGGGTTCAAGGTCGATTCGGAGCAGCTTTCGGACTATCTGAATCAACTTTCCGGAGTGAGCAGGCGTGAGTTTCGTGATTGGCCGAAGGGAGATCAGGATGCCTTCCTGATCAATGCCTACAACGCCGCAACCGTGCAACTGGTATTGACGCGCTATCCGGACCTCACGTCGATAAAGGACCTTGGGAGGCTGTTCTCATCGCCTTGGAAGAAGCAGGTTCTGGACTTGCTGGGTCAGAGCCGCAGCCTCGACGTGATCGAACATGAACTTCTGCGTGGCGGCCCTGATTTCTCCGATCCGCGCGTCCATTTCGCAGTCAACTGCGCATCGATTGGCTGCCCTGCGTTGCGTGCTGAAGCGTACGTTGGGTCACGGCTCGACGCGCAACTCGAGGACCAGACACGGCGCTTCCTGCGTGATAGATCGCGCAATCATCTTGACGACTCGCGCGATCAGCTGGTGATTTCAAAGGTCTTCGACTGGTACGCCGAAGACTTTGCTGCGCACTCCGGCGGTATTCGCGGGTTCCTCGGAAGCCGCGGTGAAGCACTGGAACTTGATGAGACCTTGCTGCGCCAGTTGCGCGATGGGGAACTGGCCATCGGCTTTGGCGAGTACGATTGGACCCTGAATCAAACCCACTCCGAAAACGCGCAATGAGTACCCTGGCAAAGGTGCACTTGCTCCCACATCGGACAAGTACAAGCCGTACCTTCCTCTACGATTCGGAACGACCATGAATAACGCAAGCACGCATGAGGATGTCCGCCACTACTACGGCGATGTTCTTCAATCGACGCAGGACCTCAAGACCGGCGCATGCTGTCCAAGCGAGTCGATGCCGGCCTGGCTGCGACCAATGCTCGCCGACATTCACCCCGACATCACCAGCCGCTTTTATGGCTGCGGCTCACCACTGCCTCCGGCGGTCGAGGGCATGACCGTGCTTGATCTCGGCTGCGGCACGGGACGCGATGTCTATCTGCTTTCCAGACTGGTTGGTGCCCACGGTCATGTCATCGGAGTCGACATGACTCGGGAACAGCTCGCCGTGGCCGAACGCCATCGTGACTGGCATGCGGAACGCTACGGCTACTCGAAATCGAACGTGCGCCTGGTCGAGGGACATATCGAACGCCTTGACGCCTGCGGTATTGAAGACGCAAGCGTCGACGTCGTCGTTTCCAACTGCGTGCTCAATCTCTCGCCCGAAAAGGACAAGGTGTTCCGCGAGATTTTCCGTGTACTCAAGCCCGGTGGCGAACTCTACTTTTCCGACGTATTTTCCGATCGTCGTATTCCACCCGAGCTTCGAACTGATCCAGTCCTTCTCGGCGAGTGCCTTTCGGGCGCACTCTATATCGAGGATTTTCGACGAATGCTCGACGGACTGGGCTGTGCGGACGCACGCTGCGTCAGCCAGGCACCGATTCCACTGCTTGACCCGGAGATCGAGGTGCGCATCGGAATGGTTGCCTTCCGCTCGATGACCATGCGAGCGTTCAAGATCAAGCTGGAAGACCGTTGCGAGGACTACGGTCAGGTCGCCACCTATCGTGGCGATATCTCCGGGTTTCCGCATGCATTCGTGCTGGATGACCATCATCGCCTGGAGACCGGCAGACCGATGCTGGTCTGTGGCAACACATATGACATGCTGGCCGAGTCACGCTACGCCGCACACTTCGATTTGCATGGTGACAAGCGTGTCCACCATGGCTTGTTCGAATGCGGGCCGGCGCCAACCGGAGCCGCGCCAGCGAGCGGCAGTTGCTGCTGAGTTTCGATGCAACCTGACGTAGACATCATTGTTCCTGCAGGTCCCGGCGATCGCGCCTGGCGCGAACTGCTGCCCCAACTGGTTGCTGCGCGTGTGAATCGCGTCATCCTCGTGCTTGCCGACGATGACCTCAGCGATCCGGGTGACATTCCGCCCGAGGTTCAGGTGTGCCGAAGCAAAGCCGGTCGTGCGCTCCAGTTGAATGCAGGCGCACGCGTTTCGGAATCTCCGTGGCTATGGTTCGTGCATGCCGATTCGCGCGTCACTCCCGCAACCCTGGGAGCGATGCAGCACTTCGTCGATGCTGATGCGACTGCCATCGGCTATTTCCGACTGCGCTTCCTTGCAGATGGCCCACGCTGGACCTTTCTGAATGCCTGGGGCGCCGATTTGCGCAGCCGCCTGCTGGGACTTCCGTTTGGCGATCAGGGATTGCTGATGCCCAGGCGTGTCTTCGATTCCCTCAACGGATTCGACGAATCGGTAGTGGCAGGCGAGGACCACAATCTGATCTGGGCCGCTCGCGCCCATGGCATTCCACTGGGCGCCGTGCCGGCACCCATATATACCAGTGCCCGAAAGTACGCCGAACGTGGCTGGTGGCGAACCACGTGGCAGCACCTGGGCATGACTCGCACCCAGGCCCGGTCGTTCTCTCGCAACAATAACCGCCGCGATACCGCAGAAGCGTCATGACATGCGCCATCGCCATCTTCGTCAAGACACCAGTGCTTTCGCCGGTCAAGAGTCGGCTATGGCCCGACCTGGGGCGTGAAACCGCAGAACGCCTGTATCTGGCAGCCGCCGCGGCGCTGC
>NZ_JBAWHJ010000490.1:0-9902 GCF_049593775.1 Dokdonella sp. | reverse complement strand
GTAGATACGGTGTCACCCTCGGATTCGCTGGAAAGTGCGCTTGCCGAAAGCTCAGCGGACAGCGAAGCCGCAGCGATCGGCAGTGATGTGTCCGGAATCGAGATGCTCGATCTCGATTGGGCAGATGCGCCAGCGCCGCCCAGTGCTCCGGAAGCCGAGAAAAAGCTTGAACATGCCCCACCGCCGGATATCGGTTCGGCCTTCGCATGGAGCCTGGAAGATATCGATGGCGACGCCGAGGAATCACCGGCCGAAAAGGCACCGGCCGCGCCGCAGGATTTTGGAATCGAAAAAATCAGCGCGTCCGAGTATCTCGCCCCGGACGGCGAAGTTGACCCATCAGGGGAAATGGACAAAGCTGATCTTTCCCTGGAATTGATCCCTCTCGATGAAGCTGTAGCACCTGCGGTTGCGAACAGTTCAGCGGAAGCGAGCGAGGGACGCGAGAGCTGGCTAGACACCAGCAACAAGGTTGCAGTCAGTCGCGTCTGGGTGCTCGGTGCCTCGATAGGAGGGCCGGAGGCCGTACGCGAGTTCCTCGCCGAATTGCCGGCGAAGTGTCCAGCCCTGTTTCTTCTGGCCCAGCACATGGGCGCGGAATTCATGGAAATCATGGCTCAGCAGCTGGCGCGCTCGACGACTCTTACGGTTCGAACGCCCACCCATGGCGAGCGGGTTAGTCATGGCGATATCGTTGTCGTCCCAACTACGCACCGCTTGCGCGTGGATCGCGAAGGCGTAGTGACGCTCGAGGCGCTGGGCGACACGAACCTGCCGAACACACCATCGATTGATCAGGTCTTGCAGGATGTCGCCGACCGCTTCGGGTCCAAGGCCGGGTTCATCGTGTTCTCGGGCATGGCCGAAGACGCAGCCGAAGGCAGTCGCTATCTGGCTGGAATCGGAGGCAAGGTATTCGCCCAGGATCCAGAGACCTGCGTCATCAGTTCGATGGTTGACGGCGTGATTGAAACAGGCGTCGTCAGCTTTACCGGTTCCCCCAAGGCACTTGCCGGCAAATTGCTCGGCGAGTTGAAATCCTGATGCAAAATCCGAGGAAGTCATGATGGTCGAACTGCCCCGCGAAATCCGTGGCGTCATGATTCCGGTTACCGGTGGGCGCGTGCTGTTGCCCAACGCGACGGTCGCCGAAGTGATTACCTACACGGCCCCTGAAGCGATCGAAGGTGCGCCCGCCTGGTTGCTGGGCCGACTTGGCTGGCGGGGCTGGCGCCTGCCACTGTTTTCGTTGCCGATGCTGGCTGGTCACGCGAGTGAGGAAGACACGCGCAATGCGCGGGTAACCGTGTTGAAGGGGCTCGGGGGCAGCTCCAAGATGCCGTTCATCGCGATGCTGGCCCAGGGCTTCCCGCGCCTCACCACGATTACTTCCGAACTCCTGATCACGACAGGAGACAACAACGAACTTGGATCCGGCGTGCACTCTGAAGTGCTGGTTCGCGATGATCACGCGGTCATCCCGGATCTCGGCGCGATCGAGCGGCTCATTTCCGAAGCACTTGCTGCCTGAAGCCCTGCCCAGGTTCAACGCCGGGTCAAATGTCGCCGTGAATTGCCTGTAGTGCGGTAATCGCCGCGAGGCCGGCTGTTTCGGTGCGCAGGATGCGTGGTCCCAGGCGCAGGCCAATGAAGTCGGTCTGATCGAGCATGGACAGATCCTGTTCGGACAGACCGCCCTCCGGACCCACGACCAGCGTCGCCATGTCGAAATGCGGGAGACTCCGGGGCGTGATTTCACCACGGGGATCAAGCGCGAGGCGCAGCCCGGCGCTTGAATCCAGTTGCGCAGCCCACGCCGCCAATCTCTGTGGCGCCTCAAGCGCAGGCAGGCACACCCGGCCACTCTGTTCACAGGCGCCAGCGATGACTGCATGCCAGTGCGCAAGCCTTCGCTCGGTGCGTTCGGCGTCGAGCTTGACCTCGGTGCGCCCGGTGATCAATGGCACGATGCGCGTTACCCCGAGTTCAGTGGCTTTTTGCAGGATCAGATCCATCTTCTCGCCACGCGCAACGCCCTGGGCCAGGGTCAGATGAAGAGGGCTTTCACGACCGGTCGCCTCTTGTTCAGCGAGGATCATGGCACTGACAGACCGTTTTGCGATTTCACTGATTTCGGCGCGGAATTCACGAGTATTGCCATTGAACAGGACGATCGGGTGCCCGCGTTCAAGACGGAGCACGCGAGCCAAGTGTTCGCCGGCCTGTGCGGGCAATTTTATCTCCGCGCCTATATTCAACTCTTCGAACACACAGATTCTCGGGATGCGCATGGGTCTTCTCCTTGGCGCCATTATTCATCAATGCGCGTGCTGATTGCGCAGGAGGCTTGAACGGGGGCGTTTAGCACTACAGGGTTGAGCTGACCAACTCGTCGTCCCGAGTGTGATTCGCCGGGATGCAGCAGCAAGGAAGTTGCGAAGCTTTCAGTCGCCTTCGGGGAGTGAAAGTGTTTTTGGAATTCCGTGCATGCAACAGAATGCTGACAACGTTGGATCAATGACGAATCTTTCGTCGGCTGGTCGCAGTGGGTGACGCGTTCAAATCCCGGATCAACGAACGGCGCGTTCGATGCCCTCAATCGCTACATCGACCATCAAGTCGATTTCTTCGTTGGTGATGCAGTAGGGCGGCATGAAATAGACGACATTGCCGAGCGGGCGCAGGATCATGCCGCGTTCCAGGCCGTGCAAGTAGACGCGAAGTCCACGTCGTTCGCTGGCCGGGAACGGTTCTCGGGTCGTCTTGTCGTTGACCAGCTCTACAGCCGCGATCATGCCGGTCTGGCGTACGTCAGCGACGTTCGGGTGGTCGGCAAGTCCGGCCAGTCGCTCGCGCAGTCGGGTAGCGAGCAGACGATTGCGCTCAAGCACAGGTTCGTCACGAAAAATGCCAAGGGTTTCCAGGGCTGCTCGGCAGGCCAGGGCATTGCCGGTGTAGCTGTGCGAGTGCAGGAAGGCCTTTCCTTCGGCGTACTCCGCATAGAAGGCTTCGTGGACGCGCTCGGTCGTGAGAACCGCAGAGAGTGGCAAGGTGCCGCCGGTGAGACCCTTGGACAAACACATGAAGTCGGGCGTGATCGAAGCCTGTCCGCAGGCGAACATGGTTCCCGTACGGCCGAATCCGACTGCTATTTCATCCGCGATCAGGTGTACGTCGAACTCATCACAAAGGGCGCGCAACCCGACCACATAGTCTGGTGCATGCATGCGCATCCCGGCGGCACATTGCACCAGAGGTTCGATGATGATTGCAGCGACCTCGTGCGCATGCTTTTCGAGCAGGCGTCGCATGCCGACGAGTGCCGCTTCCGCGTGCTGCTCGGCTGATTCACCCGGCTCGCGAAAGTAGGCATCCGGTGATGGTGCCAGCACAGGTTCGAACAACAGCGGCGCGTATGTATTGCGATAGAGTTCAACGTCGGTGACAGAGAGGGCTCCGATCGTCTCGCCGTGGTAGCCACCGGCAAGAGCGATGAATCGCTTGCGGCCAGGTTGGCCTTCGTTGCGCCAGTAGTGGAAGCTCATCTTCAGGGCCGCCTCGACTGCGCTCGAGCCATTGTCGGCATAGAACACCCGGGACAACCCGGGTGGCGACACACGCACAAGTTCTTCGGCGAGGGCGACTGCAGGCTCGTGGGTCATGCCCGCAAGCATGACGTGATCCAGCCGGTCGAGCTGATCCTTGAGCCCAGCCACGATGCGCGGATGCCGGTGTCCAAACACATTGGTCCACCACGAGCTGACCACGTCCAGATAGCGGGATCCATCATCCGCGTGCAGCCAGGCCCCTTCGGCGCGCTCGATGGCGATCATGGGCACGAACTCGTGATCGCGCATTTGCGTGCAGGGATGCCAGACAACGGCAAGGTCACGCGCCGACAGGGTCGGCCTCGAGGGAGGAGGGGAGTTCAACATGGCTTTGCTATGATCAACGCCCGGTACCTCCTCGCACAAGCAGACGCTCATGCAAGACCTGAACAGATTCATTTTCGAGCCAACCAATTCAAATGAGCTTTCCTGCCACCGCGGCCTACACTCGCGCAACCTTCAGGATCGGCCACAATCGAGTCAAGGGTGGCCCGCGGATTGCAAAAACCGTTTCAGTGAGCGAGTGCATGTCGCCGCGTTGGAACAGGAGCAAGAGCGAATTCTGACTGGTTCGCGGTTTCTTGGTGGTCGAGGGCCAATCCCCGCGGTTGCTGGCTTTACCCTCATCGAAATCCTCGTTGTGGTCGTCATCCTCGGAATTCTCGCCGCGATTGTCGTGCCGCGAGTCATGGAACGTCCGGCTGAGGCCAGGATCACGCGCGTCAAACAGGATCTGCAAGGCGTGATGACCGCACTCAATCTGTACAAGCTCGACAACTTCAGCTACCCGAGCAGCGCGCAGGGGATGCAGGCGCTGGTGGCCAAGCCGACCGGGCAGCCCGATGCGCCCAACTGGAAGGGGCCGTATCTCGATCGCATGCCGAAAGATCCATGGAACCAGCCGTATCAGTATCAGCAACCAGGCCAGCACGGAGACGTGGATATCTACAGCTATGGCTCGGATGGCCGGCCCGGTGGGGAAGGTGATGCAGCGGATATCGGCAACTGGAGCGACTGATGCAACGCTGCCATTCGCAGCGAGTGATGATGGCAGCATGAACCCAAAGAGCTGCCTCGCATTCAGGTCTCAGGAGCCGACTCCACCGAGAACACGGGTTCTCCGCAGCGGCAGGCCCGCTGCCACTGCAGCATTCAGCTTGATCGAAATACTGGTGGTATTGGTCATAGTCTCGGTGCTCGCCCTGGCAGTATCGATCAGCATTGCTTCGGCCGGCGGCGAACGCCAACTGACTCGCGAAGCCGAGCGACTGCAGGCACTCATGGAGCACGCCTGCCGGCAGGCAGAATTGGGTGGGCGAGAAATCGGCCTGCGCGTCGGTGCACAGGGCTACGCGTTTGCCATGCTCGGATTCCAGGGATGGGTGCTTGCCGAGCGCAAGGACGAGTTGCGACCGCATGACTGGGTTGCCGGCCTTCGACTCGAACTGTTGCGCGATGGTCGTCCGGTAGATCTGTCCGACAACGCTACCGGGTCGCCACAACTGGTCTGTTTCAGTTCCGGCGAGCTCACGCCCTTCCTGTTGCGCATGGAACTGGGTGATGTCGGCATGCGCTACGAGCTTCGTGGCGAAGTACAAGGGAAGATCGCACTCAAGCGCGTGGAAATCCGGCCATGATGACTGTGCTGCCAGATCAGCGTCGATTCAAGCGTGGCTTCACCTTGCTCGAAGTCCTGATCGCGCTGGTTGTGGTTTCCCTCGCCTTGCTGGCGCTGACCCGGACAGCGGGCGGTCAGGTCAGCGGATTCGACAGCCTGCGCGAACGTACCCTTGCGGGTTGGGTTGCAGCGAACGTGTTGAGCGAGACACGTCTGGCAACGCCGTTGCCTCCCACTGGTACACGCGATGGTCGCGCGCGTTTCGCCAATCGAGACTGGCGCTGGCGGATGGAAATCAAGGCGACTGAAGATCGCGACATGCGCCGGATCGATATCCAGGTGTATCTCGAAGATGCGAAGGAACCGAGCGCCAGTCTGAGCGGCTTCGGCAGCGAGCAGCCGAAGCCATGACGTACTCTGCCCGCACGAACAACGTATCCAGTCGCGGCTTCTCCTTGATCGAGATCCTCGTCGCGCTTGTCGTGTTCGCCGCGATGTCAGCGATTGCATGGGGCGCCTTGAGTCAAGTCGCAAGGACGCACAGTGTGCTTTCCAGCGAGCAGGATCGATTCGCCGCGATCGTGCGCACCATGGGAGATCTCGAACGCGATCTTCGCCAGGCGATCTCACGACCACTGCGCGGCAACTATGGCGAGACAGTACCGGCCTTGCTGGGCAACGCCGATCGTGTCGAGCTCAGTCGGCTGGGATTCGCCAATCCGCGTTCGGAACCGCGCAGCAACATCGAGCGCGTGTTGTATGCAGTCAATGAAGGGACCCTGAGGCGCGGTCGCTATGGGGTGCTCGACAGGGCCGCCGGTTCGGTGCCCCAATGGAGTGATCAGCTCGCCGACATTGGCAACTTGAGATTCCGCTATCTGGGTGCAGGTGGCGACTGGAACGACCAGTGGCCGCCGCAGGATGCATCTCCAGGCGAATTGCCGCGTGCTGTCGAGTTTCGCATCACGCTGGAGGAATGGGGTGAGTTGCGCAGGGTCATCGCCTTGCCCTCCAGCATTCCCCCGGAAGGAGTGGGTGCAACTGGCAGTACCGGACAGCCGGCGCCCGTCATCATGCCAGGTGCGCTACCCGTCAATGCCGGAGGCGGAATATGAGGGGGCCGCGCAATCAGCGTGGCGTTGCCCTGCTGATCGCATTGCTGGCCGTGGCGCTGGCCGTGATCCTGATCGCTTCCTTGCTGGACCGTGGCGAACTTGCGTACGCGCGAACGCGCAATGTGTTGCGCGGCGAACAGGCTCTGGCCTATGCGGAAGGACTGGAGGCCTATGCCTCCCAGATCCTGATGCGTGATCTGGCCGAGAGCCCCTCGCTGGACAGCAACAACGAGGCCTGGGCATTTCCTTTGCCCGCGCAAGAAGTACCCGGCGGGCACATGACTGCCTCCATGCGTGATCTCAACGGTTGCCTCAACCTCAACAATCTCACCCTGACCGACCAGCCCGTATGGCGCGAACGCCTCGAGAATTTGCTGGTTGCCCTGGAGCTCGATCCCTCGCTTGCCGGTGCCATTGTCGACTGGATCGATGGCGACACCCATATCGACGACGAAGGCGGGGCAGAGGACAACGCCTACCTGGCCCAGGCCATCCCTTATCGCACGGGTAATCGGGTGTTCGCGCACATTTCGGAGTTGCGTCTGGTGCGTGGTATCAGTGGTGCGGTCTATGCGAGATTGTCTCCGGAAGTCTGCGCGCTACCGCCGGGAACGTCGATCAACCTGAATACCGCTTCGATCGCCGTGCTGATGAGTCTCGATTCGCGCATCACCGCAGCGCTCGCCGAACGTATCCATCAGGATGGCCAGGCGCGCTGGACCGATCTGGACAACGCACTGAACGAAGCGGCGCAGCAAAACGTGCAGCTCTCCCCGTCGCAGCGTGCGGGTCTGGGCGTTACCAGCAGCTATTTCCTCGCTCGAGGTGAAATCATGCTTGATGATGTGCCGTTCGCATTCTCGAGCATGCTCGAACGCGTCACCGGCACGGCTCGCGGTGGCGTGCATGTGCTGCAGCGCGGGCGTGGCGAAGACGATGCAGCCCGTTCGCTCCTCGATGAGCGCGGCAACCTGCGAGCAGTGCCATGAGTGATCGTCTGATCATCGAGCGCTGGGGTGAAAACAGTGCGCCATGGATCCGCGCGGTGCGCGAGGGTCGCATCGAAAGCCGTGCTCTCGTCACAGACACGGCAATCATCGAGACCATCATGCAGCGCGATCCGGCCACTGTGCTCGACATCGGATGCGGCGAAGGTTGGTTGGCGCGCGCCCTGACCGCACGCGGAGTGGATGTGCTCGGCATCGACGTCATCCCGTCCCTGGTGGAGAGCGCGCGTGCCGCTGGCGGAGGTCGCTTCGCGAAAATCAGCCAGGAAGAGTTTGCAGATGGCGCCGTCAGCGAGTGCTTTGATGTT
The DNA here is from genome assembly GCF_049593775.1 of Dokdonella sp. Lineage (GTDB taxonomy): Bacteria > Pseudomonadota > Gammaproteobacteria > Xanthomonadales > Rhodanobacteraceae > Dokdonella. The sequence goes on along the minus strand of NZ_JBAWHJ010000490.1, from coordinate 2,246 downwards.
TGCGTTTGCAATTTTTCACTGTTCGGCGACGAAGTGGTCCGGCGCCTGATGGCCCGCATGTCCGTCAGCCTCAAGCCGGGGGGTGCCTTCATCGCGCAGACCATGCACCCCTGCGCCAGCGGGGGTGGTGTCGACTATCGTGATGGCTGGCGAGAAGGAACGTGGGCCGGAATCGACGTGGAATTCTCGGATCCGGCACCCTGGTATTTTCGTACCTTGCAAGCTTGGGTGAGCCTGTGCGGCGATACAGGCCTGCGAATTGTCGCGTTGCAGGAAACGATCCATCCCGAAACACGGCAACTGCTCTCGCTGATTATCGTGGGTGAGCCCGAACGGGCATCGACCCACCCGAATTCAGCATCCTGATGCTCCTTTCCAGCGTGAGCGCCTTCTCGCGATGGCAATCGGGGAGGTGACGCCCCGTTGTGCGTCGCCCACCGACTTCACTCGACCCTCCCGGATTGCCCGAGTCAGGCCCCGCTCAGCCCCCGTTTACTTCATTCCAGGCCGCTGAAATCTCCTTGACAGCCCACCAAGGGCGGCATAAGGTGGGTTTCGGTGGTTTTTAGTGGTGTTTGGTGGTCATGTTTCAGGGCGAAACTGCAGTCACGCTGGACGACAAGGGTCGGGTATCCATTCCCGCGACCCATCGTGAGGCCGTGGCCAAGCTCAGCGGAAATCGCCTGGTCGTGACCTACAACCCCTTCGAACATGGCTGTTTGTGGCTGTTTCCTGAAAAGGAATGGGAACAGGTGCGCGATGAGGTCAATGCCTTGAGCAAGGCCAAAACCGTGCATCGGAACCTGCAGATGAAGCTGGTTGGTGCGGCGGCCCATCTGGAGCCCGATGGCAATGGCCGCGTGCTGCTGCCGGCGAGCCAGCGTGGCGCAGCGGGCATCGAGAAGAAAGCGGTATTGCTTGGCATGGGCAACAAGTTGGAGCTTTGGAGCGAACAGGCGCATTTGGCCAAGATTCGCGAAACGATATCCGAGGAGCAGATCACGGAGGACATGCTCGATCTCAAATTCTGATGCGGCCGAAAGGGACGGAGCCATGACGGAAGCGAAGTACAGGCATGCGCCGGTCATGCTGGATGAGGTGATCGAGGCGCTGCAGATCCAGCCTGATGGTCGTTATCTCGACGGCACATTTGGTCGCGGAGGACACGCCAGGCAGATTCTTGCGCGGCTGGGCAAAGACGGAGCCTTGTTGCTGATGGATCGCGATCCTGAAGCCATCGCAGAAGCGCAAGGCGAGTTCGCGGATGACGAACGGGTTCGAATCCGACATTCGAATTTCAGCGAGATGAGTGATTGGCAGGATGCCGAAAAGGAATTGGACGGGGTGTTTCTCGATCTGGGCGTGTCATCGCCGCAGCTCGATGACGCCAGTCGTGGATTCAGCTTCCAGGCGGAAGGTCCGCTGGACATGCGTATGGATCCCGGCACAGGTCGCAGCGCCGCCGAATGGCTGGCCGCAGCGGACGAGGCCGAGATTGCCGATGTGTTGTGGCGCTATGGAGAGGAACGTCTGAGCAGAAGGATTGCCAAGGTCATTGTCGAACGGCGCCAGGAGCAGCCGTTGCAGACGACGGCGCAATTGGCGGCTCTGGTAGCGAAGACCATAGGACATCGGGAGCGCAACAAGCACCCGGCGACGCGGACATTCCAGGCCTTGCGCATTCACGTCAATGACGAACTGGGTGCGCTGGAAACCGGACTGGATGCAGCGCTGGAAAGACTCAAGCCTGGTGGCCGCCTCGTCGTCATCAGTTTTCATTCGCTGGAGGATCGTGTGGTCAAGCGCTTCATGCGTGGACAGGTATTGCAGCCGAATCGGCGCAACCTGCCTCCGCCGGAAGTGCAGCCAGCGGCCATGCGGGCCCTGGGCAAGCATTTTGCGAGCCCGGCCGAACTGGCCGTCAATCCACGTTCGCGCAGCGCAGTGCTTCGCGTCGCGGAGAAAAGTTCATGAGCCTGCGCGTGCTGGCCATGTTGATACTGATCGTTGCTGTTATCGGCAGCGCGGTCGGCGTGGTTTACGGAAGGCATGAGAGTCGCCGCCAGTTTGTCGAGCTGAACAGGCTCACGAATGAGCGCGACAACATCAATTTCGAGTTTGGGAGACTGCAATTGGAGCAGGCGACCTGGGCCGAGAACAATCGAATAGAACAGATCGCACGTGGTCGTCTCGGCATGGTATCGCCGAGCGCCGCGGAGATGGTCGTCACAAAACGTTGATCCGGC
>NZ_JBAWHJ010000489.1:0-11401 GCF_049593775.1 Dokdonella sp. | reverse complement strand
CAAGTGAGCCAGGCTCGTGCGGCAGCCGACAACGCCGAAATGAAGCTCGATCAGACTCGACAAGCAGCGGTCCGCCAGATTGTGCGCGCAAACAACACGCTGGATTCAAGCCTCGAAACCTGGCAGGCAGCGACCGCGTTGAAGGCCGCCAGCCAGATCACATTCGACGCTGCGCTGGAGGCTTATCGAAATGGTGTAGGCACCATTACCGGAGTTCATGCTGCCGAAATTCAGCTCGGCGAGGCGGAAAATGCCACGGCTGACGCATACAGTGGCGCGTTGTCCGCGGCAGCTACGCTGGCATTGGCCACGGGTGCACTGGGTAGCGCGCCGTAGCCATCCCGTCACGCATCAAAAGATGAGCGAGGTTCGCTCTCGATCAAGACCGACTAGCTGGCGCTGCTTGCTGCTTGCTGTTTGCTGACGTTGGCCAGGGCAATCTTTCTGTGCTGCCGTGTTTCTCCCTGCAGGGACCATGAATCGAACACCATGATCATGCATGTCAGTAACCACCCGATGCGTTTTCTTTCGATGTTTCCGATCACCGAGGTCGCGCGCCTGATCAGCTTGCCGCGCAACACGATCAAGAAGTGGCCCGGAACACGCGGGCGCGATGAGCACAAGTATGTTCGCCGACCTGCCAAGACCGGTCCCGACTCCTTTTTTGATCAGGCACTGCATCGCTTGCAGACCCAATCCTTCCAACCGACACGCGATTGCCGCACGCTGCTGGCACTGTTTCGCGCACCGCGGTTACACTCGATCGACGACTACACGAACGGAGCATTCGCATGACCTTGAAGGGCAAACACTCGACACGCCGCTCGGCGGATGACGACCTCTACGCAACGGAGGACAACGCCACGATCGCAGTCGGCTTTCCCGAACGCGAGAGCGCGGCGCGCCAGGCCTATGCACTGGTGCATGACGAGCTGATGCTCGACGGAAATTCCCGCCAGAACCTGGCCACGTTTTGCCAGACCTGGGAGGATCCCGAAGCGCACTTGTTGATGGACGAGTGCATCGACAAGAACATGGTCGACAAGGACGAGTATCCGCAGACTGCAGAGATCGAGGCGCGCTGCGTACGCATGCTCGCGGATCTCTGGCACTCGCCGGCGAAGGCCGAGGGCATCGGATGTTCCACCACTGGTTCGAGCGAGGCGGCAATGCTCGGCGGTCTGGCAATGAAGCGTCGCTGGGAGGCAGCACGCAAGGCGGCCGGCAAGCCGACCGACCGGCCAAACCTGATCACCGGGCCTGTCCAGGTGTGCTGGCACAAGTTCACGCGTTACTGGGACGTCGAACATCGTGAAATTCCGATGGACGAGGGTCGACTGCTGATGACGCCGGAAGAAGTGCTTGCGCGTTGCGACGAGAACACCATCGGCGTGGTGCCAACCCTGGGCGTGACTTTCACTGGCCAGTACGAACCGGTAAAGGCAGTTGCTGAAGCGCTCGACACGTATCAGGCCGAAACAGGCCTCGATATTCCGATCCATGTAGATGGTGCCAGCGGTGCATTCCTGGCACCTTTCTGCGCGCCAGAACTTGAGTGGGACTTCCGCCTGCCACGAGTGCGATCGATCAATTCTTCGGGCCACAAATTCGGACTCGCTCCGCTGGGCGTGGGCTGGGTACTGTGGCGCGAAGCAAAGGACCTGCCGGAAGATCTGGTCTTCTGGGTCAACTATCTCGGCGGCAACATGCGCGATATCGCGCTGAACTTCTCCCGCCCTGCCGGACAAGTCGTTTGCCAGTATTACAACTTCCTTCGACTGGGCCGCGAAGGCTATGAAAAGGTGCACAGCGCCTGTTATGAAACGGCGCAGTTCCTGGCACGCGAAATTGCCAAGCTGGGTCCCTTTGAAATCCTCTACGACGGTCGCATGGACGGCGGAATACCGGCGTTGTGCTGGCAGATCAAGGAAGGCACCGATCCCGGCTATAGCCTGTACGACGTGGCGGACAGGCTGCGCATGCGCGGCTGGCAGGTTCCTGCGTACAGCCTGCCGGCGAATCTGCAGCAACAGGTGGTGCAGCGCATCCTGGTTCGCCATGGCGTCAGCCGCGATCTGGCCGCCTTGCTTGTCACTGACATGAAGAAGGTGCTGCAGCACTTTGCAGCGCATCCGGTGCATACCTCGATGTCGCCGCAGGAGGCGACCGGCTTCCACCATTGAGTTCGACATTCACCGCGCAGCCCGCCAGGGACAGCGGTAGCGGTCCCTGGCCATTCATCACGCGCCGCATACATCACGGCGCGGATGGTGCGCTGCACGTGGTGCATTCGCGCGCCTGGCGCAAGGCGCATTTCGGCGAGGCACTGAATCGCCCAATTGGCGTGCTGTTTGCTCTTGGCTCGCTACTGTTTGCGGCGGGTAGCGTATTGAGTCTGTGGCCGGCATTGGCCCGAGCGGGTTCGCTGAACAGTCTGGCCGTCAATGCGGTCTTCTTTTCCGGATCCATTCCGTTCACGCTGGCCGCAGCATTGCAGTGGTTCCAGGCCGCCAGTGCTACGCCATTCGGTACAAGCGAACTGGAAGCGCCGCGACGACGCATTGGCGATTGGCTGCGTGACATTGGCTGGCTGAGTTGCGCCTTGCAGTTCGCCGGAACCCTGCTGTTCAACTTGAACACGTTCGATGCCATGCACACGCCAGGCAACTGGCTGGCACAGGACATCTTCGTCTGGACGCCGAACTTGCTGGGTTCGATCTTGTTCCTGGCCTCAGGCTATCTGGCGTTCGTCGAAACCTGCCACGCACACGGCGCCTGGAGGCCGCACGAACTGGTCTGGTGGTTGACGGCAGCCAATCTGCTCGGCTGCATCGCCTTCATGGTGTCGGCGATTTTCGCTTTCGTGCCGCCGCATGCATCAACAATGCCGCTGGCCTCCATTGCGCTCAGCTTCACCTTGCTTGGAGCAATCGGATTCCTGATCGGCTCGTGCCTGCTGTACCGCGAAGCGGTGTCTTGAATTGATTGCCGACAATAGCGATTTGCCTGACTACACCTAGGATTCGATACAGCTCTCGATACTCTGATCAGGTGCGCCATTCGCCCCCTGGCGGGAGAGCGTGCCCTCGGATCCCGCGCCCGAGCCCCTTGTCCACCACTCCAAGTCGCCATCCACATATCGCGCCCCACTCGCTGATATTGCGATCAGCATGTTGTAGGTGCTTCCCTTGTATCTGATCGTGGCGGAGTCGGCGCTTGGGTAGGTTGCTGCAATCGTTTCGCCGCTATTGCACGAGTAGCTGTGCAATGACGCCAGGTCAGCAACGGGCGCTTGCATGTCGACGTCCTTCCGGGGGACGTCCGAACAGGCAGAAACGAACAGCATTGGAGAAATTGCCAGGGGAACAAGAATTTTCAATGTGATACACCGTTTTTTCATGGGTTGACCAATATCGGCAACGAGCTGCCGCGAAACACCTGGGCAATGAAACCGTTCCGAGCGCATCGAATCATCGGGTACCTGGACTGCCTGGCAATCCGGCGCGATGCAGACTGCACCTGCGCATTTCAACTGGCGAACGCGACGCGCTGAATTTCGCCGCCGCCCCGTTGATCTGACGCTGAGGCTATCCTAAGCTAAGAACGCTTTCATCGAATGCAATGGACTTGGCGCAACACCCTTGTCGAGCACAGTGCAACGGTGTTTTTCAGTTACATACTCGACACTCGCTCTATCGTACCGGGCGAGTCGTTGCACTACGGGAGTCCCGCCATGCCGCTTCGATGTATCCCTGATTCATCCGTGACACTTCTTCACGATTGCGTGGCCTGCTGACGTGTGCACCTCGCTCAACTACACCAACGCCGATGGCGCCGTCTTTTATGGACGAACCCTGGAACTTTCACAGGAATTGCCCTACCAGGTCACCTATTTCCCGCCAGGAGAGAAATTCCAGTCCGCGGTGACGGGTGGTCCGCCGCTGTCCTACACCTCCATGCACGGCATGGTAACCATCACCATGCCGGACAGAATCCCGACCAAGGACTCGCCGCTCCAGATTGACGATTTCAAGATCATGGAGGGGCTCAATGACCAAGGGCTAACTTTCAGCCTGCTTGCCTATCCCTCTTCCACGGCCGGCAAGGACAAGCTGGCGATTACCAGGCAAGTGCTGTCGGCAATCGATCTTGGTTCCTGGGTGCTGAGTCAGTTTTCAAATGTCGGGGACGTCAAGGCTGCACTCGCCGAACAGACTGTCGCATTGGCCCCGCTTCCGGTCCTGGGCGGAAAGGTACCGCCGTTCCATTGGGTAGTGCACGACCGTGCTGGAGCGTCGATCGTCCTTGAATTTGACCAGGGCGCGCTGAGCGTCCACGACAACCCGGTCGGGGTGATGACCAACGGACCAGACTTCAACTGGCACCTCACCAATCTCAACAACTACACCTTCCTCAATAACCGGGATCAGTCCAGCGGACAGTTTGGCTCGCTGAAGGTGCACCAGCCAGACTCGGGCATTGCCACTGTCGGATTGCCCAGTTCCGAAACTTCGGTCGGCCGCTTTGTGCGGGCGGTCTACTACAGCGAGTATGCCGAGAAGGTCAGCAATCCGGATGCCTCGTTGCGGACACTGGCTCACATCATGAACAACTTTGATCGACCGAAGGGCATCACGATTGATGCCGTTGAGGAGAAAGGTGAGGGCCTGGATCTCAGTTCCTTCGGCGAGAACGGGGCGCAATTCACCACCGAATACACGTCATGGACCAGCTTGTCCGACTTGAATCGGACCCAGTTGCACATTCGCACCTACGAGAACCTCAATTTCACGATGCTCGACTTGCAGCGTCTTGCCGCTGCGAACGGCGTTCGCATGCTGTCGCTCAGCGCACTCGATCAGTCCGGCTCGGACTCGACCGATCTGCTGTTGAATGCAAAACCACCCGGGGCCTGAAACATCCAGGACGAAAACAGGGTGGCTGCGACTCTCGGTTCTCTTCGTTGGTCAGCCGCTGCCTTGCGGGAGCACTTTCTGCGCACGCGGAGTGCGCTTCTTGGCACACCACAAAGACGATCAGGAATCGGGCATGACAGCAAGTAGTTCATCTGTAATTCGGGAACACAAGAATGCCTCCCGGATGTTGGAGCGACGCAGCCTGTTGTGCGCGCACATGGCAGCGCTCGCGCTGATGTCGACGGCGCATGCCGATACGGGTGGCGCGGACGGCAGCGCCGACCCCGATGCCAGTCAACATGCTGCAACTCTTGCAGTAGCACCGGATCAGGATTCGCCGATTGCTGGCCGCGAAGGCCAAGAAGACGCTTCACCGTATGCAGTTTCCCAATCGGACTCCGATGGATGGAAGTACGCAGCGACACTCTACGGCTACCTCCCCTCGATAGACGGCGAAACAACGTTCCCGAGTGGCGCCGCTGGCCCCTCATTCACCATCGACCAACACAGGATCGTGTCGGGCCTGAAGTTCGCCTTCATGGGCTCGGTGCGCGCACACAAGGGCAACTGGGGCTTTCTGGCTGATTTGTTCTACGCCAAACTCGGTGACTCGGCCAACTTGTCCGGCGGCTTCGCGATCAACGGCATACCGGTCCAGGATGCTTCGGCAAACCTCAAGCTCGATTCAAAGACAACGATACTCAGCCTGGCAGGCACCTATGCGCTGGCGGATAAGCCACGTCACGTTACCAGGCTGGTCTTCGGCACACGGATGCTGGACACGCAGCAGAAACTCGACTGGCAGCTGACGGGAACGGTTCCCGGTGTGGGTACTGCAGGACTCAGCGGCATGTCGAATATCGACAGGACGAAATGGGACGGCATCGTCGGCCTGACCGGGCACGTACGCTTCGGTGAAGGATTGCGCTGGTCCGTTCCCTACTACGTTGATGCCGGCGCTGGCGACTCGAACTTCACCAGCCAGGCGCTGGTTGGAATCGGCTACTCGTACGACTGGGGCGATGTCGTCGCCGCATGGCGATACATCGATTACGACTTCAAGTCCGGCGAACTGATTTCCAGGCTGTCATTCAGTGGCCCCGCACTCGGCGCGGTCTTCAGGTTCTGAATGACCCACGTATACAGCGTTTGGCTGCGCACGACAGCGTTGACACAGTGCAGGCATCCCGCGCCTTGACCACGACCCACCCACCTCGTTCGGATCGCACGCAAAGGCATGCGCCCCCCCGGAACAACGCAACAACACAGCGGAGAAATTCGATGGACCTGACGAAATCAAGCGTGGCAGGACTGTTGGCAACCTTCATGGCCGCCAGTGCGTTTGCGCAATCGGCCAGCAATGAAAGCAGCTTGCTGGTTGCGGCGCGCGAAGAACAGGCGGCGGTAATCGCGTCACTGGAAAAGATGGTACTGATCGAGTCCGGCTCGAACGATATCGAGGGACTGGAGGAGATGGCAAGGTACTCACAGGATCGCCTGCAAGCTCTCGGTGCCGCCACGGAAAGAGTCCCCGCCACCAACGGCCAGGCACCGGGGCTGGTGAAGGGAGTTTTCAAAGGCAATGGCAAGTTGCGTGTCATGCTGATCGCACACATGGACACGGTGTATCGTCAGGGCATCCTTGATGTCGAGCCCTATCGCCGCGAGGGCAACAAGTTGTTCGGCCCCGGCATCGCCGATGACAAAGGCGGCATCGCCGTAGTTCTTCACTCGCTGGCGATCCTGCAGAAGTCGGGCTGGAACGATTACGAGACACTGACGGTGCTGTTCGATCCGGATGAGGAGATCGGCTCACCGGGTTCGGGCGCGATCATCGCGCAGCTTGGCAGCGAAAATGACGTGGTACTTTCGTACGAACCCAGTCCGGCGAAATCAATCGCCCAAGACGAAGGCGTGCTGCTGAGCGCAGCGGGCACCGCCCAGATCAAGCTGGTCGTAACCGGGCGTGCTGCTCACGCCGGTGCCGCGCATGCGGAAGGCCGCAATGCCCTGATCGAGCTCGCCCACCAACTCGTGCAAACGCGTGATCTCGCAGAAACCATACCGGGTGCGCAACTGAACTGGACCACGGCCAACGGTGGCACGGCACGCAACCAGATTCCGGGGCGGGCGGAAGCCGGCTCGGACGTCCGTTTCACCAGGCAGGGGGCAGCCGAAGAACTGCTGGCCGCAATCAGGAGCAAGGTGAACGAAAATCCGTTGATTCCCGACACACAAAGCGAAGTATCCATGGAAATCATGCGGCCCATGTTCGTGGCCGGCGAGAAGGGCCTCAAGCTTGCACAGCTAGCGAAATCGATCTATGCGGAGCTGGACAGCGGCACCCTGGAAGAAGAGACCACGCGCGAAATGCCCGGGCCGAATGCGCCGGGCCGCAACTTGCTGCTGATCCCTGAAACAACAGGCGGAACAGATGCGGGCTTCGCCGCAAGCTCGGGCAAACCGGCGGTTCTGGAGAGCATGGGGCTGGCGGGATGGGGCTACCACGCAAAGAACGAGTTCATCGAGATCGATTCGATCGTGCCGCGCCTCTACCTGACCTCGCGCATGCTCGTCGAACTGGGCAAGCGGGCAAGTGCTGGCGACCCGCTCTGAAGCGATTGCGGAACCCGACGGCTGTCGGGTTCGTTACAGCGCTCGCGTTCACGAAGCCGGCATCTGTCGACATCTCATCGAGATCACGGGCCCGTCAAAGACAATGGAACAATCCGGGCGCCCCTCAGATCAGACTGGACGACAGCATGCGGAGCGCCTGCCGCGGACACTGTCAATCGTGATGATCGATGCTGCCGGGAGAAATCGATTTGTCCGGCGTGATCCTGCATCGACCTGCAGCCATCCAGGCCCAGTGAACGAAGCACGAGATGCAACGCCCCGCAACAAAAGCATTCCTGCCAGCGCAATACCAGGCTCGAGCACAATTTCGCCCTGCTTCGCTTTGCCGATATCCGGATCATTTCCGACCACGCCTTCGACATGCACAGCACCTGTTTAATCTGATAGCGTTCGTCTCGGCGACTGCGTCGCATTCTCTGGCTCGTTCCACCTGACGCTACCCAAGAACCTCCGGAGCAGAATCACGCACGCCACAGGACTTGTTGATTCTGCTTCGCTAGCCATGCAACTTTCAGTGTGGAGAAATCATGACGATCAGCGCAGACGCAGATCCGGTGGCCGACGCTCATCATCCCTGGTGGGCCTGGGCGGCACCACTTGCCGCCTGGTTGCTGCTTGCAATCAAGTTCACCGGGATCGCTTCAGGATCTTCTCCGGCGATGCTTGTTGCCGCCGCCGTATTCCTGGCCGGTGCGGTATTCGCATCAGTGCATCATGCCGAGATCATTGCCGCCAGAGTAGGCGAACCGTTCGGTTCAATCGTTCTGGCGATGGCAGTCACCGTTATCGAAGTGGCATTGATTGTCTCGGTCATGTTGTCGGCTGCCGAGGGGAGTGAGGCCCTGGCCCGCGACACCGTGTTTGCAACTGTCATGATCGTGCTGAATGGTGTCGTCGGACTGAGCCTGGTAGTGGGTGGTGCGAGATACCGGGCTCAATCCTTCCAGACCCAGGGTTCCGCTGCAGCACTCAGCGTTATCGGCACTTTGGCCGTCATTGCCCTGGTCCTGCCCAACTACACGCTCACGGTCATGGGTCCTTTCTATGCACCGGTTCAGATGGGATTGATCGGGCTGTTTTCGATGCTGCTCTACGGCGTCTTCCTGTTCGAACAGACGATCCGGCACCGTCAGTATTTCCTCGTGATCGAGGAACCATCATCCGGTTCCGCGGCCGAAAGCGTAGAGCATGCAGCGCCATCGAATCGCACCACGGCCGTCAGCCTCGCACTGCTCGTCACTGCATTGACCGCAGTGGTGGTACTGGCGAAGTTGTTGGCGCCAGCACTCGAAGAGCAGGTCGTGGCTGCCCATCTTCCCCTGTCGTTCGTAGGCGTCGTGATTGCCGCAGTGGTCCTGCTTCCCGAGGGAATAGCCGCAGTACGCGCTGCGCGCGCCAATCGCCTGCAGAACAGTCTGACCCTTGCGCTGGGCTCGGCAATGGCCACGATCGGACTCACCATTCCGGTCGTGGCTTTCACGGCCATCATGCTCGGTCAACCGCTACTGCTGGGATTGGGTCCTGAGGAAACCGTGCTTCTGCTGCTTACGTTGTTCATCGGCACGGTCACCCTTGCGACTGGGCGCACCACCCTGGTTCAGGGCGCTGTCCATCTGGTGATTTTCGCGATATTCCTCCTGCTATCCATCTTGCCTTGATCAATCCGCGAATCACTGACCGGTTGACTGCATTGGTGCTCGGCAGTGGCGGCCTGCCTGGGGGCTTGCTCCAGGGAGGGTCGGATTGCGCAGCGGCCCCAAGATACTGGAGGGGAGCAGACCCGGTTCTCGAGAGATCGTTCGAATGACTCAGGAGTAACCTCACTTGGCCGAACTCAGGGGGTTTGAATACTGCGCCCGACGACGTACCGCCGACGGAGATTTTTCCCGGACCGCACACAGTGCCCGCAAATTGCGGCATGGTAGTGTCCTGACTGCAGGCGATCCATGTCTAGCGGGACCATCCAGATGAGCCAAACGCCATGACCCGGGAATCGACACCTGTTCATTCGCAAAGCACCGGGGAATCGGATTCCAACGACCTTGCGAAGCTGGATTCCCGCACGTTTCGGCGGGTTATGGGGCGATTCTCGACCGGTGTAGCCGTCGTCACGTTTCTGCGTGACGGCGAACCCGCAGGTATCACCGTGAATTCGTTTCTTTCGGTATCCGCGGATCCACCTCTGGTGCTCGTGTCGCTACGCAAGGAATCGAGCGTGATCCATCATCTGGGGATTGGTGATTGCTACGGAGTGAGTTTCCTGACCGAAGAGCAAGTGGATATCGGCCTGCACTTTTCCGGCAAGCCGATAGAGAATCCGGATTTCTCCTTTGACGAAAGGGATGGCACGCCGCTGATACGTGGAAGCCTGGCGCAGGTGGTGGGCCGTGTGGTGGATGTGCATGAGGCAGGTGATCACTTCCTTTACATTGCCGGCGTCGAGCACCTCTGGCAGGGGCCTGAATCAAAACCGCTGATTTTCTACAGCGGGCGCTACAAGCAGATTCATGCCCTGGAGCCGGGCCGGCATTTCAGCGACGAGTTGCAGGGCTGGTAGGGTTCTGGCAAGAAGCATCCCCCTGCTCATCCGCGAATTTGCTCTCATGGCCGATGCACTCTTCCGAAGCGCGATTCGCATCGCGAGTGATGGCTTCCCGGAGCTGTTGAACCTGCCTCACTGCACGCATGGGCGTGAACTGCTCGTCTTGGTGAATTGACTGCCACATCTGCTGAGCGGGCACTCGACTCACGCGGACTGCGTCGGACTGATCTGGATCAATGCTGCCACGGGCAATCGCGATGACACTGTCGGCCAGAATCGGCGTCTGCCGTCGGGCTACATGCATCGCCACGAACAGACTCCATCGGACCTCCCCGACCCGTACCGTTGAGCGACACACATGTCTGAAGAGTCACCCCTGACCCGCCACCGGATCGACGCGTGTTTTCTCGGGCCTTACGGCGAGAACGACAGCTTGCTGGAGAAGCTTGTCGTTGAGTTTCTGCGCGACCATGTCTATTGGCGGCGCAACTTCCATCCGGAAGATCCGCCGGCAATCTCGACTGATGCGTCCCGCCATCCCGACTATCTGGCGTTCGAATCGCGCATGCGCCGCGAGTTGCATCAGCTCTCGGCATCATTGAAGAAATCGGTTCCGTTCCATAGCCCCCGCTACATGGGGCACATGGTTTCGGATCTGTTGCTGCCAGGGCTGATCGCACAGATCCTGACCCTGCCGTACAACCCGAACAATGTCAGCGAGGACTCAGCCCCCGTCACCGTGGACATGGAAGTGCAAGCTGGCCTGCAACTGGCGCGCATGATCGGCTATGTACACGATCCCTTGCAGCCCGATTGCGCGTTCGGCCACATCACCTCCGGTGGTTCCGTCGCAAACTACCAGGCCCTGCGTCTGGCGCTTGCACTGAAGGCATTTCCGGTGGCGTTGCGCAGCGCCGGCGTACCTGACCTGGCCTTGCCAGAAGATGACTGGAGCGCATTCAACCTGCATCCACGTGCAGGCACCCAATTGCTTGACGATTGGCAACAGTGGCTCGCTGCGCAGTCACCGAGTGAACGCAAGCATTGGCGTCGTTGCGTGCAGACCTCACGCATCGAGCATCTCGGCCTGATCGATTTTTTCGCCCGGCACCCTGAGTTGCGTGTGCCGCACGTGCTCGCTCCTGTCACCGCACACTATTCCTGGAGCAAGGGCCTGAAGCTGCTGGGTCTGGGTCGCGCGCAGATGCAGTTGCTGCCGGAACAGGGCATGCGCCTGGATACCGACGCCCTGGAATCGACGCTTGAACGTTGCCAGCGCGAACGTCAGCCAGTTCTGATGTCGGTT
>NZ_JBAWHJ010000488.1:0-7934 GCF_049593775.1 Dokdonella sp. | reverse complement strand
CCTCCGCTATCAAGAAAAGAGAGATTGGCGAATTGGTGCGAAAAGCCGCCTTTCTCGTGTATGCCAACATGAAAGCTCGAGAGCGTGGCAGGCGAACGGACCGTGTATGCGATACGAAGTTCGCCTTCCCGGATCTCGGCCTGATTGGAAAATTCGAAGCCCATGGCTCCAAGGGTGGGCTGGCTCATGCTGCGTATGTGCAGCGAAGGTGTTGCCAGCGGCGTTGCCTGCACGATTGCCTCTATCGACGGATTGATGAGGACGGGCTCTCCCAGATCGGGGCCGCTGATTCCGATCGGGGCATTCAGTGTTTTGTCGTTGAAGTTGGCGTTCAACAATACGGTAGTCACAGCCGAACAGGGCGCGGCCAACAGGCAAGATCCCAGCAAAGACATCAAGACCCACCACTTGGTGAAAAAGCCATTCATTGCAGCACCTCTTCGGCATCCAGACAGAGCAGTCAGGTTGCACGGGGTGGCGCTGAAAGTTCTCCAGTTGCTGTCAGGAAGTTGTCAAGGAACTATCAAGTCGTTGCAGGACGGGCCTTTCCTGACCGACAAAGGGGCTACTGAAACGCGGCGCTGGGTGCCGCGAGGATACCGCCGAGTTGCGCCGATTCCAGTCGCTTGATCTCGGTGCTCCGCGACGATGAGCCTGTTTCCATGCGCATCACTTCGCCAAGCCGGGAAAGCAATCCGAAACCTTCGCTGGCTGCAGTTTGTGAAAGTCGCAGCAGGCGCTCATCGCGTTCATCGCCATCGGCCAGTCCGGCGAGAATCCATTCGGCCTGCAGCTGCTGGGCACGATTGCCTGATTGCAGCAGGGGCTCCCTGAGGCGATCCATGATCGCCTTCGCCGATGCCTTGTTGCCGGCAGCCAGCGCGGACTCGGCGGCGATCAGCGCCGCGAACTGCGCATCGCGGTCTTCCCCCAAACGGCTGAACTCGCCCTCGATTGCCTCCAGCTGAACGCGTAGCCGGTCCGAGCCGGGCGACTTGCGCAGCTCGATGCGCAACAGCAGCAAATCAGTCGCCAGCACCCAGGCTCGCGCGCCAGCCTGCTCACGCAGATCGCGAGCCTGCCGGAAGTATCTGGCCGCGATGTCCGTGTTGCCTGCGACTTCCGCGACACGCGCCGATGCCGAAAGCACGGCAGCCCGTCGCATCGGCGAACCCTGATCGGCATATTGATCGACCTCGGCCAGCGCCGAAGCGGCGCGGTCAGCATGGCCGCGTTGCAGTTCCAGTTCGGCGCGCGATGCGCTCACCTGCAAGGCGAAGTCGATCGCGTCGGCGCCGATCAGTACGCCAAAGGCCTCGTCAAAGTGGGTGATGGCCGCATCGAGCTCACCCAGTTCGCGTTCGACGATGCCGAGATTGAACGCCGCGCGACCTACCTCGATCGCGGAGCCGGATTCTCGCTGTCGTTCCAGTACCTGGGCATGTGCTTCTCGCGCCTGTCGATTGCGACCGCGGCGCGCGGCGACCGCCGCCACGCTCGATAGCGCAGCTGTCTCTCCGCGGGGATCTTCGATGCTTCTAAACAGGCTCGCGCTGCGCGCAAAGGATACTTCGGCTTCGTCGAGACGCCCGAGCTGGACCAGCAGAACGCCGCGATTGAGAACAGCGATCGCTTCGCGCTTTGCATCGCCATTGAGGTTGGCGATCTCGATGGCCTGATCCAGGGTGATGCGCGCGGCATCGAGCGTACCGGCCTTGGTGTAGGCCAGGCCAAGGGCGGTGTTGATGTCAACCAGCAACGCGGGGTCGCCGGCCTTTTCTGCTGCCGTCAACAACGACTGCATCCGTTCGCCGGCCTGTGGTGCCTTGCCGCGATCAAGGTCCAGTTGAGCGGCCTCCAGCTCGGCACGCCGTTGCTCGCCATGCCGGCCCTGAATCGCGAAACCGCTGATGGCTGTCGCGAATGCGCGCTCGGCCAGCCCGATGTCGGCACGTTCACGAGCAATGGTGCCGGAAAGCAGGGCAAGATCCGGCGTCGCGATTGCAATATGGGCTTGCAGTGCCTGCAAGGTCCGCTCGCTCTGGCCGCGATTCTGCTCGATCGAGGCACGCAGTTGCCATGCCGTGACGAGTGTCTTCGCAGGGTAGCGATTCGGCGCATCGAAAATCGGCTGCAACAAGTCGAGTGCGTCATCCGGTTTTTCCTGGCCGATAGCGAGCCTGGCTCTTGGCACGCGCAGTGCGGCGTCGACGAGCCATGGCGCGCGCGCAGCCAATTCCGCCAGCGTGGCTTGCGCGGCTTGCCATTGGCGCCCGCGCAACTGCCAGTCGATCAAGCGGAGCGTGTTGTCGATATCTTCAGGGACCAGGTGGTGGTAAGCGCGAAGCGCGGCCATGGCTTCCGGGCGTGCGCCGCTCAGGTCGGCGCGCTGCGCATCGATCAGCAAGTCAGTGGGTGTCGACTGACCGACGGCAACAGTTGCGGGATTCGCCAGCTTCGCTTTCGCGGAAGTCCAGTCTCCTGCGCGTCGTTCCACGCGCGCCTGCAACAGTCGCAGGGATGCTGGCGGGGCCAGATCGCTCAGGGCCAGACGCAAACCCGTCCGGGCGCTATCAAGATCATCCCGTTCGAACGCCAGTGAGGCTCTGGCCAATGTCTCGACGGCGGCGCTGTCGCCGGGCCAGCCTGGATCGACGGCCGAGCGCGGCGACAACTGCAGGGCGGCGCGAATGGCTGCTGTCAGTGCACTGCTGCGCGATGCGAAATCACCCGCCGGCGCGTCGCCTCGTTGCAGCAGGCTATCGTCTGCCGCGTGGACGCTCCACGCTCCACTGGCATCGATGCGAATCTGTCGTGGCCCATCTGTCGTCGTGGCAATCACGGTTGCGAGATCCGGCTCCAGCACGATCACGTCTTCGGCAGCACGCAGGCGCAGCCTCAACAGGGCCGCTTCAGCGGCTTGTTCCGGAGCGGCCGTGATCGCGATCAGCGGACGCATGCCGGGAGTCATGGCATGTGGGTTCGTGGCATCGCCGCGCCAACCCTTGAACAAGGCCACTGTGCTGATCAGAACAAGGGCCAGCAGGATCCAGGCGATGATTCGCCACGGCTTTCGCATGCGCGTCGCAGGGGCCGGAATTTCGACCGAGAGGCGCGGCGAGGGCGCATCTGCAGCCATGGAATCGGCTTCGTCACCCCGCTCGACGATTACTTCGGCTGGCTCATCCGCCAGCTTCAGGACCGGCGCGATGAACGTGTAGCCGCGACGATGTCGGGTCTCGATGAAGCGTGGACTCATGGCGTCGTCATCGAGCGCCTGGCGCAATTCGCTGAGCGTCTGCGGAATCACATTGATGGACAGCGCGTTGTGGCCCCACAGCGCATCCATCAGCTCATCGCGGGTAACCACGGCGGGTGCCGCTTCGATGAGATGCTGCAACAGACGAAGCGGCCGTTGGCGCAGCGTGATCGGACCGGCCGGCCCGAGCAGCAACTCCCGCTCGGTGTCGAGCTCGAATTCGGCAAACTGATAGCGCATCGCGCAGTGCTTCTGGTGTCTTGATTGCTTCCGTTGGAGCCTAGCAGATTGGTATCGCCTGTAGCGCGGCTTGATGCATTCAGCCAGCGCAGGGGAAGTGTCAGTGGCAGCCGCGCTGATGTATTGTTGCCTTTGCCATTCCAATGCCAGGTCACCGATGTCCGCAGCCATTCCGACCGCACTGAGTCGCCGTGACTTTCGTACCCTGTCGCTGGCCGCCCTGGGTGGTGCTCTCGAATTCTACGATTTCATCATCTTCGTCTTCTTCACTGCTGTTATCGCGCAGTTGTTTTTCCCGCCGGACATGCCCGAGTGGCTGCGGCAGTTGCAGACCTTCGGCATATTCGCAGCCGGCTATCTGGCGCGCCCGCTGGGTGGCATCATCATGGCCCACTTCGGCGACCGCATCGGTCGCAAGCGCATGTTCATGTTGAGCGTGCTGCTGATGGCCGTGCCGACCCTGCTGATGGGCCTGCTGCCGACACATGCCAGCATCGGAATTGCGGCGCCGCTGCTTCTATTGCTGTTGCGGGTACTGCAAGGAGCGGCCGTCGGCGGTGAGGTGCCGGGTGCCTGGGTCTTTGTTTCGGAACACGTGCCTGAATCGCGCATCGGTTTCGCCTGCGGCACGCTGACATCGGGCTTGACCTTCGGCATCCTGCTCGGCTCGCTGGTCGCCACCTGGGTCAATACCACCTGGTCCAGTGAGGAAGTATTGGCCTGGGCCTGGCGATTGCCGTTCATCATTGGTGGGCTATTCGGGTTGCTCGCGGTCTGGCTTCGCCGCTATCTGGAGGAGACGCCGGTATTCGAGGAGATGCGTCGCCGGCGCGAACTGGTCCGTGGTCTACCGCTGAAGGTGGTCCTGCAGGGGCACACAGGCGACGTGGTGCGCTCGATGCTGATCACGTGGATGCTGACTGCCGGCATTGTCGTGGTCATCCTGATGACACCGACTCTTGTGCAGAGCCTGTTTGCCATTGCACCTGCAGAAGCCGCGAAGGCGAGTTCGCTGGCGACATTTTCGCTCTGCGTGGGCTGCGTGGCC
This sequence comes from Dokdonella sp., assembly GCF_049593775.1. Taxonomy (GTDB): domain Bacteria; phylum Pseudomonadota; class Gammaproteobacteria; order Xanthomonadales; family Rhodanobacteraceae; genus Dokdonella. The sequence goes on along the minus strand of NZ_JBAWHJ010000488.1, from coordinate 3,387 downwards.
TACGGATTCGCAGTGGACCGATTCGGTGTCGAGCGCGTGCTCGTGGCCGGAGCCATCGGACTTGCCCTGGCCACTGCCGGGCTTTATCGCGTGCTGACTGTTGCGCCTGAACACTTCACGGTCGCCTACACGATTACCGGATTCTTCGTCGGCGTGGCCGGCGCGATTCCAAGCCTGATGGTGCATGCCTTTCCACCGGCAATCCGGTTCTCCGGAATCTCGTTCGCCTACAACGTCGCCTATGCCATTTCCGGAGGACTGACGCCGCTCATCATCAGCTTGTGGATCCGTGGTGGCGAACCAAACGCGGCGGTCTACTACGTTGCCATGGCCTGTGCTGCCGGTATATTCGCGGCGGTCTGGGCGGCGCGCGCACGCTCGACTGTCGCCAGCGTGACCCATTGATGGATGGCCGCGCATAATCAACGCATGAAGAAGTCCGACGGCAACTGCGATGTAATCATCATCGGCGCTGGCCACAATGGCCTGGTATGCGCCACCTACCTGGCCCGGGCCGGCCTCAAGGTCACTGTTCTGGAACGCCGCGATGTGGTCGGCGGCGCGGCGGTCACCGAGGAGTTCCATCCCGGCTTTCGCAACTCGGTGGCGGCCTACACGGTGTCGCTGTTGCAGCCCAAGGTTATCCGCGATTTGAATTTGCATGCGCACGGTTTGCGCATCGTCGAACGCAAGCTCGGCAACTTCCTGCCGCTGCCCGATGGGCAATCCTTGCGGGTCGGTGCAGGGCTCACTCAATCGGAAGTGGCGAAATTCTCGAAGCGCGATGCCGAGCGCCTGCCCGAGTATGAAAAACGTCTCGAGGCGATCGCTGACGTATTGCGCGCGCTGGCCATGGAGCCGCCGCCCAACATCACGGATGGCGGCTGGTGGAAAGCGATTCCGGAGCTTGTGCGGGCTGGCAAGCTGGGCAAGCGCCTGCACGGACTCGACGTCAGCCTTCGCCAGGAGCTGCTCGACCTGTTCACGATTTCTGCATCCGAGTATCTCGATCGCTGGTTCGAAAGCGATCCGATCAAGGCCGTGTTCGGTTTTGATGGCATCGTCGGAAACTATGCGAGTCCGCATACGCCGGGCAGCGCCTATGTCCTTCTTCATCACGTATTTGGCGAGGTGAATGGGATCAAGGGCGCATGGGGCCACGCGATAGGCGGCATGGGTGCGATTACCCAGGCCATGGCCAAGGCGGCGATGGCCGAGGGTGTCGAGATTCTCACCCGTTGCGGCGTGCGCGAAGTCATCGTCGAGAAAGGCCGTGCTGTTGGCGTCGTGACCGAGAGAAGCGACGTGTTGCACGCCCGTTCCATCGTCGCCAACGTCAATCCGAAGTTGTTGTACGAACAGCTGCTTGCGCCTGACGTGGTACCGCAACCGACGCGCGAACGCATGGCCCATTGGCGGTGCGCATCCGGTACCTTCCGCATGAATGTCGCGCTTTCCCGATTGCCCGATTTCACGGCCATGCCGGGGCAGGGTGATCATCTGACTGCAGGCATCATCATGGCGCCGAGCCTGGCTTACATGGATCGAGCCTATTCCGATGCAATGGCGCGCGGTTGGTCGCGCGAACCGATCATCGAGATGCTGATCCCGTCAACACTGGATGACAGTCTCGCTCCGGATGGCCAGCACGTAGCCAGCCTGTTCTGCCAGCAAGTCGCGCCCGTATTGCCGGATGGTCGCGATTGGGACAACCATCGTGATGAAGTGGCGGATCTGATGATCGCCACCGTTGACAAGTTTGCACCGGGCTTCAAGGGCTCGATTCTGGGCCGGCAGGCACTGACGCCGAAGGATCTTGAGCGCACGTTCGGCCTGATCGGCGGCGACATCTTTCACGGTGCGCTGAGTCTCAATCAGTTGTTCAGCGCGCGCCCGATGCTTGGGCAGGCAGACTATCGCGGCGCCTTGCCCGGCCTCTATCTGTGTGGCGCAGGCACTCATCCCGGTGGTGGCGTTACCGGTGCGCCCGGCCACAACGCGTCGAGGGTGATCATTTCCGATCTGCACTGATCCGTGGCCAGAATCCCGGTGTGGCCATTTGCATGCTTGTTGCATCCGATCCGCGACGGTCGACAGGCATTGTCTTTGATCCCAGGGTTTCTGCCCGGTTGTTCTGGGCGTATTTTCAGTCTTTCACTCGCCAGACTGTCCGAAATCATGGATGCTCCGGGTTCGCAAGGCCACGATCCGCGAGCTGTGCCCCGGTTGGCTGCATGGTCAACAGCGGTTCGACCGTAGTCTGCAATCAGGGCAAGACGAATCCATGAATTGCACCAGACGAATCAGTAGCGCACTGCTGTTGGCGATGGCGTTTGCGATGACCTCAAGCGGAGTCGTCAAGGCGAGTGACATATCGGAAGACGCACCGACCGCGGCCGAATCTGCACGGCCCGAAAATACGGTCGCAGGCAGCGATCGACTGTTGCTGACCGGTGGTGTCAGTCAGGTCGAAGGCGCCGCCGGAGGCGGATTGACGCCATGGGCGGTGATTGGAGGCTACGGTACCAGTGACCAGATCGGTGCAACGGCGTTCCTGACCCGACTCAACCTGCCCGACTATGAGCTTGATGTGGCGGGTGCCCTGGTCGGTTTTCTTGACCGGGTGGAGCTGTCTTATGCGCAGCAGCGATTCGATACCGGACATGTTGGCGCAGCACTCGGGCTTGGCCAGGGATTCACGTTTACTCAAGACATCCTCGGCGTGAAGCTCAGGCTCGCAGGAGACGCAGTGCTTGATCAGGATCGATGGCTGCCGCAGATATCCGCAGGAGCACAGTTCAAGAAGAACGACCGCAATGCCGAACTCCACGCCATTGGTGCCAGAGACAATCAAGGCGTCGATTACTATGTGAACGCGACCAAGCTCTATCTAAGCCAAAGTTTGTTGGTAAACCTGACCTTGCGTCTTACCAAGGCCAACCAGATTGGCATTCTCGGTTTCGGTGGTGATCTGAACGACAGCTACAAGCCTCAGCTGGAGGGCTCGGTCGCCTGGCTGCTTTCGCGCAGTGTTGCAATCGGTGCCGAATACCGCATGAAGCCGGACAATCTTTCAATTGCCACCGAAGACGACTGGTATGACGCTTTCGTCGCCTGGGCACCAAACAAGCACCTTTCGCTGACTCTGGCATACGCGAATCTTGGCTCAATCATGAACCAGCCTGACCAGCGCGGCATCTATGTCTCGCTGCAGGTCGGATTCTGAAACCGGATCGAACCCGACTTGAAGAACCTCCCTCGCATGTTTCATTCGCTGCTCCTGTCGATGCTCGTTGGCATGGTCGCGCTTTCCCCTCTGGCCAATGCGGATCAGGATCCGGCACCCGCGGACCCTTCGCTGTTGCCGGTATTTGAGCAATTCGGAGG
>NZ_JBAWHJ010000487.1:0-5271 GCF_049593775.1 Dokdonella sp. | reverse complement strand
GGATCTGCTCCGGTTCAATAAGATCCAGATAGCCATGCACGACGGTCAATGGCGTTCGCAGCTCATGTGAAACGTTGGCGACGAAGTCGCGACGCATCTGTTCCACGCGAAGCAGCTGACTGACGTCGCGCGCGAGCAGCAAGGAATGGCCTTCAGAATAGGGAATCAGGCGAAGACTCAGATGGATGTCAGGATCGTTTGGCGCGGTCACATCCGTCAATGGTTCGATGCCACCGGCATCGAACCATGTCCCCATCCCCTGGACTGAAATGGCTTCAACGACCGTCTTGCCGAGATCGGCGGGATGCTTGAGTCCAAGCAGGCTGCCTGCAGCGGTATTGAACCAGCTGATCCGCCGATTCTCATCGATTGCCACCAGAGCGTCTGGAAGGGCCACGGCAGCATCCCGGAAGGCGCGCAGCAGGCCGAACAGCTTGGTCCGGCGATTGGCAGCCCGGGCCTTCACACGCTTGACGAGAAGCGGTAGCCCGCGCCGCGAACTGTCTGCACGAATTCCTCCATGGCGTAGGGAGTCAGTGTCATGCGCAGGCGTCGGATGTGGACGTCGACCGTGCGCTCCTCGACATATACGCCACCACCCCATACGTGATCCAGCAACTGGCTGCGTGAATAGACACGCTCGGGATGGGTCATGAAGAAATGGAGCAGGCGATACTCGGTTGGACCGATCGAGACGATCTGGTCGTTCGCGAACACGCGGTGCGCGGCGCTGTCGATTCGCAACCCGGCAATCTCGATGACGCCCTCGGTGTCCTCGCCATGCGCGCGGCGCATCACGGCCCGGATTCTTGCCACCAGTTCACGGGCAGAGAACGGCTTGACTACGTAGTCGTCGACGCCGGCGTCGAGGCCGTTGACGCGGTCGGTTTCCTCTCCACGTGCAGTCAACATGATGATGGGTACTTCACGGGTCAGTTCTTCGCGACGCAAGCGTCTGGCCAGTTCGATGCCGGTCATGCCCGGGAGCATCCAGTCAAGCAGGATCAGATCGGGGATCTGGTCGCCAATCGCGGATTGAGCACTTCGCGCGTCACCGGCGTGGATCGCTTCCATGCCGGCTTTGCGCAACGCAAAAGCCACCATGTCGCGGATGGAGGGTTCGTCTTCGACTATGAGCACGCGTTTTTGCACAGGACTTCTGGGGTTGGAGGCCGGAATGGCCGCCTTGTGGCAACTTTATTGCAACGGAGAATTGTTACGGCGCAATGACACGCCGGAACAATGCTGGTCCGGACAACGAAGTGATGAGGAAAAACCTCCCGTGCCTTCCGGTTCTGATTCGCGACGTTCACGCTTGCGAATGTCGAGGACGATGGGTGTCATCGCCGTGATGCGTGCATCGACACGCGCACGCTGATAGTAGGTCAGGTCCTGCTTGCTGGAGAGCGTCTTGAGCTGATTCAAGGCATCCTCGGCGCGCCCGTTGAGGAACGCCCACTCCGCATAGGCCTCTGCAGCGCGAACCTTGTCGCCGGCCAGCTCGTTGGCGCGCGCGAAGCTTCGTTGCAAATCCGGGTCTTCGGGGTAGCGGGCGAGCAACGGGCGAATCAGATCCTGCGCGATCAGCGCGGATTTTTCATCGGAGCGGGCGAGCAAGGCGTCGGTATATGCGAGCGCGATGGCGCGGTTGCCCGGGAAATCCTTGCTCAGGCGCTCATAGCGCTTGAATGCAGCCTGCTTCATGCCCGCCTGATCTTCGGCTTCTGCCATGCCCAGCTCGAATACCGAACTGCCTGGATAGTCTGCTGTAAGTTCGGCGAATTCCTCGACGGCTGCCTTGGGCTGGCGTGCCAGTGTCAGCGAAAGGGCGTGGCCATAGCGAATGGCTGTTGTTCTGGCATCCGGATCGCGCTTCAACTCATCCGTGTAGTAACGCAGCATGGCATTTGCCGAGTCTGCGTTGAGGGTTCGGGCGCGTTCTCGCATCAGTTCGAAATAGCTGCTTTCTTGCGGGACAGTGGATTGGGCTGCGGCGGCTCCAGTCAGACGGGTCGTCGGAATACTCAGGTCCAGCGACTCGCTTGAGCTGCCGGTGTTCCCGCCGAGGGGCAGGCGACCTGCCACGGGCGCACGCGCTGCGAGCGGCTGGTAGGTCTTGTTCAGCTGTACGGCGCGCGCCTTGGCATCGGCGATACGGTTTACGTCGACGGGATGGGTGCGAAGGAACTCGGGCACATCGACGCCGTTCACGCGCATGACGCGCTGCATGGTTGCAAACGTATCGGCCATCGCCAGGGGCTCGTATCCGGCGCGCGCGAGGCTCTGGATACCGACCCGGTCGGCCTCGATCTCGTCATAGCGCGTGAAATTGATGGCGCGTTGCTGGATCAGGGCAATGCCGCTCATCACGGCTGCCTGGCCCGCATCGTCGGTACGCCCTGCCGTCGCCACCAGTGCGCCTAGCATGGCCAGTGCGATAGGCAAGGCCGACTTCCTCGAATCCTCGAATGCGCGCAGCAGATGTTGTTGTGTGACGTGGGCGATTTCGTGGGCGATGACGGCTGCCAGCTCGTCTTCCGTGTGCATGGCGATGATCAGCCCGACATTGACGCCAATGTAGCCACCTGGGGCGGCGAACGCATTGATCCCATTGTCGCGGACCACGAAGAAGGTGAATTCATGGTCCGGCTGATCGCTGACGGAAACCAGCCGATAGCCGAGCGAGTTCAGATAGTCGCTGACCAGTGGGTCGTCGAGGACGTAGTTGTACAGCCGCATCTCGTGGAGCATCGAGGCGCCGTAGGCCTTCAGTTCATCCGGAGACAGAGCAGTTGCTGCCGAACTCCCGATGTCCGGCAAGCGCACGCCGCTGTCCTGCGCGCCAGCGAGGCTGACGCAGGAGGCTGCGAGAAGCAGGGACAGCCACTTCAATCTCAACATCGAACAGGACTCCAAAGGCCGAAGTGCCGCTTCGCATTCTAACGCCGACAACCTTAAGGCGACGTGATATTCCGGCTTGCGTCGGGGTTCTGTATGCTTTCAAGCCGATTATTTGAATTCCGGCACTGGAACAGGAAATTTGAATGGCATCCGTTGAGCTCTACAGCACCGCTGTATGTCCCTATTGCGTCGCCGCCAAGAATCTTCTCAAGCAGAAGGGCTTCGAGTACGAGGAAATCCGCATTGACATGGATCCGGTCCGGCGAGACGAAATGCTCTCACGCACGGGAGGCCGCCGCTCGGTCCCGCAGATATTCGTCAATGGTTTTCATGTTGGCGGATTCGAAGAGTTGGTCGCGGCAGATCGCAGCGGAAAGCTGGCGGAATTCGCGGCAGGCAGCAAGGACTGAGGGATTTCCTCAGCGTGGCAGGCGAACCAGGCGCACTTGTGTGCCATTCGCATCGAGGCCTGACAATCTGTCCAGGCCGACGACATCGAAGTCGGCCAATACGCTGGCCCCGTCCATCAGCGAACAAAACACGGGCGAGGCGTGTCCGCCCACCTGCTGCGACCTGCACTGAAGGGAAACGCTTCCAAACCGGTCAACCAGACGAAAAGTTTCCTCGTCTGCAGTAATCAGCCGGGTCAAATTGATGACGCGGGCTTCGCGCGCATCCTCGACAGCCAGAACCCATTCGCCGAGAAAGCGCTTTCCCGCAGCTTCATCGTTGAACGGAACGCGCATCAGGCTCAGTGGCTGTATTTCGAGCGCCAGCGACTCTTCCGAGCGCGGCCTGACCAGCCAGGCGTTGGCGTGGGAGGGTGAGAGAAATTCAAGGTTCAGGGACATGCCCGGTTCCGCGCCGGGTGCCGAGAATGGAGATGAGAACGGTTCATCGCCACCGACCATGCGAATCAGCGGTATTCGCGCAATATTCCCCGGCATGGTGGCGCTGCCGAAGTACCAGACGGGCGATCCTGCCTCGTAGCTGAGCAGTGAAACGGCAATATCATCGCCTTGTTGCTCGATGGAGACACCGCTTCCTGCCAGCGCCGGAACGGCGTCCGACGCAGTAACCGACCACCAGAATCCGTTTTCCGGACGGGTAAGGGTGATGTCTCCTCCGGACTGGAGCAGGCGGAATCCGATCAGTTCGGAGCTGCCGTTGCCTTGTTCGAGGAACAGGCGCACCTGGTAGATGCCCAATGCAATACGGTTGCGCCCTGACTCGCGAGCGGGATTTACCCGCAGCGTGACGGGTGTGCTGGCAGGCGCACAGCCCGATATTGCGCTGTGCAGATGCACATCGATATGCAGATCGTCCAGACTGGTCCGGCTTATTACAGGCAGGCAGGATGTAGGCCAATCGAGCCGGATTTCCAGATCGGGAGGCCAGTGCGGGGCAAATTCGTTTGCACTGACCAGGCTGACGCTGAAATCCGTGTCCGCTGCGCCCAAGCGCAAGTCCGATTGGGCAACGGCGGGTGCCATGCAAGCGGCAATGCAGAGCAGCGCAGCGCAGGCGCCGAGTCGGGAAATCACCGCCTTGGTTGTGGGAACGCGTATCATTTTCGGATAATGCGCGCCCATTGCCGGTTTCGGCAAGTCAGTACCGTGGAGTGTTTTTCCTGATGAGTCAGACAATTGCTGTCATTCGAGGCGATGGAATCGGCCCGGAAATCGTGGATTCCGTCGTTCGCGTACTGGATGCCCTCGACGTTGGCCTCGCCTATGAATTCGTCGAAGCCGGCGTTTCGGCGCAGCAAACGGTTGGCGAGCTTCTTCCACAGGCCACCCTTGATTCCATTGCCCGCCACAAGGTGGCGCTGAAGGGCCCCCTGACCACTCCAATCGGCGGCGGATTCAGCTCGGTCAATGTCGAGTTGCGCAAGCACTTTGACCTCTATGCCAATGTGCGCCCGGCGATTACCTTCCCCGGCACCAAGGCCAGATACGAAAATATCGACATCATTACGGTGCGCGAGAACACCGAAGGTGCCTACGGCTCCGAAGGGCAGACCCTGTCCGAGGACGGTGAAGTTGCCCAGTCCCTGATCCGCAATACGCGGCGTGGCTGCGAGCGCATCGTGCGTTACGCTTTCGATCTCGCCAGCAGGCAGCGTCGCAAGAAGGTGACCGCCGTGCACAAGGCGAACATCATGAAGACGACTTCGGGTTTGTTCCTGAAGGTCGCGCGTGACGTGGCAAGGGACTATCCAGATATTGCCTTCAACGAGATGATCGTCGACAACACCTGCATGCAACTGGTCATGAACCCGCAGCAATTCGACGTGATCGTAACGACCAATCTGTTCGGCGACATCATTTCCGATTTGTGTGCCGGTCTGGTCGGCGGTCTTGGCCTGGC
>NZ_JBAWHJ010000486.1:0-2614 GCF_049593775.1 Dokdonella sp. | reverse complement strand
GGGTCACCCTGCAGGAGTATTGCCTGTCGAAGCTGATTGGCATCCAGGTCATTGATGCATTGAATCCGTCTGCGACGCGAGTCATGGGCCGAATCAAGCTCGGTGAGGTCATTGGCGAGATCCAGGACCTGTTCTCGATCCTGGCCGAGTATGGCCATACGGATTCGCAGGCGGCCAGACGAGCCTATGTGCTTGGCTTGAATGAGGTTCTGCCGAACGCAAAACCAGCCTATGCGCCACCCGCCGACTGGGCACAGGCGCTGGACCGCGCGCTGCCGAGACTGGATCTTCTGGCCCCGGCCGGCAAGGAGCTTGTTGTCCGCGGAATGACCCAGGCAATCAGCGCCGACGGACTGGTCAGCGTCAGCGAGGCTGAACTGCTGCGCACGGTCTGTGCGGCCCTGCATTGCCCGTTGCCTCCCGTCCTCCAGCAGGCGGTCTGACCGGGAATTGCCGCGGTCTGGATGCGCCTGCAAGCAGTCAGGCGGCGTGGGGCGGCTGCATCGGGGCGACAATAAGGCTCGGGGATTGCCATAATCCCGCCCCTTGTGGCGCCGGGTCAGGGCCATTCGTGAATCGCCTGGGCCTGCCTCCTTCTGCGCGTGCCTGGTGATTTCTCCCTCCCATTCAGACCGGGTGCTCCGGAATGTTGTCGACCCCATGAGCCAGGATTCCGAATTTGTTGACGCCCGACTCGAGCAGGTTCTTGCCGATTTTGGCGCGCGGCTGGGTGTCCTCATGCGTGGATATCGGCTGGATCGGCACGGCATAGATCCGGCCGATGTGGAGCAGGAAGTACGCATTCGGCTATGGAAAGCCATTTCACGTGACCGGTCTGGGGCCTTTCATGCGTCTTATGTGCAGAGAGTGGTCGCCACGACCGTGATTGACGCGCTGCGTAGGGCTGAAGTCAGGGCTGCGGAACCGCTTCCGGAAGAAGAGGAAGGCGCCGAATCCATGCAGGAGGGCGCTGCTGGGCCGGAACAATCGGCCAGCGATGACGAGCGCATGCTGGGTCTCCAGCGTTGCCTTGCCGAAATACCGGAGCGGAGGCGAATGCCCATCACGTTGCATCTGCAGGGATATTCGCTGCAGGAAATTGCTGATGTGGTCGGAACTTCGGCCGAAGCGGCAAGAAAATTGGTTACTCGCGGGCTGGATGGATTGAAATCGCGCCTGCGGGAATTGGGATACGGTGAATTCGATGACTGAACAAAGCTTGTCCAAACTCTTTCGCCAACTGAGCGCACAACAGCGCTCGGGTGCCGCAGACCTGCTTGATGCCGACACCCTGGTGGCGGCATCGGCGGGCACACTTCGCGGCGATCGACGTGACGAAGTGGCATCGCGCCTTTCGCGTTCGCCAGTGCAGACCGATCTGGTCCGCATGCTTGGCGAGCTGGCACCTGCTTCAGCCGAGCTCGCGGCGGTGGTCGGCGAACGTCATGTCCATGAACATTCGCGTGGCAGCCGACGTCTACGTCATGGCAGCAGCGAACGCAGGGTTGGCCACGCCGTGCGCTGGGTCGGAATGGCTGCTTGCCTGATGCTGGTGGTGGGTGCCGTCTTCTGGTTGCCGCAAGGTGGCGACTCGAGGTCAGGAACCGCACAGTCGGAAGTCAGGCCGGACCGCATCTTCACGAGCAAGGATCGCATCTTTGCGATGGTCGAACCCGGTACGGTTTCCTCGGCCACCGACGGCGTGTTCCAGTCGGATTTTAACGGCGGCTGAAAGGTACGCAGGTTCTTCGCAGGAACGCCCGGTTTGTCCGGGCGTTTTCGTTTGCGGGTTGACAACGAAATTCTGGGGGGTAATTTGAAGTTTCTGCATTGGTGCAGATAAAAACACAAGGAAGAAGCCGTGAAGCTAATCTCAGTAATGCTATTGGCGTCGCTTTTTGCAATATCGTCAGTCTCTGTGGGTGCCCAGAATTCCCGAGAGGAAGGTCATCGAGATCACTTTCAGTTAACAACGAACTCAATCTTCGGTGACCGGAAGACTGTCATCGAATCGCAAACGTTCGATTCCCTAGAGCAATTGTACGGTGAGCTCGGACTGCCACTGCCGGCAACTACACAAGCATGGGGTGATCCGCCTGGCACCCCGCCGCCTCCCTCAACCGGTTCGGTTCCCGGCAACGTCACCACGGTGAATCTCCAGATGACTTCGCCTGGATGGCTGCGGGAAACAACGTATACACGACCCGTAACTTATAACGCTGATGGTAGCTATACCTCAGGCTCATGGACTCTGACCCAAGACAATCTGACCAACACTAGCGGTGGACAGCAGTGCAATATGCACACCAATGATTGTCCGACTCAGCCTCACTAGGTCATTTTATGGTTCGAAGCGGAACGCAACTTGATTCTCGGAAAAAACGCCCGGCTTGCCCGGGCGTTCTTCATTTGGCGTGAACCTAGATACTAGTCTTTGACCGCGCTTGCGTGTTCTCTGGTCGCAGCAAATCGCACATCGGGCCAGCGTTCTTCGGTCAGCTGCAGGTTGACTCGTGACGGGGCGATGTAAACCAGCTCACCGGCGGCATCGATGGCCAGATTCTGCGCGGCCTTCTCGCGAAACTCTTCGAGTTTTCGGGCGTTGTCGCAATGC
>NZ_JBAWHJ010000485.1:0-2457 GCF_049593775.1 Dokdonella sp. | reverse complement strand
GTTCGAGGCCAGCCTGCGCCTGCGTGAGGCGCAGTTCGCACAGCAACGCGGCGACAGGGTCGCCCAGGAAGGATTTCTCGATTCCGCGTTGGCGTTAATGCCCGTAAGCTCGCAATTTCAAGCCGATTGGGCACCCGAAATCACGGCGCTCTCAAGGCCAGCCGTCCCGTGACCTTCTGTGCAACCGCCGGGCAACCTCAAGCCGCAAGGCGGGCATTGAGAAAGGCGCGGGCGCAACTCCAGTCGCGATGCAGGCTGCGCACGGAGCGACCGGTCAGCTCGGCGATATCGTCCATGGATAGTCCGGCGAAAAATCGCAGCTGCACCAGTTCCATGAGCGCCGGTTCCACCCGACCCAATTCCTCGAGAACCTGATCCAGTTGCAGCACATCGGCATCCGTATCCGCATCACCGACATTGGTACCGGTCAACGTGACGAACTCGATGTCTCCACCGCGCTTTTCAGCCGACGAAGCTCGCGCGGAATCGACCAGTATCTGCCGCATGGCGGCACCGGCGCTGGCAAAGAAATGGTGACGACTGACCAGCTCCAGCTGCTGCGCGCCGACCAGCTTCAGGTAGGCCTCGTGGACCAGGGCGGTTGCAGTCAATGTCTGTTCCGGGCCACTGCGGATTCGACTGCGCGCGAGCAGACGCAACTCGGAGTGAAGCAGGGCAAAGATGCGGTCGAGCGCGTCCTTGGAACCATCGCTCATCTGATCGAGAAGCTCGGTGATTTCAGTCATCGGCGTTCCAGCTCGTGCTGGCAGGCATTGTAGCTCGCTGTTGCGTAGCTGCCTGTATTGCATGGTGATGGGGCATCACTCATGCGTCAAAAGCCAGATCGAGCTCGCGTGCCACCTGCAGGACGGCACGCGTCGCTGCATCGAGTTCATCATCACGCGATGCGATGCGCGGGCGCGCGTCAAGCTTGTTGGCCAGGGAGCGCGAGAGCAGCAGCATGTGGGCATCACGCAGGGTCGCGGCCTGGATCGGATTGAGCAAGTCCAGGCTGGCCGCCGTTTCGATCAGGTCGACACTGTTGGTCACGTTGAGCAGGCGCGGATGTGCCGATGCATGCTCCAGAACCAGGGCCTGCAGGATGAACTCCATGTCGACGAGTGCGCCGAGTCCCTGCTTGAGATCAAGAACCTGCTCGTTGGAGCGATCACTTTCCCTGCGCCAGCGTGATCGCATCTCGAAGATTTTCTTGCGCAGTTCGCTGCCGTAGACACGTGCATCCAGTGCGGCGGCTCGCGCCTCCGCAAAGCGACGGCTGAGTCCGACGTCGCCAGCGACGGCACGGGCACGTACGAGCGCCTGATGTTCCCATGTCCACGCGCGTTCCTGCTGGTAGGCGGCATAGGCATCGAGGCTGGTGACCAGCAGTCCGGTTCCGCCATCGGGCCTGAGCCGAATGTCGATTTCGTAGAGTCGGCCTGATCGCGTCAGCATGGTCAGCAGGTGGACAAAGCGCTGTGCGAGCCGGGCGTAGTAGCGCGCACCGTCCAGTGGCTTGGGACCACTCGATTCCAGCGCGGCATGGCTGCCGTCGTAGACAAACACCAGATCCAGATCGGAACCGAACCCGAGTTCGATGCCGCCAAGGCTGCCGTAACCGATGACAACCATGCCGGCGCCATCACCGGGACGTTCATCGACCGTGCCATGGACGGCGATCAGGTCGCGTTCGGCAATACGCAACACGCTGGCGAGTACGGCCTCGGCCACGGCCGCAAGCGAGCGTGCGGCCTGTTCGGCATCAATCCTGTTGCCAAGGAAGGCGAGGCCGATGCGAAACAGCCCAGCCAGCCGCTGCTCCTGGATCATCTCGATTTCACGCTCCAGGTCCTGGTCGTGCATCGCAGCCAGCAGACGCTGGATTTCCGCCTCGACTTCGTCGCGATCCGGAGGCGGCCCTTCACTGCGATCATCAAACAATTCATCAAGCAACAATGGATGCGCAATGACTCGTTCGGCCAGCAGCGCGCTGGCTGCGAACACGGCGGTCAGGCGCTTCAGGGCAACTGGCTGTTCGTCAAGCAAGGCCAGATAGGCCGAGCGCCGCGCCACGGAATGAACCAGTCCGATCAGGCGCACCAGACAGGCACTCGGCGACTTGCTCTCCGCTGCTGCGGCAAACAGGGCCGGTATGACCCGATCAATACGCTCGCGGGAGCGCGCTGAAGCGGCACGCAGGATCGGGCTGCCAAGCAACCCTTCGAGCGCAGTGACGACGGGCTGAACCGGATCAAATCCGGCATTCGCAAAAGTTTCGACGTCGACGCCATCATTGGAACAGCGCTGCCACAGGCTGTTCCATTCGGCAGCCTTTACCGAACTGCGTGCTTGCCGTGCAGGCGCCATCACCGCGTCGAACTCTTCGCTGACCGCCCTGCGATGGAGGTCCAGATCCCTGATCAGCCCGGTCCAGTCTCGGTAGTCGAGGGCCAGCGC
>NZ_JBAWHJ010000484.1:0-7220 GCF_049593775.1 Dokdonella sp. | reverse complement strand
GAACGTGAGTGGTTGCGTGCCGGCCTGGCGCAACGCGGTTTTCACGTCCTTCCCTCGCAAACCAATTTTCTGCTGGTCGACCTGGGTACTGATGCCAGTGCGCTTCAGGCCCACCTGTTTGAACGAGGCGTGATCGTACGGCCCATGGACGGCTACGGACTCGGCAACACGATTCGTATCAGCGTGGGCACCCGCTTCGAGAACGAGCAACTGTTGGCCGCACTTCCATGAGCCAGCGGGTGGACTGGATCAGCATGCCGGCGGGTCCACTGCATGGAGAGCTCCGGGTTCCGGGCGACAAATCGGTATCGCATCGCGCAATCATGCTGGCTGCCCTTGCCGACGGCGTGTCCAGGGTCGATGGCTTCCTCGAGGGCGAGGACACCCTGGCGACTGCGGCGGCATTTGGGCAGATGGGCGTACGCATTGAATCGCCGTCTGCCGCTTGTCGCATCGTGTACGGCGTCGGTCTGCACGGGCTCCAAGCCGCAGGCAGCCCGATCGATTGCGGTAATGCTGGTACGGGCATGCGCTTGCTGGCTGGCTTGCTGGCTGGCCAGGCGTTTGATTCCAGCCTGGTTGGGGATGCGTCGCTGACCTCTCGGCCCATGGGCAGGATCATCGAACCCCTGGCGGCGATGGGCGCCAGAATCGAGGCACAGCGTGGCGGCTTTCCTCCGTTGCATGTGCACGGCAATAGGGAATTGCATGGGCACTTGCATACCCCGCAGGTGGCCAGCGCACAGGTGAAATCGGCGATCATGCTGGCCGGTTTGTATGCGCAGGGCACTACCGAAGTGCAGGAAGCCCATCCGACTCGCGACTACAGCGAGCGCATGCTGGCGGCGTTTGGCTGGCCAGTCGAATTCTCCCCAGGCTGGGTTCGCCTCAAAGGCAGGCATCGACTGTCGGCCACTGACGTTTCGGTCCCTGCAGATTTTTCCTCAGCGGCTTTCTTCCTGGTGGCGGCCAGCCTGGTGCCTGGTTCCGATTTGCTGTTGCGATCGGTCGGCATGAATCCGCGACGCACCGGATTGCTTGCCGTCCTGCGCCTGATGGGTGCGGATATCAGCGAGAAAAATGCCAGGGATCAGGGTGGTGAAAGAATGGCCGACCTGCATGTCCGGTACTCGCCTCTGCATGGCATCGATGTTCCAGAGGCCCTGGTCGCCGACATGATTGACGAGTTCCCGATCCTGTTCGTGGCAGCGGCGATGGCTAAGGGAACGACACGGATCACTGGTGCGGGTGAGCTTCGGGTCAAGGAATCGGACCGTATCGCCAGCATGGCGCGCGGACTTGCAGCGTTGGGTGTGGAAATTCACGAGCAAGCCGATGGCGCGGTCATTCACGGTGGCTTGATCGGACCGGGACGGATCGAAAGTGCCGGAGATCACCGCGTAGCCATGAGTTTCGCCGTGGCAGGTTTGCTCGCGGATGGCGATGTGGAGTTGGGCGACTGTGCCAATGTGGCCACCTCGTTTCCGGGATTCTTCGATCTGGCCAATCGGGCCGGATTTTCGATCAGCACGCTTTAAGCTCGTCGCTTCTCTCTATTCGGTAGTCGAGAAATTTCTCCGTATACGCGGCATTCATGAAAGGCTTTCATTCGCTTGCGGCGCGCGAGTCACTTTCTCTTGCGTGCCGGCGGCGCCGATGTTGAACCATCACCCCAAAGCTTTCCCGCCCCGCAGGCGGGTGAAAGCACTATAGGAATGCTGCGTCTGCGGAGGAATAACATGGCAAGGAGAATTGCCTGTGGAACCTGCTTGGCGACTGCTCGCCAACTGCGCCATGCGTTGCGCTGTACATGGGTTCGGGAATGTCGCACGCGCAAGATGCGCAGGGGCTACCAATACCCTAAGGGCCACGCATCGGTCACCGCAGTACGCTCCCGGCGGGGCAGTTCGCGTATCTGTCTGATATCACCCTGTCGACCGCACGCGCAGCCACGACGTTACAATCAGGACTGGTTCCCGAATTCCGACTGGCATGCCAACCAAACCCGTACCAGTGTTGACCATCGATGGGCCTTCGGGCTCTGGCAAGGGCACGATCAGCCAACTTGTAGCCGATCAGTTGGGCTGGCATCTGCTGGACTCCGGTGCCTTGTACCGGGCCGTAGGGTATGCGGCCGGCGCCGCTGGCCTTGACCTCTCCGACGAGGAGGCCATGGCCCGTTGCGCGCAAACCACGAAAATTCGCTTCAGTGTCCCTGGCGACGGCGGCGAAACCCGGGTCATCGTCAATGGCCATGACGCGACTGACGAGCTGCGAACGGAAACGGCCGGTGCGGCGGCTTCTGCGATTGCCGCATTTCCGGGCGTCCGCAGTGCGCTTTTCGACAAACAGAAGGGCTTCCGCAAGGCGCCGGGCCTGGTAGCGGACGGGCGCGACATGGGCACCGTGATCTTTCCGGATGCCGGACACAAGGTGTTCCTTACGGCGAGCGCCGAGGAAAGGGCGCGGAGACGCTATAAGCAGTTGAAGGATAAGGGGTTGAATGTTACCCTTGCCGCCCTTTTGCGCGAGATTCAGGCGCGCGACGAGCGCGATGCCTCCCGAACGGTGGCTCCGCTCAGACCTGCAGTGGATGCTCTGACGATCGATACCACAGGTATTCCGGTCGCTGGCGTAGTCGCCGCGGTGCTCTCGGTGGTTCGTCCTGCCTGAAGGCGTGCAGAAGGGAAACGGTCCGGCATTCGTGCCGGCAATTCAACGGTGTGTACGAACACACCCTCGACAGGTGGGTCGAATCCGCGTTGCGTGAGCCAGTGTGCCACGCCTTGATTACGGCCTGTTGTCTCCTCTGGAAAACTACATGAACTCAAGTGTTGCCGAAACCGCGATGACCGAAAGCTTTGCCGAGATGTTCGAGCAGAGTCAGTCGATCGCCAACCTCAAGCCGGGATCCATTGTTCTCGGCACTGTTGTGGAAATTCGTTCCGACGTCGTCGTCATCAATGCCGGACTCAAGTCCGAAGGCATTGTTCCGATCGAGCAGTTCCGCAACGAAGAAGGTGAGCTGGAAATTGAAGTGGGCGACGAGGTCAAGGTTGCCCTCGACTCCATCGAAAACGGATTCGGCGAGACCATGCTCTCGCGCGAGAAGGCCAAGCGCTCTCTCGTCTGGGACGAACTCGAAGAAACGCATACCGCCAACGAGAGTGTCATTGGTCGCATCTCGGGCAAGGTCAAGGGCGGCTTCACCGTCGACATCAAGGACGTCCGCGCATTCCTGCCCGGTTCCCTGGTCGACGTGCGCCCGGTCCGCGATCCTTCCTACCTGGAAGGCAAGGAACTCGAGTTCAAGATCATCAAGCTTGATCGCAAGCGCAACAACGTCGTGGTTTCGCGCCGCGCCGTCGTCGAAAGCGAATTCAGTGTCGAGCGTGAACAGCTGCTCGATCGCCTGCAGGAAAACGCCGTGGTCAAGGGCGTGGTCAAGAACCTCACCGATTACGGCGCATTCGTCGACCTCGGCGGTATCGATGGCCTGCTGCACATCACCGACATGGCCTGGAAGCGCGTGCGTCATCCGAGCGAAGTGGTCAACGTCGGCGACGAGCTCGATGTGCGCGTTCTCAAGTTCGATCGCGAGCGCAATCGCGTCAGCCTCGGCCTCAAGCAACTCGGCGAAGATCCCTGGGTTGCAATCAGCCGCCGCTACCCGAGCGGCACCAAGGCAGTCGGCAAGGTTTCCAACGTCACCGATTACGGCTGCTTCGTGGAACTCGAAGCCGGCGTCGAAGGCCTCGTCCACGTTTCCGAAATGGACTGGACCAACAAGAACGTCAATCCGGCCAAGGTCGTGCAGGTGGGTGATGACGTCGAAGTCATGGTTCTTGACGTTGATGAAGAGCGTCGTCGTATCTCGCTCGGCATCAAGCAGACCCGCGCCAACCCGTGGGAAGCCTTTGCCGCGATCTTCAAGAAGGGTGACAAGGTTTCGGGCCAGATCAAGTCGATCACCGATTTCGGCATCTTCATCGGTCTCGATGGCGGTATCGATGGCCTCGTGCACCTGTCCGACATCTCGTGGGCAGCAGCCGGCGAAGACCTCGTTCGCAACTTCAAGAAGGGCGACGATATCGAGGCCGTTGTCCTCGCCGTCGATCCGGAGCGCGAGCGCATTTCGCTCGGCATCAAGCAGCTGGAGCAAGATCCGTTTGGTCAGTTCATGGCCAACAATCCGCGCGGCAGCATCCTGAACGGAACGGCAAGGGAAGTGGATGCCAAGGGCGTCACCGTGGATATCGGTGAGGGCATCGAAGGCTATCTGCGCGCCAACGACATCGCCAAGGAGCGTGTCGATGACGCAACCCTGCATTTCAAGGTAGGCGACCCGGTCGAAGCCAAGTTCATCGGCATGGATCGCAAGGGCCGGGTGCTGCAACTGTCCATCCGTGCCAAGGATGAGGAAGAACTGCAGTCGGTGCTTGATGATTACCAGGGTTCGACTGGCGCAACCACCCAGCTGGGTGCCTTGCTCAAAGAGAAGTTCAACCGCGAGTAATTGCGGGTTGGCAGGATCGTTGCTTTGACCTGCCATTGAAACCATGGTGCCCACCACAGGGGTGGTGGGCACTTCTTTGTCCCGACAACGGTGCGACCAGCGATGACAAAATCCGAACTGATCGAGGCACTTTCCGCACGTCAACAGCATCTGGCTTCCAATGATGTCGAGTTGGCGGTCAAGAGCATGCTTGAGCAGATGACGCATGCGTTGGCCAATGGCGATCGCATCGAAATTCGCGGTTTTGGCAGCTTTTCCTTGCACTTCCGTCCGCCTCGGATGGGTCGCAATCCGAAGACCGGCGACGCGGTCGCCTTGCCCGGCAAACATGTGCCACACTTCAAGCCCGGCAAGGAATTGCGTGAGCGCGTAAACGGTGGCAATAGCCCCGTTATCGCTGAAATCGCCCACTGATTCCTTCAGTACATCCTTGACTCGCCGTTTGGCGACTGTCTCCTGGAGGCGTTGGTCATGCGACTTGGCGTGGTGGTGATGATCCTGATCGCGGTTGCTTTCGGCGCCACCTTTGGTGCGCTCAATTCCGAGCGCATCCTGTTTGATTTCTATCTGGTCGACTTGCAACTGCCCAAGGGCGCCGCATTGCTGGCGGCGATGCTGCTTGGCTGGGTGCTTGGCGGTCTGCTGGTCTGGTTTGTCAGGGTTCGTCGCCTTCGTCGCGAATTGCGTCGGTGCAAGCGCATGCTCAGCGAGTCGAGAACAGAAATGACAACTGGCGGCAATCCTGTCGGCGAGACATGAGCGAGCTATCCCTGCTTTTCCTGTTGCTGCCGATCGCCGCATTCTCCGGTTGGTATGTCGCCCGGCGTGGAAGCGAGCGCACATCCGGTGCACGCGTCAGTGAGCTTTCCAGCAACTACTTTAGAGGCCTGAACTATCTGCTCAATGAGCAGCAGGACAAGGCTATCGAAGTGTTCCTGAAACTTGCCGAATACAACCGCGATACTGTTGAAACGCATCTTGCCCTGGGCAATCTGTTTCGACGCAGGGGAGAGGTCGATCGCGCCATTCGCGTGCACCAGAACCTGATTGCCCGGCCCAGCCTGAGTGACGAAGAGAAAACGGTAGCCCTTCTGGAACTTGGTGAAGACTACATGCGTGCCGGTTTGCTTGATCGCGCCGAAACCCTGTTTACGGACCTGGTTTCAATGAATGCGCTGGCACCTTCCGCATTGACCCATCTGGTTTCGATTTACCAGCACGAACGAGACTGGAACAAGGCCATAGAGAACGCCACCAGGCTGGAGGCGGCTACTGGCGAATCCTGCGGCGCGATGATTGCGCAGTTCCATTGCGAATTGGCAGAGCAGGCTCGAGCGGTCAAGGACTGGCCACGCGCCAAGGAATGCCTGGCCGCAGCCCTGGAAGCCGAAGTCGATTGTGTGCGCGCGAGCATCATTCTCGGAAATATCGAGGCCGCGAACGACAATCTCCAGGCAGCGATTACTGCCTTTGAGCACGTGGCTGATCTTGATGTCGACTATGTGCCGGAGATCCTGTCGCCATTGCTGGACTGCTACGCCAAGGCCCAGTGCATGCAGCGCGCAGAAGAGTTCCTTCTCCGCATGACAGAGCGCTACCAGGGCGTTTCGCCCGTGCTGGCACTGGCCAGCCTCTATTCCCGAACCCAGGGCGAGAAGGCTGCTGTCGAGTTCCTCACCCGACAACTGCATCAGCGTCCCTCCGTGCGAGCACTGGTTGCGCTGATCGATGCCAACCTGCACACCGCTCGTGACGAGGCACGCGAGAGTTTGCTGATCCAGAGGGACCTGACCAGAAAACTGCTTGAAGGCCAGGCCATGTACCGCTGCACGCGTTGTGGATTCGGCGCCAAGGCGCATCACTGGCAATGCCCCAGTTGCAAGAACTGGAGCACTGTCAGGCCCATCCACAGCGTGGTTGGCGAATAGTCTGATGCAGGGCTTCGATTCTGCGTGGATCGTCCTGTGTCCCGCCATCCTTGGCCTTTCAGCCTGGTTGACCCGCTTGAGCATCGGCTATGCACACCGACGCCAACTGATTGACCACCCCGGGCAGCGGCGTTCGCATGATTTGCCGACGCCACGGGGTGGGGGGATCGGGATTGTCGTTTCGGTCCTGGTGGGGTTGGCAGGCTTGCTGATTTTCGGGATGTTCGATGGGGAGGGAGACCTGCAGGGCCAAAACGGCTGGCGGTTCACGGCTACGCTGGTTTTGATGCTGGCAATCGCGCTAGTCGCGATTGTTGGCTGGATCGATGACCATCGCGGGCTCAGCGCACGCTTGCGGCTTTGCGCCCATGTATTCGCGACCTTCCTGCTAGGAATGCCGGCGCTGCAGTTGCTCGGTCCTGAGTGGACGGTCAATCCGGCAGCCGGGTGGATGGCGGCAGCCATGCTGATTTGCGCGCTGGCGATCGTATGGTCGATCAACTTGCACAATTTCATGGATGGCATCAACGGATTGCTGTCGCTTCAGGCCTTGTTCGTCTTTCTTGTCCTTGCATGGATCTGTGCGCAGGCGGGTCGAAGTGACGAGGCGCGGACGATTGCCTTGTTCGCGGCGGCGACGCTGGGATTTGTTCCGTTCAACTTTCCGCGTGCGCGAATCTTCATGGGGGATGTCGGCAGCGGTGTCCTGGGGCTGCTGGTCGCAGTCGCCATTGGGTGGCAGATAGCCGCCGCACCCGAGTTCTGGATGGCTGGAC
>NZ_JBAWHJ010000483.1:0-3614 GCF_049593775.1 Dokdonella sp. | reverse complement strand
CAGATGCAATGACAAACGGCGCCGGTTGGCACCCAGCGCGACACGGATGGCCAACTCGTTGCGCCGCGCAAGCGTTCGCGTCAGCAGCAGGTTTGCGGCATTGGCACAAGCAACGAACAGCACCAGGAAGGTCGCCACCAGCATCACATTGAGCACTGCGCGCGTACCGCCATGGACGGTCAGATACGCAAGGGGTTCGACGGCAATACGGGCACCACTGAATTTCTCGGGTTCGTTGCGTGAGGCATCCGCAAACCAGCCACCAACAGCCGTTTCGATGGCCGCACGGGAAACCGATTCGCCGCGCCTGATGACGACATCGTAGCTCGTGGAATTCGCCACCCCCTCACTGAACTGGCCGGGGACCCAGACCATTTCACGGCGCGGGTAGCTGAAATCTTCCGGCATCACGCCAATCACGGTGGACAACTTCGAATTGACCCGTACCTGCCGACCGACGACACCGGGATCCGAACCGTAGCGGCTGCTCCAGAGTGCGTGCGACAACATCACGACCGGAACGGCGCCCTCTGCCTCGTCGGCAAGAGCGAAGTCGCGCCCCAGCATGGGCGCGACTTGCAGCACGGTGAACAGGTTGCCGGTAACGAATGCGCCATCGAAGCGCTCTGGTCGATCGAGATCGCTCAGATTGATGGTGGCACTGCGGAATCCTGACACGTCAGCGAGTCCATCAAGATTCCGGCGCAACTGGAGCACGTCTCCGCCACGCATCTGATCGAGCCGACCAACACGACTGTTGCCACTATCGATGCCTACATGATGCAGATGGCCGGCATCCGGAAATGGCAGCGGGCGGATGACCATGCTGCCGATCAGGATCAGCATGAAGATGACGCAGGCAAGTCCCAGCGCCATTACACCGGCGACAAGAAATGAGAAGCCCGGCTGGATCACGACACCGCGAAGCGCGTGCCTTGCTTCGTGAAACACGGCATTCATGGGTTCAATCTCCGTTGTATGGGCAGATTGCTCATTCGTGTCGCAACGCAACGACCGGATCAACGCGCAAGGCGCGGCGCGCAGGGATAACCACCGCGCAGGCGGTGGCCAGGCTCAACACGACGATGGTCGTCAGCGCGACCAGTGCCTCACTGGACTGGATAGCCGGCAATGCGCCGGAAAGCATCCGCGCAAATGGAATCCCCAGGCCGAGTCCAACCAGCAGTCCAATCGCGAGTTGCCAACCGACCCGCCTGACGAGGTCCTGAAGGACAGTGGAGTTGCGCGCACCCAGCGCCCGGCGTACGCCAATCTCGCGCGTGCGCTGGCCGACGTTGAAAGCCATGACTCCGTACAGACCCGCGCCGGCGAGCACCAGTGCGATCACGCCCAAGGCGGCAAATATCTTTGCCAGCAGGCGCTCGGCGAAGGTTTCCTCGCGCAGGGCTTGTGCATAGGTGCGCACCCAATAGGCTGGCGTGTCCGCATCCACTTCGCGAATCAACTCATTCAGACGTGGCATGAACGCAGCCGGATCACCTTGCACCTTGACGGCCAGGCTGACGAAGCGGGAAGGGCTTTGTCGCAGTGGAACCAGCAACGCGGGCCGTGGCTGTCCACCTGGCGGGGTCAGCCTCATGTCGGCTACAACTCCGATCACGGTGACTTCCGGCCCGTCTTCGTCGCGAGGATCCAGGCGCACGCGCTGACCAACGATCGAACCGTGCCTGGCATGACGACCTGCAAAGCGTTCGTCGACTAGGGCAACCAGCGGAGTGTCGGCTGAATCGCGCTGGTCGAACCAGCGCCCTTCGCGCAGACGCAGAGAGTAGGTGTCAAGAAACCGGTCATCGACTGCTTCGAACAACAGGCGTGGAACGGAGCCATCGCCGTGCACTTCCCCTGTCATTGTGAATTCCCTGTCCCAGGTGTTGATGGCGGGAAGATGAGTAGCCACGGTCACATTGAGGACTGCAGGGTCGCTGCGCACGCGCTCGGAGACCTGCTCGAAGAAGCGGACCTGGTCCGGGCCGGTTGGATAGGTGCTGGGAAACAGACCAATCCGCGCGGTCAGTATTCCTGTGGGATCAACGCCAATCGAGTTGCGATCGAGCGCGGATATGCCATTCACCAACGTACCCACCGCGATCAGCAAGGCGCAGGAAAGAGCTACTTCGCCGACCACGAGCGCTCTGCTGACGCGGGCAAACCCTCCTGCGGAAACACTTCGCGTGCCATCACGCAGATCCCCGGCCATGGCATCACTGCCCGCACGCAGTGCTGGCAACAGGCCAGCTGCCAGCGCGGTCAGCAGAGCCACGCCGATCGTCATCCAGATCACACCGGGATCCAGGGTGAAGTGCAACCAATGTGGTGGACCCTCATCCGACGCGCGGAACGTTCGCTCGGTCCAGTTGGCTGCGGCACTGGCCAACGGAATGGCGATGGCGACCGCGATCAGGGTCAACAGCAGGCTTTGCGAAAGCAGGTGCAGGACCAATCGTCCGCGGCTTGCGCCCAGCGCAATGCGCACGGCCAATTCCTGGCGTCGGCCCAGGGTGCGCGTGAGCAACAGGTTGGCTGCATTGGCACAGGCCACCAGCAGGACCAGAACCACGGCTATCAACATGATTCCGAGAATCGTGCGCGTACGCTGGTTCACCGCCATCCAGCTGAGCGGCTCCATTGCCACGTTCAATCCCCGAAAGTAATCGGGCTCCGCCGCCGCCGCATCGGCTGCCCAGCCAGCGATTGCGGTATTGATCGTCGTGACGTCTGCGGTATCCGCCTGGCGCAAGACCACGACATGGTTGAATTCATTGGCCTGCCCCGCCACGAGATGCGCAACGCTCCAGACCTCCTGCCGTTGCGGAAAACTGAAATCCTCGGGCATCACGCCAACAACGGTTGCGGTTTCCGCATTCACACGGATCTGGCGACCAACGACAGCCGGATCCGCGTTGTAGCGACTCCGCCAGATCTTGTCTGACAACATGACGACCTTCGGCGCACCTTCCTGTTCGTCGGCGCGGCTGAAATCACGACCGAGGGCTGGCGCAGTACCCAGAAGGCTGAACAGATTGCCGGAAACCATGGCGCCTTCGAAGCGTTCCGGGCGATCCATGTCGCTCAGGTTGATTGTTGCTGACGAAAAGCCTCCGATGGTGGCCAGACCAGCAAGTCGATCGCGCAATTCGATCAGGTCCGCAATGCGCATGTCGTCCAGTTGACCCTGACGGCCGGGTCCGTTTTCGTAGCCGACGTAGTGCAGTCGCTCGGCATCCGGAAACGGCAGCGGTCGCATGATCATGCTGCCGATTGCGATCAGCATGTAGACCACCGCAGTCAAACCAGCCGCGAGCACGCCGACGACCAGGATCGAAAAACCAGGCTGGCCGACAATGCTGCGTGTCGCCTGTTTCAGCTCATGACTAATCGCGTGCACGGCGACTTCTCCTAGCAAGCGGAATACGGGACAAGCAGGGCTTGCGGCCAGGGTCACTCATTGCGCAACGCCTCCATGGGCGCAATGCCGCTGGCACGCAGGCTCGGGATCGCGCAAGCCAAGATCGCCACGCTGGCCAGCGCGAGGACAACGCCGAGCAACACCAGCGGATTCGTTGCGCCGATTCCGTACAACTGTGACGAGATGA
>NZ_JBAWHJ010000482.1:0-1822 GCF_049593775.1 Dokdonella sp. | reverse complement strand
GTCATCGACATAGGCCAGCGGCAGGGTCATGCCGCCATCACCCACGGCAACCCAGCGCCCGGCCAGACCGATGACTGCATTGGGCGTGACCTTTTCTGCGCCGGGGCCGAAGATCTGGCCTGGACGAAGGATCACGGCGGGCAATTGGTCGTACTCAATTGCATCGAGCACGTAGCGTTCGGCGCTCAATTTGGTTTGCGTATAGGCACCACGCAACTCCGGGTGCGGCTCGTAGCCCGATGCTTCGGTCATGGCAACGTCGGGATCGCGACCGGCGTGGTCGAGTACGCTCATCGAGCTGACATAGACCAGACGCCGGCTTCCATGCTTCTTGCAGGCATCCACGACATTGCGTGTGCCCCAGACCGTACCCGCCTCGAAATCACGCGCGCTGCCGCGCATGGCAGCACCGACGTGATAGACGATGCCGGCACCGGAAACGGCATGATCAACACTGCGTGGATCGCCCAGATTGCCGATGACGGTCTGGATGCCCGGGTCATCTGCGTAGGTCGCGACCGGGCTTCGCAGCAATACGCGGACACTCTGGCCGCGTTTGCGCAAGGCCTTGACCAGGGCGCGACCCAGAAAACCGGCACCTCCGGTCACCAGTGCATCAACCGGCTCCAGTTTCGCGTAGCGCGCTTCGATTTCTTCGTTGCGCAACCGATCCGGTTCGGCGCACGCAGGTTCGAGCAGGGAGATCACACGCATGGCAGCGGCGCCGTCAAACGGTGGCTTGCCGTTGTCGCGCGCAGCAATGGCGAAATCGGCGGCGCCTTTCTGGATGCCCGGCGAAGGTTTCAGCATGCCGGTGGCAAAGCGCAGCACGTTCCACGGCACGCGAATGCAGTCAGCGACCGCGCTGAGAAACGTATTGAGCACAATGCCGATGAACTTGGGCCCTGGCAGCACGCGATGAACGTGCACGATCTGCAGGAAGCGATCGACTTCGATGATGCCTTGTGTGCCGCGCACGACGACACGGCTTTCCATCGGACGAGCATTCCACGACAGCAGCATACGACCTGGCCCGTTTTCGCCTGTTGCCGTTGCCTGCCACTCATCAAAGCACAGGTTGGGGTCGCGACCGCTGGCCTGGAAATCGACGCGCAGATCGGTCAATGGGCCGAGGAAGGCTTCAAGCGTGTAGAGACCATGCACGCCGAGATCGCGGAACGGGTAGGAGCCCTGGGCGACCTGGCCAGGCAACGGACCGCCGGCATAGGCCGGATACTCGGAGCTGCGCAGGATATCAACCGAAATCAATTCGCCGATTCGCCCCGCGCGAGTCGCCTCCAGCGCTTTCATCAAGACCGGATCAAGCAGATCCGAATGATTGACGCCCAGGATCTTCCCCTTGGCCTGCGCCATCTCGATCATGGCTTCGCACTCGGCCATGCTGTCGGCCATGGGTTTTTCGACCAGTACGCCGCAATCCATCTCCATCGCCTTGATCGCCAACGCTGCATGCGATGCCGGTGGCGTCAGGATATGCATGATCTGGGGGCGCGCCTCTGCAAGCTCGTCGATACTGGTCGCGACGAGGCCGATGCCGTAGCGTTCGGCCAGCGCCTCGGCCGCCTCGCGCTGCGTATCACAAATGCCGACCAGTTCGACGAAATCCAGCCGCTTCAGTGCGGCCAGGTGATGGTTGGCGACGTATCCGGCGCCGACAACCGCGACGCGCAACTTTGCAGGGTGTTCTGCACTCATGAAACAAGCCTCTGGGTTTTCGTTATCGGGATTGCCGTGCAAGATCACGCGCCACACGGGCCACGATCTCGTCGACACGGCGATCCCAGGACTGGTCGGCTACCGC
>NZ_JBAWHJ010000481.1:0-2863 GCF_049593775.1 Dokdonella sp. | reverse complement strand
GAGGTCTATCACCTGCCATTCCCGGTTGCACATGAGGGCATCAGCGTCAGGGATACCCTGGCCGCCTTGAAACGCTTGTTCAAGGCCGACGTCGAGGCCGATGAAATCGCAGCCATCATCATCGAGCCGGTTCAAGGCGAGGGTGGATTCCATGCTGCACCTCGTGAATTGCTTGAGGCGCTGCGCGAAATTGCCGATCAGAATGGAATTCTTCTGATCGCCGATGAAGTACAAACCGGATTCGGGCGTACCGGCAAGATGTTCGGTATCGAGCATTCCGGAATCCAGCCGGATCTCATCACCGCGGCCAAGTCGCTGGCCGGCGGCTTGCCGCTTTCGGCCGTGGTCGGTCGCGCACCAGTAATGGATGCGGTTGAGCCGGGAGGGTTGGGCGGAACCTATGCGGGTTCCCCGATGGCGTGTGCCGCGGCGCTGGCGGTTCTTGACGTCATTGAAGAAGAGGGCCTGATTGCACGCGCAAATGTCCTCGGCACAACCGTGGTCGCGCGCCTGCATGCCATGGCTGAGCGCGAAGATCTGCGTCCGATCGGGCATATCCGGGCGCTGGGTTCGATGATCGGATTCGACCTGCTCCTCGCGCGTGACAGCGACGAGGTTGATCCTGAAGCAGCCGCGGCAACGGTCAGGAAAGCACATGCGCTTGGATTGATCCTGCTTGGTTGTGGTTCGTTGCGCGAATCCATCCGCTTGCTGTTTCCGCTGACGATCAGCGATGCGCATCTCGAGGAAGGCCTGCAATTGCTTGAGCAGGCGCTGGCAAACCCGGACTGACGCGCACCGTGTGCGAGCCTGACGCTGGTATGCTGCGGGAAACAACATGAATTCCGCGATCAGGCGTGCAGCGCGCAGCATGGACGATCTCAACATCGTGCTGGATCCAGCCAGTCCATTGAGCCTCCAGCATCAGCTTCGGCAAAAACTCGTTGATTCGATTCATCGCGGCGTGTTGAGGCCGGGTCGACGCCTGCCCTCATCGCGCAGCCTGGCCGAGCGAATCGGTGTTGCACGCAATACGGTCAGCCTCGCCTATGACGCGCTGATTGCCGAAAACCATCTTGTCAGCCGGGCACGCAGTGGCATTTTCGTTGCCACCGAGGTGCCCAGTGTGCGAATCGCCGTGGGCAACCGGGGTGTCGGCCGGGAAAGCCCTTTGGCGACGCGCCTGCCCCCTGCGCCGAATGACGACGGATTTCGTTGCCCCGGCAACTGGCACCAATACCCGTTCCCGTTTATCGAAAGTTGTGTTGAGTCGAGCTTGCTGCCGAATACCGAGTGGCGCGAGGCTTTGCGTCTGGCCTGTTCCAGACATGAAATCGATGGCTGGAGTCGTCGCGCGAGCGACATGGATGATGCCGAGCTGGTCGATCAGATCCGCAGCAAGGTTCTGCCGGTTCGCGGTATTGATGCCAATGCCGAAGAGATCCTGATAACTCTGTCGGCGCGTCACGCCTTGCAGCTGGTTGGAAGCCTGCTTGTTGGACGCGGAACTCCTGTCGTTCTGGAAGCGCCCACGGATGAAGAGTTCGAGCGCCGCATGCGCGACCGGCAGGCCGACATATCCATGCTTGACGATTACCTTGATCGCCCCTTGCCGCGTTCGGCCGTGGTGGTCACCAGCGCGCGCCGTAGCTTTCCATCGAACTCGAGACGACCTCGCGAGCTGCTGACCCTGATCGAGGCGGCCGACGGCGTGCTGGTCGAACACGACATGCCGCCGGGTGCCCGTGACGGCAGTCACATTGCACCCGCGTTGCGTGCCATGGATGTGCAGGGAAGGGTCGTCTATATCGGCAATCTTTCGCCAGCGGTTTCCTGCGGCGAGTCATTCGGCATCGTCGCCAGCGCGCCGGCCTTTATTGATCGCCTGCGCCAGATCCGGCGCATTCAGGGCACAACGCCGCCGACACTGAGCCAGCGCGCCTGGGCCTATTTCATAGGGCTTGGCCATTATTCGGCGGCCTTGGTCCGAACCGGTCGCGTACTTGAGGGTCGACGTAACGCCTTGCGCGATGCACTCAACCACAACCTGCACCAGCGCGTCAGCATCGAGACCCTGCCGGGCGCCAGTGCCTACTGGGTCAGCCTGCCCGGCAATCTCGAGACTCGTGACTTTGCACGACAGGCTGCGGCGATCGGCGTACTGGTCGAGCCGACGCGGCTTGAAGGCGGGCGCGAAGCCTTGTGCATGGGAATAACCGGGATAGCGGAAGAGCAAATACGCGAAGGCGTGAGAAACCTGTCGCGACTGATTCGCGGTGATCTGGCCATGGCACCACGTCATATCGACGATGAATCCGTCGAACCGCTGCAAGGTGCAGCGCTGCGCAAGACCATGGCTGGAGCCACCTTGCTGTACAGCACGGTATATGGAGATCCGGCGACGCTGGAAATCCGCAGCAACGGCGATATGGTCGGCACCGCAGGCTATGCCGGTGAGGATTGCGACCGTGGACACTGGTGGATCGAGGACGGTCGCTGGTATCGCCAATGGCAGCGCTGGGCCTATGCCGAAGCGTCGAGCTATACGGTGGTTGTCGAAGGTGATCAGCTGCGCTGGTACGGTGCCGACGGCATCCTTGCCGATACCGCCGTGATCACGCGTGCGGTCTCCAGCAGGCGCAAGTAGACGGTTCAAGCCAGGCAATCTGGCTCCATACCCGACTCGCAACTGGCACTAATGGCGCGGTGTGGCTGCCGCTAACGTCGAAACTGTCATCAGACGGTTACGGAAATCGCCTTGGTTCAGTCATCTCCACCCTCGCCCGCTTCAAGTAGCGATGCCTGTTTCGGCATTGCCGGATTGCAGACCGCCTTTTGCGCTGGTGACAACATCCAGCAATTG
>NZ_JBAWHJ010000480.1:0-38195 GCF_049593775.1 Dokdonella sp. | reverse complement strand
CCCCTGTTCCTAAGATCGCCGGGCGCCAGCCTGTCCGTATAGCGCCCGTCGTCGACTTTGTTCCGACCCGAGCCTGAAATACGGCTCGTTCGGAGCTTGCCTAGTGCATGCTCCCACTGGCGCGTGGCCAGCCCCTGAATTCCGGCCTTCGACGTGCTCGCATACGTCTAGCGCCAGTGGGAGTGCGCAGAGCCTGCAGCAGATTCCGTGCCAAGCGATTGGATGCGAGTCGCCCGGGTCAGGCCTGCGCTAGAATTGCGCCATCAGTTCAGGAATTCGCACGCGGCATGCCCACTTCGTCAACCCGGTCAAATCAGTTCGATGTCATCGTCATTGGCGGTGGCCATGCCGGCACCGAAGCCGCGTTGGCGGCTGCCCGCAGCGGTGCACGTACGCTGCTGCTGACGCATGGCATCGAGACGATCGGGCAGATGAGCTGCAATCCCGCAATCGGTGGTATCGGCAAGGGGCATCTGGTCCGCGAGATCGACGCCCTGGGTGGTGCCATGGCCCATGCCGCGGATCGTGCAGGAATCCAGTGGCGCACGCTGAATGCATCCAAGGGGCCGGCTGTCCGGGCAACGCGTTGCCAGGCCGATCGTGTTCTCTACAAGGCGGCCATCCGTGCCATTGTCGAATCCCAGCCGCGGCTTCAGCTGTTTCAGCAGGCAGTCGATGACCTGCTTCTGGAAGGTGATCGGGTTTGCGGCGTGGTGACCCAGACCGGGCTGAAATTCCATGCGCCCGCCGTGGTGCTGACGGCCGGAACATTCCTCGCCGGCAAGATCCATATCGGCATGAGCAACCATGCGGGCGGTCGTGCCGGGGAGGCGCCGTCAGTTCGGCTGGCCGAACGCATGCGCGAGTTGCCCTTTACCGTGGATCGGCTGAAGACCGGCACGCCGCCGCGCATCGATGGTCGTTCGATTGACTACTCCCAACTGGAGGAGCAGCCCGGCGATGATCCCGCACCGGTATTTTCGTTCATGGGATCGCGCAGCGAGCATCCGCGCCAGGTCAGTTGCTGGATCACGCATACCAGCGAACACACCCACGACATCATTCGCGCCGGACTGGATCGCTCGCCAATCTATGGCGGACAGATCGAGGGCGTCGGTCCGCGCTATTGCCCTTCGATCGAAGACAAGGTCGTGCGTTTCGCCGACAAGGCATCTCACCAGATTTTCGTCGAGCCGGAAGGGCTGGATACCTACGAGATCTATCCGAACGGAATTTCGACATCCCTGCCGTTCGATGTCCAGCTTGAGTTGCTGCATTCAATCCGGGGTTTCGAGAACGCGCACATCACACGACCTGGCTATGCGATCGAGTACGACTATTTCGATCCGCGCGGTCTCAATCCCTCACTCGAAACCAAGGCGATCGAAGGGCTTTATTTCGCGGGTCAGATCAATGGCACCACTGGCTACGAAGAGGCGGCTGCACAAGGCCTGATCGCCGGCTTGAATGCCGCGCGCGCCGTGCGTGGCGAGGCGGCCTGGGTGCCGCGTCGTGACGAGGCCTATATCGGCGTCCTTATCGATGACCTGACCACGAATGGCACGATCGAGCCCTACCGCATGTTTACCTCGCGAGCCGAATACCGCTTGCACCTGCGTGAAGACAATGCGGATCTGCGCCTGACCGCTATCGGCCACGCTCTTGGTTGTGTCCCTGCGGATCGCCACGATCAGGTCGTGCGCAAACTTGAGGCGATTGAAACCGAGCAGGCGCGCCTACGTGCCCTGTGGGTGACGCCCGGCAATGCACTCGGCCAGGCGATTGCAGGCAGGTTAGGCGTGGTCGTCACGCGAGATGCGAGTGCACTCGACCTGCTGCGTCGCCCGGAACTGGACTACGCCAGGCTCACTTCGGTCGAGGGCGTGGGTCCGGCCGTCACTGACCCGCCGGTCGCCGAACAGGTCGAGATCGCGACCAAATACGCCGGCTATCTGGATCGGCAGCGCGATGAAATCGAGCGCAGTCGACGGCACGAGGACACAGGCATTCCGCAAGGCTTTGCCTACGATGGTGTGCGTGGCCTGTCGGCAGAGGTCCTGCTCAAGCTCAAGGCCACGATGCCGACCACGATCGGCCAGGCACGTCGGATCAGTGGGGTCACGCCCGCTGCGATCTCGCTATTGCTGGTTCATCTCAAACGACACCAGCGCGTCGCTTGAACCCGTCCCGCTTTCTGCACCGGGCTGCCATGGCGGTCCGTGGCAGCTTTATCTCCGTGACAAGGAAAACAGGAAGAGAATGTCCAGCATCGAAAACAGACTTGCCGAGGAAACCGCGGCCCGCCCCGAGCAGGTTCGCGCTGCGATCGAATTGCTCGATGGTGGTGCCACCGTGCCGTTCATTGCGCGCTACCGCAAGGAAGTGACCGGCGGACTCGACGATACCCAGTTGCGTCTGCTCGAAGACCGGCTCGGCTACCTTCGCGAACTGGAGGATCGCCGAGCGGCGGTTATCGCGAGTATCGACGAGCAAGGCAAGCTGAGCGACAGTCTCCGTGCGGACATCCTGGCGGCTGACAACAAGGCACGCCTGGAAGACCTGTATCTCCCGTACAAGCCCCGGCGCAGGACCCGGGCGCAGATTGCGCGCGAAGCCGGCCTCGAACCGCTGGCATTCAGCCTGCGCGACAATTCCGATGCTGTGCCCGAGGAACAGGCTGCCGCTTATGTGAATGCCGACAACGGCATTGCCGATGCTAAAGCAGCCCTCGATGGTGCACGCGCGATCCTTCTGGAATCCTTTTCAGAAGACCCTGCTCTGGTTGGCGCGTTGCGCGACTGGCTGACGGCGAAGGCAGTGATCCGTGCCAAGGTGATTGATGGCAAGGAACAGGAAGGAGCCAAGTTCCGGGATTATTTCCAGCATGTCGAGGCAATCGGCACGATTCCTTCGCACCGCCTGCTCGCCCTGTTTCGCGCACGCAACGAGGGTGTTCTGGATCTTGAATTGGCGCCACGTCCGACAACGGCAGCCAGAAGCACGATTAGCGGGGAAGATCCCGCCGCTGCGCTCGACGAGGCTGCCGCTGCGGGGCATGCCGAAGCAGAAGGACGCGTTGCCAACCATTTTGGAATTACCGACAAGGGACGTCCAGGCGATCGATGGCTGCTTGATACCGCGCGCCAGACCTGGCGCATCAAACTGCATCTTCACCTTGGCCTGGATCTGTTCGGACGTGCCCGCGAGGCCGCGGAAGCCGAGGCGATCCGTGTCTTCGGAGACAACCTGAAAGATCTGCTGATGGCCGCACCGGCCGGATCAAGGACGGTCATGGGGCTCGATCCCGGCATCCGCACCGGGGTCAAGCTTGCCATCGTGGACGGCACTGGCAAGTTGCTCGCGACATCGGTGATCTATCCGCATGAGCCGAGGAAGCAGTGGGATCAGTCGATTGCCGAACTGGCTGCGCTAAGCCGCCAGCATGGCGTCGACCTGATCGCCATTGGCAACGGCACCGCCTCGCGTGAAACGGATCGACTTGTTGCCGATCTGATGCGCAAGCACGCCGATCTCAAGCTGGCGAAGATGGTTGTCAGCGAGGCAGGAGCATCGGTCTACTCGGCATCGGAGTTTGCCGCGCGAGAATTTCCGGAGCTGGATGTATCCCTGCGTGGCGCCGTTTCCATCGCGCGACGCTTGCAGGATCCGCTGGCCGAGCTGGTCAAGATTGATCCGAAATCGATAGGCGTCGGCCAGTACCAGCACGACGTCAACCAGGTGAAATTGGCCCACGCACTGGTCGCACGCGTTGAGGACTGCGTCAATGCCGTAGGTGTTGACGTGAACACGGCATCATCGCCGTTGCTTGTGCGCGTCGCAGGCCTGAGTCCGATGGTCGCCGAGAACATCGTTCGCTACCGGGACGAGCAGGGCGCGTTTCGCGCCCGCAAGGAGCTTCTGAAGGTGCCGCGGCTGGGCGACAAGGCTTTCGAGCAATGCGCAGGCTTCCTGCGCATTCCAAATGGCGATGACCCGCTGGATGCCTCTGCGGTACATCCAGAGGCCTATCCCGTCGTGCAACGGATCATCGAGCAATGCGGTCGTGACATGCGCTCTCTGGTAGGAGACAGCGCATTCCTGCGTACGCTCGACGCCCAGAAGTTCACCGATGCCGCGTTTGGTATTCCGACCGTGCGCGACATCCTGAAAGAGCTCGAGAAACCTGGTCGCGATCCGCGACCAGGCTTCAAGATGGCCGAATTCGCCGACGGCGTCGAAGACATTCGTGATCTCAAGCCCGGCATGGTCCTCGAAGGAGTGGTCAGCAACGTCGCAGCCTTTGGTGCCTTCGTCGACCTGGGTGTCCACCAGGATGGACTGGTCCATGTCTCTGCCTTGGCGAACCGCTTCGTCAAGGATCCGCGCGAAGTCGTCAAGGCCGGTGACATCGTCAAGGTCAAGGTGATCGAAGTCGATCTTGCGCGAAAGCGTATTGCCCTCAGCATGCGTCTGGAGGACGAGCCGGGAGCCGACGCGAAATCCTTGCGGAAACCGGCTGCTGATCCCGCAGCGAATCGAGGCAGGGGAAAGCCTGCCAGGCCAGAGGCGATTGCAACCGGTTCACTTGCTGATGCGTTCGCAAGGGCCAAACGCTAGGCCCTTTCCGATCACGTGACACACCCAACAAAAAGGCCGGCTGAGCCGGCCTTTTTGTGACTTGCGGAAGCTCGAAGCCTAGCGCTTGCGGGGCAGCTTCTTTTCACCCATCGCGAATGTCTCCAGGGCGTTGGCATAGAGCGCCGCAGCCTCTTCTTCGGTCACGGCATCGCTGTTGCCCTTTTCGTTCAGGATGACTTCGCCGTTTTCGTCCCAGCCAACGCGAGTCACAGGGCCACCCTTGCGCAGGATCGCCAGCGGCTTGCCATCCACGAACGCGTATTCGATGTTCGTGCGAACGGCCGTGTCGCCTTCGCCGAGTTCCGAATTCACGCGCATGAAACGCAGCTTGTTGCCGGCTTCATAGAAGCCGTCCCACGCAACGGACAGATCGCCGTCGAGGTAGGCATCCTGGATGCGCTTCATGCCGCCGATATGGGACTTCAGCTTGTTGAATTCTTCCTTGAGGTTTTCACCCGGCGTGGCTTCGGAATTCAGAACGACCTCAATGGTCGACCCGGCGCCACCTGTCAACACAGGGGACTGCAGGGCCTGCACATAACGCCGCTCACCATCGACGAGCATCACGTTGACCACGT
Source organism: Dokdonella sp. (assembly GCF_049593775.1). Taxonomy (GTDB): domain Bacteria; phylum Pseudomonadota; class Gammaproteobacteria; order Xanthomonadales; family Rhodanobacteraceae; genus Dokdonella. The sequence continues at coordinate 32,979 of NZ_JBAWHJ010000480.1, read as the reverse complement.
AGACACGGCTCTGATCAATGCGTCCCGGCTCGAGCGGAAGCGTGAAGGAATAGGGTGGCTGGCTGCTGACGTTCTCGATCGATTCGGCGATGACAACCTCCTGTTGCGCCACGTCGACCAGTTGAACGCTGAGCCTGGAGCCCGGGTTGATCGCGGCCGGTGCGCGTAGCGAGACGCTGCCACTGATCTGCTGGGGAATCTCGGCAACGGCCGATTGTCCGTTGCTCTGGCCGTCGGCGCCGTTGTTCGATGCCGAGGATCCGGCAGGCTGGTTGGAGGAATTGCAGCCTCCCAGAATGGCCAACGCGGTCAAGGCGGTGGCGACAAGCTTCATCATGACAAGATCCTCCAGGAACGATAAACGAAATGTATCGTAGATTGCTGCGCAAGCATAACGCTGGTTGCATGAACGGGCGCGAGACTTGATCGGGGTTTGGAATTCGCGGGGCGAGCACAATAATGCGGCAGCGCATCGTAATCAATCTTTGCTGTACCTGATGGATCACGGCACGCACACACCGGCATTCATTAACCACGATTCCATGGCAATTCGGTGTCAGTTTCGTGAATCCACCTGCGCGGGCATCGGCTTGGCCAGACCGGCCTGCCCTCAGGGATCGGTTGTCAGTCTCCCCGCGGCTGCAGGTTCGAGCAAACCTGGTTGCGCCCGCCCTGCTTGGCGCGATAAAGCTGCTCGTCGGCGGCGCGCATGAGATCACCGGTGGCACTCATGCCAGCAAGCCAGGCGGCTGCCCCGATGCTCACGGTGACCCGCTTGATTTCGTCGTTCAACGAAAACTCGAGCTCCGATATCGCAATTCGCAGCTTTTCGGCAAACAGGATGCTCTGCTCCAGGCTGCTCTCCGGCAGGACGATGGCGAATTCTTCGCCGCCAATCCGGGCCACGATGAATTCTTCGCGGGCCTGGCCGCGCAGGGCCATCGCGACTTTTTTCAGGACCAGGTCGCCGCTCGGGTGTCCGAACTCGTCGTTGACCAGCTTGAAGTGGTCAAGATCCATGATCAGCAGGCTCAAGGGGCGCTTGTAGTTTGCGGCTCGCGCGATCTCTCGATCTATCAGCTCGAGGAACTGGCGGCGGTTGTAGAGATCAGTCAGTGAATCGGCCGTGGCCAGCTGATAAAGCTCTTCGTGATAACGCGCTTCCACCGAGGAGCGGTCCATGAACTTGAGCACATGGCTGCCGACGGCGATGTGGTCACCATCCTTGAGTTCCGCCTCGATGATGGGCTGGTCGTTGAGAAAGGTCTTGTTGGTCGAGTCGAGATCCTTGATCCGGTATCCGGCAGGTTCACGGGTAATCCGGCAATGGGCGCGCGAGACGCTGCGCTCGACGATCTGGAACTCGGCTTCCGGTGCGCGGCCTATCGTGAGGGGATCTTCGCCCAGGTTGATGCGCTGGCCGAGGCGTTGACCCTGCAACACCACGAGGCAGGCCGGAACTTCACCTGCGCCGACCCGCCGATGCGGGTGCATGGTTCGTCGTTGCGTAGTACTGGCGTCGTTGTTGTGTGGGCTCATTGAGGGCAGCTTTGATCAACATCAGCGTCAACGCGGCGATAGGCGCAAGCCGAATTGACGGGCGAATCAGGGGTTTCCCAAGCTGGTCCTTGCATGGAACGAGCCGACACAAGCCGTGCGCCAGCCTCCCCCTTGATCATGCAGTCTACGCGATCAGTGACCGGGTTTGCTTTAGCTCGAGCGGGCAGGCGGGATGCGCTCATCACACTCAGGACTGCAGCGGCGCCGTCGGCAACAGGGAAATGTCTGCCACGCGCAGGAACATCGAGCGCAGCCGTCCAAGCAGGATGAGCCGGTTCCGGCGGACTGCCTCGTCGTCAGCCATGACCATGACGCCATCGAAAAAACGATCAATCGGTTCACGCAATGCTGCGAGTCGCTTGAGCAGCCCTACATAGTCCGCGTCGGCGATCAGCGGCTTGCAGTCGGACTCCGCTTCGGCAAGCGCAGCAACCAGTTCACGTTCAGCGTCCGATTCCAGAAGCGCGGCATCGATTTCCCCGGCCGTGCCGCCCCCGGCCTGACGCAGGATGTTGCCAATGCGCTTGTTGGCGGCGGCCAGCGCTTCGGCCTCGGGCAGTCCGGCAAATGTCACAACGGCGCGAAGACGGCGATCGAAATCGAGCAGGGAGCTCGGCGACAAAGCGCGAACGGCTTCGAATGCGTCGCTGGATACGTCCTTTTCGGAGTAGTAGCCGCGCAGTCGGTCAACGATGAATTCGTAAATCTCGATGGCCAATTCATCGCGGCGCTTGCCTGCATCGAGTACGGGCGGCGGATTGTCCTTGCCCTTGGTCTTGCTCGTGCCAGCGGCGAAGGCGGCTTCCGGAAGCCCTGCCAGTGCTTCGGCGAGATGAGCCTTCAGGTCGATATCCAGCGCCCCTTCGATCAGGGTGCGTGCAAGGCCCAGGGCCGCTCGCCGCAACGCAAACGGATCCTTGTTTCCGCTTGGCTTCTGGCCGACGGCAAAGATGCCGGCCAGTGTATCCAGGCGTTCAGCGACTGCCAGCACCTGTCCAAGCCGGCCTTCGGCGATGCCGTCGCCGGCATTGCGTGGGCGGTAGAACTCATCCAGCGCACTGGCGACTTCGGCGGATTCGGGCTTCTCGCCTTGGCTGGCGTAATAGCGCCCCATGGTTCCCTGCAACTCGGGAAATTCCCCGACCATGCGGGACATCAGGTCACATTTGCCCAGGGCCGCAGCGCGCGTGGCGAGTGCCGCATCGACACCCACCCGGTTTGCAATCACGCGGGCAAGTTCGGCGACGCGGATGGACTTGTCCCAGACGCTGCCCAGCGATTGCTGGTAGGTCACCGAATTCAGTGATTTCTGGAAAGACTCAAGGCCTTGCTTGCGGTCTTCGTCGTAGAAGAACCTGGCATCGGCGAAACGCGGCCGGATCACGCGTTCGTAACCCTTGCGGATTTCGGCGGGATCCTTCGAATCAATGTTGGCGACGCCGATGAAATGTTCACTCAGGTTTCCAGCGCCATCAAATACGGGAATGAACTTCTGGTTGGCTTCCATCGTCGTCACCAGCGCTTCCTGCGGAACAGCGAGAAAGTCGCGGTCGAAACTGCACGCTATCGCCACTGGCCACTCGGTGAGGTTGGCTATTTCGTCAAGCAGATCACTCGACAGCCGAGGTGTGCCGCCGGTTTCGCCGCTGACTCGCGCCACTTCCTCGGTAATCCTGATGCGGCGCTCAGCGGGGTCGGCAAGCACGTTCGCACTGCGCATCGCATCCAGCCAGGAGTCTGCATCAGCCACGTCCACGGGGCCGGCATGGTGGAAGCGGTGGCCGCGTGATTGCCTCCCCGATTGCAGCCCGAACAATTCCGCAGGCACGATGTCGGCGCCATGCAGGATGACCAGCCAATGCGCGGGTCGCACGAATGCAAAGCCGTGGTCACCCCAGCGCATCGGCTTGGGGATAGGCAGGGCCTTGATCGCGTCGCCGAGAATGGCTGGCAGCAAGGCAGCGGTTGGCTGGCCCGCTTGTGTAGCGCGGTGGACAAACCACGTGCCCTTGTCGGTTTCCAGCTTCTCGAGCGCGGAGACTTCCACGCCGCAACTGGCCGCGAAGCCGCCCAAGGCACGGGTCGGCTCTCCATTCGCATCAAGGCCTGCGGCAAGCGCAGGGCCGCGGCGCTCGAGCGCCTGCTCGGGCTGTTGGCGAGCGACTGCCGGAATCAGCACGGCAAGTCGTCGCGGGGAGCAGAATGTCCTTGCTCCGCTGGCATCCATGGTGACGCCACTCTTGCCCAGACCTTCGATGATTGCATCGGCGAATGCCTGCGCAAGCACATCCAGAGATTTGGGCGGCAGTTCCTCGGTACCGATTTCGATCAGCAGCGACGCGTTCGGGTTGTTCGTGCTCATGCGGCTTCCTTGCGATTGCGCAGGCCCGGGAACCCGAGTTTTTCGCGCTGCGCGTAATAGGCTTCGGCAACGGCGCGGGAGAGGGTGCGAACGCGCAGGATGAAACGCTGGCGCTCGGTCACGCTGATCGCGCGGCGGGCATCAAGCAGGTTGAAAGTGTGGCTGGCCTTGGTTACCTGTTCATAGGCGGGCAGCGGCAGGCCTGCCTCGACCAGTGACCTGGCTTCTGCTTCGCAGGTATCGAACCAGTCGAACAACTTGGCCACGTTGGCGTGTTCGAAGTTGTAGGTGCTCTGTTCGATCTCGTTCTGGTGGAACACGTCGCCGTAGCTGACTACGCCGCGCGGGCCGTCGGTCCAGATCAGGTCGTAGACGTTGTCGACGTTTTGCAGGTACATGGCCAGGCGCTCTAGGCCGTAGGTGATCTCGCCGGTGACCGGTCGGCATTCAAGTCCGCCAGCTTGCTGGAAATATGTGAACTGGGTCACTTCCATGCCATTCAGCCAGACTTCCCAGCCAAGTCCCCAGGCACCCAGGGTCGGAGACTCCCAGTTGTCCTCGACGAAACGGAGATCGTGCACCAGAGGATCAATGCCGAGTGCTTTCAGCGAACCGATGTAGAGATCGAGGATATCGTCCGGATTCGGCTTCAGGACCACCTGATACTGATAATAGTGCTGCAGCCGATTCGGATTCTCGCCATAGCGGCCGTCTGTGGGCCGTCTTGATGGCTGCACATAGGCTGCCGACCATGGCTCCGGTCCGAGTGCGCGCAGGAACGTCGCAGGATGGAATGTGCCAGCTCCGACTTCGGTATCGAGCGGCTGGATCAGCACGCAGCCCTGCTCGGCCCAATAGCGATTGAGTATCTGGATGACGTCCTGAAAAGTGGGTCCGGCCATGGTCTGGGTCACAGTAGCGGTGGCAAAGCGCGCTAGTATAACGGCCACTTGCGCTACTCCGAGGATCTGCGCGGCATGGCAACACAACCGGTGCGTCCCGAAGCAATCAGGAAGAGTCCCGTCACTGGCCAGGCGGAAGGTTCACTGCTGGGCCTGCATCATCGCATCGACCTTGATGAGGTTCTCAATGCGCTGCTCGCGGACGGGATCATTGCCGCAGAAGACATGAAGCGCGTGCGCGCCGACGTGCGCACGACTGCCGGCAAGCTTGAGCTTCACCCGCTGATCCTCGTCGCCAACCTGAAGCTTGCGGACCAGCGTGATCCGGGCAAGCCGCTGAGTCTTGAAGTGCTGACCCATTGGCTGGCCAGCCGCGCGCGGCTGCCCTACCTGAAGATCGATCCCATGAAGATCGATGTGCCGGCGGTCACCCAGGTAGTCAGCCACGCCTATGCATTGCGCTACCGCATCCTGCCCGTGGCGGTCAGCGAGCTGCAGGTCGTCTTTGCCACCTCCGAGCCGTTCGATACGCGCTGGATGGCGGATCTGGCCCACATCTTGCGCCGTGACATCCAGCGCATGGTGGCCAGTCCCATCGATGTCAGCCGTTTCCTGACCGAATGGTGGGGCGTACAGCGTTCGATCCAGAAGGCCAAGGACGCCAAGGCCGAGCTCAATGACAATGCTGCCGGGCTGAATTTCGAGCAACTGGTCGAACTCGGCAAGACCGGGGAACTCGGCGTCGACGACCGCCATGTCGTGCATATCGTGGACTGGCTGCTGCAATACGCCTTCGAGCAACGCGCCTCGGATATCCATCTGGAACCGCGGCGCGACACCAGCATGATCCGCTTCCGCATCGATGGCGTCATGCACAAGGTGTTCGAGTTGCCGACACCGGTGATGACTGCCGTTACTTCGCGAATCAAGATCCTCGGGCGCATGGACGTGGCCGAGAAGCGTCGTCCCCAGGATGGCCGCATCAAGACGCGCTCGCCTGGCGGCCGCGAGGTTGAACTGCGACTCTCGAGCATGCCCACCGCGTTCGGTGAAAAGATCGTCATGCGCATCTTCGACCCGGATATCGTGGTCAAGGAATTTCGCCAGCTCGGGTTTTCCTCTGGTGAGGAGACCATCTGGCGCGAAATGGTCGAGCGTCCGCACGGCATCGTCCTGGTCACCGGCCCGACCGGTTCGGGCAAGACAACCACGCTGTATTCGACGCTGAAGGTGCTGGCCACGCCCGATCTCAACGTCTGCACGGTTGAGGACCCGATCGAAATGGTCAGTCCGGAATTCAACCAGATGCAGGTGCACAACGCGATCGATCTCGATTTCGCAGCCGGCGTGCGTACCTTGATGCGCCAGGATCCGGACATCATCATGGTCGGCGAAATACGCGATCTGGAAACCGCGCAGATGGCCGTTCAGGCATCTCTGACCGGTCATCTCGTGCTTTCGACCCTGCATACCAATGATGCCCCGAGCGCACTCACGCGCTTGCTGGATCTTGGCGTGCCCAACTACCTGATCCAGTCGACTCTGGCCGGCATCGTGGCGCAGCGCCTGGTGCGCACGCTATGCGTCCACTGCAAAGTGGAGGCACCGCTGGATGAAAACGCCTGGGCAGCCTTTACGCACGGTTGGCAACTCCCTGTTCCGGATACGAATTTTGGCCCCAAGGGCTGTCTTGAATGTCGAAAGACCGGATTCCAGGGGCGTACCGGCATCTACGAGATGATGCGTGTCACCGGACCCTTGCGTGCGCTGATCCAGCCTGACATGGACCTGGCCCTGGTGCGCAAGACTGTGCTCAGCGAGGGCATGCGGCCCTTGCGTGTCTCGGCTGCAGCCCAGGTTGCGCGTGGAGTGACGACCCTGCGGGAAGTGATGAACGTGCTGCCGCCCGTCGATTGATCGTAGGGCGGATGTGCCCGAATGATGCGGAATAGAGGCTGCAATCAGCGCAAACGAAAAAGGCGCCAACTGCAGGGCAGTTGACGCCTTCAATCATTCAGCTTGCAGATCCTGCAATTAATGCAGCATCATCAAGTGGTTACTTGCGGCCACGTGCGCCGGCACGGATAGCCTTCAGCGGATCGCCGAGCTTGACGGTGGAGAGGTAGCTGTTGATCGCTTCATTGGTGACATCATAAAGCGGTCGACCCATGACGGCCGCCGTTGCCTTTAGGCTGTCGCGCATACGCTTGGAAACGCGCAGGCTTGCGTCACGTGCGTCGTCCTGGATTGGTGCTGCTTTCTTCTTTGTGGCCATGGTTCCCCCCATCAGGGATAGTGATAAATAGTGTTATGCGACGAAATCCTTTTTCGCCACCACAAAAAGTGTAACGTCATTGTTGCATGGAATAAATGTGCCATTCGTATGCGTACGGCTAGAAACACGTAAGAGTTTGTGAACATTGACCAGCTTTGCGATGCTGGTCGGCGATGCCAAATCGAGCGAGGAAACCATCATGAGTGCGCAGAAGATTGAAGCAGGCAGTGGCCTGAACTGGATTACGGGATCGATTCAGCTGATCTTGAAGAACCCGGTGGTGTTTCTGGTCATGGGCTTGATCGTGGCTGCAATCGGCATGGTTCCTGTACTTGGCGGCTTGGTCATAATTGTGATCGGTCCCGCACTTTACGGCGGAATTGCCTACGCCGCGCGCGAGCAGGAATCAGATAGGACAGCGGAAATTGGTCAATTGTTCCGCGCATTCAGTGAGTCCGGGAAAGCCGGACCCATGATCATGTTGTGCTTGCCGAGCATCGCTGGTGCAGTTTTGCTGTTTGTCTTGCTGATGATCGTGGTTGGGGGTGCCTTGCTCGGAGGGGGTTTGTCCGCGCTGAGCAGCGGATCAACCGAAGCCCTGATCGGCTCTCTGGGGGGAGGCGCGTTGATCCTCATCCCACTCGCACTCGCCATTGCACTGACCGTGTATGCCCTGCAGTTTTTCGCCATTCCACGAGTGATGCTCGAGGGTGCAGAGCCCATGGCGGCCATGAAGCAGAGTTTTTCCGATTGCCTTGGAAATCCGGGTGCCTACCTGATATTCGTCGCGTTGCTCATGGTGGTAGCGATCGTGCTCGGTCTTGTCCTGTCCGTGCTCGGTTTCATCGGCGGCCTGCTGGTCTCAACGCTGCTGACGCCCATCATTGGCTGCGGTCTCTATCTGGCATGGCGTCAGGTATACGCGGGCAGCGAAGTGGAAGCAGATGCGCCAGAGGGCGAAGCTGCCGACGATTGATGCGCGCCAGGTCTGCCCGCTAGGCGCCGGGGGTGGTTTGCTCGTCGATCTTGCGCGTGCCCAGCAAGCGCGCGGCGAAGATGCCGACTTCATAAAGCAGGCACATCGGTATCGCCAGCAATAATTGCGAAATCACGTCTGGCGGAGTCAGTACCGCAGCGATCACGAAAGCGCCAACGATCGTGTAGGGACGACTCTTGACCAGTTGTTCGGGGGAGACTGCGCCAATCGCAACGAGGATCACGAGGGCGACCGGCACTTCAAAGCAGAGTCCGAATGCCAGAAACAACACCAGGGCAAAATCAAGGAAGCGGCTGATGTCAGGCATGACGGCAACACCTTCAGGCGCCACGCTGGTCATGAAGGTGAAGATTGCCGGGAGCACCAGGAAATAGGCAAACGCACAGCCGATGTAAAACAGCATCACCGATGATGCCAGCAGCGGAACCGCGAGGCGTCGCTCGTGCTTGTACAGCCCGGGCGATACAAACGACCAGCCCTGGTAGAGGATGAAGGGCATGGCGATGAATACTGCGACGAAAAAGGCCAGCTTGAGCGGGGCGAAGAACGGCGATGCCACATCAGTGGCAATCATCGCCCCACCCGCTGGCAGATGTTCGAGCAGGGGCTTGGCCAGCCACGCATAGAGCTTGTTGGCCAGCGGTATCAAGGCCACCAGGATGATCAGAACCACCGCAACCGCCTTGAGCAGTCGCGAACGCAGTTCAACCAAGTGCGAAAGGAACGACTGTTCGCCGTCCCCAGAAGTCTCAGCGTTGCTCATCGGCAGCAGGTTTCTCGGGTTCAGTGCTCACCGCGTCGCGGAACTCTTCGGCGGTGGCGCGGACTTCCTCGCGAATATCCACCCCTTGCACGGTTTCCTTGATGCTGCGCTTGATGTCTTCGGCAGCGAGTTCACGCTCTATCTCCGTGCGAACACCCTGCCAGCTGCTGCGAATGCGGCGCAGCAATGCACCCGCAGTACGTGCTGCGGCGGGAAGTCGTTCCGGGCCCAATACGAGCAGGGCGACGACCGCGGCCAGGGCCAGCTCGGAAAAGCTGAGGTCGAACATCAGTGCTCGACGCGATCCTTGTCGCTCTCGTTGGTCGGCGTGGCCGTCTCGGGCGGATCAGCCTTCAGCGAGGAAGGCTTGGATGTATCGTCGCCTTCCTGCATGCCCTTGCGGAAACTCTTGATGGCCGAGCCCATGTCCTCGCCGATGTTGCGCAGCTTCTTGGTGCCGAAGACCAGGGCCACGATCACCAGAACAACCAGCCAATGCCAAATACTGAAACCACCCATATCAAGACTCCGTTGCTGCATTGCCGGATCGAAGCCGGCCAAAGTTAAGGCGCGATGCGTGGCACGACGGTCGAAGCGGCGCTCCGAATCCGATACCGGTTTCGCGCGCGCGGCAGTCGATTCCGTGCCGATTACTTCGCAGTGTACTCCTCAAGGCTGTCCCTGAAATCCACCACGGCACCCGGAACATCACTCACACCGCCATCAAAGATGCGTCGTGGCGTGATTCCCTCGCCGTAAATGCGCTGGTTTCCCTTGTTGTCGATCGACAGAACCGAGCCGTCGAAGGCGACACCGGCAAACAGCCCGCGTGCTCGCGAATACGAGTAGATTTCAGCCTTGAGCTGCGCATCGGTGGACGCCTGGGCCGTGCGCCCGACCGGGCCTGCGGCAGCCGAGGCGTCGGCGCCAATGGTGAATTTTCCATGGACGATGGAATCCACGCCGCGTTGTGTGCGGAAAACGAGGATCACATCCGTGGACGAAACGCCCGCCTGGAAGCCGACGCTGCCGCCGGTCAGGTTGACGAAGCTGGGGTTCGACCAGGTGCCATCACGCGTCTTGACCGACATCAGGCCTTCGCCGCGACGGCCTCCGATGACGAATCCGGCCTTGATGACATCAGGGACGACTACGATTGCGTGGGCGCTTTGAAGCAGATCGCGTGGCACCGCCTTGTCAGGCGCCTGCATGACTTCCTTGAGTACACGCACGGCGTTCTCGGCACGCTTGAGCTCGGTTTCGGATGCAAGCGCCGCCGAGGCGTGGAGGACGAGCAGGATCAAAAATGCACGTAACAGGGAAGGCATGGTGAACTCCGCAGATGGTCAACCGGAGCACGCTAGCAGGCGAACCTGAGTCTGGGATGAAGCGTGGGGTGAGGCGCCTAGCGGCGAAGTCCGGAAAGGCGTCGACCACCGACTGCGATCACGGCCAGGCCCAGCAGGAAAAGTACCCAGGGCGAATTGGTGGGAAGTGCCACCGAGTCGAGCGGGACAGGTCCGCCACCAGGCGTTTGCGGGGTGCAGGAGTTCGGTGCAACGGCGAGGCCCTTCATGCTGAAGAAGCGAAGGCTATCCGGGCCGGTGATGGCGCCAAGATTGGTGAGTGCGCCGGTGGCAACGTCAATTCGCGCCAGATCACTCCATTCACGATTGAACGGCGGGTTGTAGCTCAGGCTCGCCCAGAGCTGGCCTTCGCTGCTGAACCCGGGATCGATCCATGGCACGTTGCCGCTGAAGGAGCCTACAGGGGTCGCTGCCGCTGTTTCAGTGCTGATCCTGTAAAGCCCCTGATCAGCGCCGATACCTGTTCCGTAAAGAACGCCATTGCGCATGGCCAGGCCACTGATCTGGCGTCCAGTGGAGCCGATCAGCGTCAGTTGTGCGGTCTGCGCATTGACCCGCCACAGATCACGCTTGATCGCTGACGTAAGGAAGAATGAACCGTCGCAGCCGTAGGTCATGGACAGATCGAGTGCATCGAACTGGCCCTGGCCCTGGCCGGCGAGCCCAAAGCTGCCGACAAAACTGGCAGCGCCATTGCCCGTGCTGATCCTGACCAGGGCCTTTTGCGTCCCGGCTATTGCATAGAGCTCGCTGCCAGGGCCATAGGTCAGACCGGTCAGGGCAGCCAGTGGCGTTCCGGCGTAGCTGCCGGCGGCACCTACGTACGTCGCCTGACGGGTGGTCAGATCAATTCGATAGAGTTCGTCATACGCCACGCCATAGGCAACCGACTGCGCTTGGGCAAGCGAAATCGGGGCGATGGAAAGCACAGCTGCGATGAGGCAGGCTCGCATGCGCATGGCGGCACTTCTTTGTTATGTTATTGGTAATCGTCTGCCCCACGAAATCCGCGAGGCAGGCTTCAGTCTAGCAGTTTTCGCTGCGCCGACAAGGCCTTGGAGCGAATCCCCCCGATTCATTCCTCACCCCGGAAAACGCTCCATCCATGCCTCGCTATCGTTCTTTCCCCGACTCCAGGCAGCCGCAGCGGCTGGCCGTCCTCCTCGTCAATCTGGGCACTCCAGATGCCCCGGATACTGCCTCGGTTCGGCGCTATCTCGCTGAATTTCTTGCAGATCCTCGGATTGTCGAACAACCTCGCTGGCTCTGGTGGCTGGTCCTCAACGGCATTATCCTGCGCACTCGGCCGGCACGGTCGGCGAAGAACTACGCCAAGGTCTGGACCCCGGAAGGCTCGCCGCTCCAGGTAAAGACTGCCTCCCTGGCAGCGAGGCTGCAGCTGGCATTTGAAACAGACCTGGCCGGCAGCGTTGTCGTTCGCCATGCCATGCGCTACGGCTCACCCGGCATAAGCGACGTGCTCGCTGAGCTGGCGAGTTCGGGCATGCGTCGCCTATTGGTACTTCCGTTGTTCCCGCAGTTCTCGGCCACCACGAGCGCCTCGGTGCTCGATGCGATCGGGGCCACGTTTCGCAAGTGGCGTTTCCCGCCGGAACTGCGTTTCATCAGCGACTATCACGATGAACACGCACACATCGAGGCATTGGCGCGCAGTGTCGAAGCGCACTGGGCTACCCACGGCAGGGCCGAGCGTCTGTTGCTGTCGTTTCACGGCATCCCGGAACGCTACGTGCGCAATGGCGATCCCTACCGGGACCAGTGCCTGGCGACCACACGAGCCTTGCGCAGTCGTCTCGAACTGGATGAGAAGTCCCTGCTGCTGAGTTTTCAGTCTCGGTTGGGTCGTGAACCCTGGTTGCAGCCTTACACGGACAAGGTGCTTGAGAGCTTGCCTGTCGACGGCGTCAAGTCAGTGGAGGTGCTTTGTCCGGGTTTCGCCGTGGACTGCCTCGAGACACTCGAGGAAATCGCGATCACCGGGCGCGAGGAGTTCCTCGGTGCCGGCGGAGAACGCTTCCACTACATTCCGTGCCTGAACGACGGTGATGATCAGGTCGCTGCACTCAGGGATCTGGTGATCAGGCACGCCCAGGGTTGGCCTGAATTTGGTGGGCCGGGTGCTCCAGGCAAAGCCGGAATGCCCGACACATGATGGCGGCAGTCGGCAATGAATTTCGCATCCCGTTGCGGCATCTTGAACTGGCTGCCAAAGCCTGGGGCGATCCGGCTGATCCGCCCATGCTTGCCGTACATGGCTGGCTGGACAATGCGGGAACATTCGATCGACTGGCACCACTTCTCAAGGGCCATTACGTCGTCGCGATCGATCTGGCCGGCCATGGCCGTTCCGATCATCGCCCTCCCGGGAACTGGTATCCCTATGTTGATTTCCTCGACGAGATCGGCGAAGCCATGGATCAGTTGGGCTGGCAGGATGCCGACCTGCTTGGACACTCGCTGGGCGCGACGCTGGTCAGCGTCTTCGCGGCCATCTGTCCGCAGCGCGTGCGACGGTTGCTGCTGATCGAAGGCCTTGGCCCGATTGCGACAGCGGCGGACCAGAGTCTGGAACAGCTGCGGCGTTCGCAGCGAGCAAGGGCAGCATTCAGACCGGACAAGTTGCGCGTGTTCAATGGTCTTGAAGAGGCGGTAGCGGTGCGGCGTAAAGTCAGTGAGCTGTCGCTTGATGCGGCGCGCTGCATTGTCGAGCGTGGGGTGAAAGTGGTTGGTGCAGGTTCGGGCGGTGATGAAGAGCGTTCCGGGACTGATGCTTCAGTCGTGGGTGGTGCGAAAGATCAAGACCGTAATGGGGATCCTGATTCCGAAGGAGTGCAGGCTTTGCGCCATTCGACGCGCAATCTTGCGCGTTCTGACAATGTCCCTTTCGAAGGTGGTGTGGCGAAAGTTCAAAAGCCGGGTGGAGATTCTGAATTCGAAAGGGTGCAGGCTTTGCATTTCCTCAGTTGGTCCTCCGATCCTGCCTTGACCCTGCCCAGTTCGACGCGACTGACCGAGGAGCAACTCGCATCCATACTTCCGGCCATCACTGCGCCGACGCTGTTGCTGCTGGCCGAACCGGCTGCGCCGTATCTGAAACGCGAAGTGATGGATGCAAGAATCGCCCTGCTCGACGACATCGAAGTCGTGCGCATGTCCGGCAGCCATCATCTGCATCTGGAAATACCGGATCTTGTTGCGGCCCCTATCAAGGACTTCCTGCTAAATCATCCGATCGAAGTCAGTAGTGCTGTGCAGGTCGCGCCGTAGAGCAGGCGTGCATGCGCGATGTCTGTATGCAGCTCGCAAGCAATCGGGATCATTGGTGCCGTGACGATGTTTTCCCGACTCGCGGCTTTCCATCACGCCGCATTCGCGTTGACCAGGCGGTCCAGCTCACTCTTGATCGACGGTCCGTTGGCGCGCAGCCAGTCGCGTTGCTCGCGCCAGTGCGGCAGGAATGATTCGACCAGCTTCCAGAATCGCGGTGAATGGCTGCGCACGCGCAGATGACACAGCTCGTGTACGAGTACATATTTGAGGACTGCCGGTGGCGCCAGCGCGAGGGCCAGATCCAGGGTGACGCGATCGCGCGTATCGAGGCTGCCCCAGAGACTCTTCAGCGGGCGAACCCGCAGTGCGGTGGGCGACATTCCGAGTAGTGGACAATAGCGGCCAAGCCAGCGCGAGACATCCTTGCGCAACTGCGCGTCCAGCCATGATTTGAGCAATCCGCGCGCTGCATCCTGGGCGCGCCGGTGCGCGTTTGGCAGGATCAGCACAAGTCGATCCTCGGCATGCTCGATACACGGATAAGGCCCTTCTTTCCAGACGAGTCGGGTCATCTCTCCGCGCAACGGAAACTGCGTATCGATACCCGGTTTCAGCGCTGCCGGTCGGTCGCCGAGTTTCAGCTCTCCCAGCTTGCGTTCGAGCCATTCACCATGTATGCGCAGGAACGCAGTGATGCTGGCCGTATGCGTGCCGACCGGATAGGTCACGCGTGCACCAGCTGACGTGACAGTCAGTCGCATGCGCCTTGCCCGCGGGTGGCACAGGCGCTGCACCCGGATCACCTTGCCGGTCGGGGTTGGCAGTTCGAGGTAGCTGTTCTCTGATTCCAGATTCATCTCAGCAACCCATGTTCCAGGTTTCGGATTATGCAGCCAGTCGGGCTCGGTTCGGCCAGCCCGGAAATCCGCCAGGATGATCCACGCATCTTCCGCGACTCGATGCCTGGAAACACCATCAGCCGTCGAATCACCGAAGGCCTTTTCCAACCCTGGCGAATTCTGACCTCAGCCGGCAAGGCGCGACTGGCCGCTAGTCGCGCTCATCCGGCCGTGGCAGCCCGAACCACTCATCCAGCTTCTCCAGCAAGCGCTTGGTTTCCAGTGTCATTATTACGAATCGTGCGTCGAGTTCCTCACGCGCAGATTCCGCCGAATCATCGCCCAGTTCATCCATGACGATGTCGAGAAAACGGAATTTCCTGATGGTCAGGTCCTCGCCGAGTACGAATGCGATGCGTTCGTCGAGTTCCAGGCCCACCTGGAAAACCTGTTTGCCGGATTTCAGGTGTTCGCGCACTTCGTCAGATTCAAGATCCTGGCGCCTGCAGCGAACCACCGCGCCGGCTTCCGCTGGATCGCGCAACTCGCATTCGTCGCCGAGACTCAGGCCCGGCGGCAGCTTCCCACTCACCAGCCAGTCCGTCATCAGGGTGCGCGGGGAATCGGATGGCGCCATCGGTGTCGCCGGGAATCGCCCAAGTGCGTCGCGGATCTGGCTGACGGCTTCCTCGGCTGCCTTGCGGCTGGCCGTGTCGACCAGCAGCCAGCCTGCATCCGCATCCAGATAGGCGAGAAGACGGGAAGGTCGAACGAAAGCGCGCGGAAGGAGGTCGGTCATGACTTCTTCCTTGAGGCGCTTGCGTTCACGGGCTCCGATTCGGCGGGCCTCCTTGTCGGTGATCTCGGCGATCTTCTGCGCCAGCGCTTCGCCGATCACCGAAGAGGGCAGCAGCTTGTCTTCACCGCCGATCGCGACCATCGAATAATTTCCGCTGCGATGGGTCAACTCGTCAGAGTCGCGGCCATACGGCGAGACGAAGCCGCGCGTGGCCAGTTCAATCGGGCCACAGGGACGCAGTCGGTGTTCGGCGAGCAGGTCTTCAAGTTCGTTGAGGGATTTGCTCGAGCTCTTGGGGAAGCGGAATAGAGTCAGGTTGCGAAAGAACATGGAGGGTTTCGGTTTCCGTAGAGGGTTGAGGGATGCCTGATCCTGGGCCGGGCCAGGATCAGACAGTGAGATTGGGGCAAGCGTTGCTAGCTGCGAATCATGCGAGGTTCCGCGTGCGCCGATTGGGTGCCTTGTGGTTCTTCGTCCCGCGTCTCAAGCCCGGCAAAATCAAACAGGCCGGGATCGGCCAGTTGCGAGGGCTCGATGCGGGTCAGGGCGCGAAAGATGTTTTCGATTCGCCCGGGGGACTGCTGTTCCCAGTTGGCCAGCATGGACTTGACGGTCTTGCGTTGCAGATTCTCCTGCGAGCCGCAGAGATCGCACGGAATGATCGGGAATCCGCGCATCGCCGCGTACGTCGAAATGTCGGCTTCGCTGCAATAGGCCAGCGGGCGGATCACCACATTGCGGCCGTCATCCGAACGCAGCTTGGGCGGCATCGCCTTCAGCCTTGCCTGATGGAAGAGATTCAGGAACAGCGTCTCGACGATGTCGTCACGATGATGGCCGAGTGCAATGCGCGTCTGGCCATGATTCGCTGCATAGTCATAGAGCGCACCTCGACGCAGTCGTGAGCACAGGCTGCACTGGGTACGTCCTTGCGGAACCAGGCGCTGGACCACGCTGTAGGTGTCCTGCTCGATGATGTGAAACGGAATCCCCTGGGCGCGCAGCGTATCAGGCATGACCGATGCATCGTAACCGGGTTGCTTCTGGTCAAGATGCACGGCCAGCAACTCGAAGCGGATCGGTGCGCGTGCCTGCAATTGGCGCAGCATGTCGAGCAAGGTCCAGGAATCCTTGCCTCCGGAAAGACAGACCATGACGCGGTCGCCCTCGCCGATCATGCCGTAGTCGGCGATGGCCTGCCCCACCTGGTGGCGCAGGCGCTGGCCCAGCCTTTCGGCATCTGGATCAAGCTCGCGGAGCAGGGCGGACATGGGCGTTGGATTCCTTTGTTGTTGCCGGATACGGCGGGTGGCAATGTGCCACTTGATCAGCGTTGCCTTAAACTCTCATGTCAGCAAGGATACCGATGAAGTCCGACGACCCTTCCACTACCGTGCGACAGCTGGCCGCGCTCAAGACCGAGCATCGGGAACTGGATGCGACTATCGCCCGGCTGGTGCTCGATCCGGGCAATGACGAACTGGAACTCAAGCGGCTGAAGAAACGCAAATTGCATCTGAAGGATTCGATTGCCCTGCTCGAAAGCAGCCTGATACCGGACCTCGATGCCTGAGACTGGTGTCGTGACGATTGCGCCACTTGATCAGCATTGCCTCAGGTCAGTGGGGCTCATCGATTTTCACCGTCGTGGTTTCCAGCGCTGGTGCCGGCATTTCCCCGGTCAGCTTGAGGATGCCGTGGCGTATGTCACGGCTCAGGATGACCTTTGATTCCCTGACCAGGTCTTCAAGACCGGCATCGAAGTCGAGCTTGTTGTTCGCATCAGCCCAGATCACCCGCCGCTCACGCAGTTTCTGGATGAATCCGCGGAACAGCGAACGGTCGAAAAATTCCGGCGCATTGAGCTGATGTAGCAGCGACAGGCGCTGGGCAGTCAGCGAGCAGAGGTTTTCGAGTTCGGCAGCTGACAGCGTGCCGCGACCATTGCTGACCAGCAAGGCCAGGGTGATGTAATAGCGCTCGACGGCCTGCAGCAGGCTATGCGACATGACCCTGAGCTGGAATGCGCTGTCGCTCTGGCCCGGAGCGCGTTCGATGACGCGGCCATCGCCGTCGCTTTCAAGCAATCCCCGCGAAACCATGAAATCCAGCGAGGCACGAAGCCGCTCGCTGAATTCGTCCTGGTTCCAGGGCAGGAACAGCTCGGCCTGGATAAACGGATAGATCAGTTTGCCGAGGCGCAGCAAGGTGGCACGACTCATGCGCCGATTGTTGAGGAAGCAGCACGCAATCCATGCACCGGCGACAAATACATGCTGGACGTTGTTGCGGAAATACGAGAGCAGCACGGCATTGTCGCCCTCGGTCATCAGTACGTCACCGAGCGGATGCTTGACTCGTCGTATCCATTCCATCGATTCGCCATAGGCGATGATTTCGGCAGGCGTCTTTTCCGTGATGGTGACGCGATCGCCATACGGCAGCGAAATCAGCAGGTCCTTGGACAGTTCGATCTGGGCGAGCAGGTCGGCTTCGGCCATGGCGTGCTTGGGCATGGCCAGCAGGGCCAGGGCGAGAAGGTTGATCGGATTCACGTCGACCGCGCGATTGATGTTGGCCTGGATGCGATCGGCCAGCGTATCCACAGCACTGCCAAGCCATTCCGGCTTGGCATCGGGCTTTTCCGTCGACGCACGCCAATCCGGTGCAACCTCGTCGAGCAAGGCGGCCAGGTCGATCGGTTCGCCGAAATTGATCGTGACCTTGCCGTAGTGCTGGCGCAATACGCCGAACGCGCGCAACAGGCCGAGCCAGGACTCCTTTTCCTTCGGTTTGCCGGACAGTTCGCCGATGTAGGATTTACCTTCCATCAACTTTTCATAACCGAAGTAGACCGGTTGGAACATGACAGGACGACGCGATTCACGCAGGAAGCTGCGCAAGGTCATCGCCAGCATGCCGCTGCGGGGTGTCAGCAAGCGTCCGGTGCGTGAGCGACCGCCTTCGATGAAATATTCGAGCGCAACGCCCCGCGCGAACAGTTGGCTGACATACTCGGTGAATACAGCCGAATACAGCGCATTCGACTTGAAGCTTCGGCGCAGGAAGAACGCGCCACCACGGCGCAATATCGAACCCAGTCCCGGCAGGTTCAGATTCACGCCCGCGGCGATGTGTGGCGGCACCAGGCCGTTCTGGTAAAGGGTGTAGCTGAGCAGCAGGTAGTCGACGTGGCTGCGATGGCAGGGAACATAGATCACTTCGTGTCCCGGTGCGACTGCGCGCAACTTGTCGAAGTGGTGCATGACGACACCGTCGTAAAGCTTGTTCCACAGGGCGATCAGCATGAACGAGATCGAGCGCACTACCGTATGCGAATAGTCGGCTGCGATTTCGAGCGCGTAGCCACGCGCACGGTTCCGGATCAGGTCGACGCGTGCCTTTTCCTTGGCAGCGACGACATCGATGGCCTGGCGTACCGAATCGGCATCTACCACCGCATCCACGACCGTTCGCTTGTGCGAAAGATCGGCTCCGATGATGGTGGTTCGCGTCAATCGGAAGTGCACGCGCAATACGCGGGAAAGCTTGCGCACACTGCGTTCCAGCGGCACGTCGCCCTGCTCGGCGAGGGTCTCGCTGAGCGAAACCGGCGCAGAGAACTGCACGATGGTGTCGCGGCCGTTGAGCAGGATCGCAAGCAGGCGCCGGAAGCGCCCGACCACAACCCAGTTCTCCGCGAACAGGACGCTGAACCAGCCCGATTGGCGGTCCGGCGCTCGTCCGACGAAGATTGAAACGGGGACGAGGCGAATGTCGTCCTGGGTCCCGGCACTGACCAGTTCGGCCAGTTGACTCAGGGTTTCCGAGCGCGAGGGATGCGCGCGCGTGCGGAACATGCTCGGACGTGGCGTCAGCGCAATGATGGCGCGCGTACGCTTGATTGGCAGCTTGCCTGCCGCTTCATACGGCGATGGCAATTCTGCCTCGCGGCAGGCCTGTTCAAGTATCAGCGTGTCGGAAAGGCCGTAGCGTTCCACGACATAAACCGTGGGTACGCCGTCATCCGGAAGCAGTTGCTGCGGATCCTTGGGCTCGCGACGAATCCGGATCCATGGGCGCAGCAGGGCACCGAACAGGTTCAGCCACATGGGGCCTCGCGCTGAAGGGTCGGGCGTGCGATGCAATGGAAGTTTCTGCTGCATGTGTGCTGTAGCCGGCTACTCCGAACCCGCATTATTCATGAGGGCCGACGATGATCACGCGTGGCCCGCACATGATCTTGTCGGGCTGGCGTCGAAGTTTCCTGCCTTGCCCGTCAGTCTTCGACTGCCGGCGCGTCGACCGCGCCATTGGCGGCCTGCTCGGCCTTCTGTTCCCTGATCTTCTCGATCGTGTCCTTGCCATACCAGCGATCGTCGATACGGACCATCTCGGTGGTGGTTTCAAGCGGTGTTCCGAGCAACTCGTAGGAGACCTTCAGGCTGGCCGACTCGTCCGTGCTGGACAGCACTTCGATCTTGACCGTCGAAAGAGTCTGGTCGATCGAGAAACCATAGACATCAAACACCTTCTTCAAGCCGGCAAAAGCGGTGTTGAATTTCGGCGCAGCTTGCTCGTAGTTGAGCGCGCGGGCTTCCTCGAGGGTCTTGATGTTGATCGACTTCGCCGTTTCGGAAACAGCCGTCAAAGCCTGTTTGACCAGCGCAGGATCCGTGAATCGGGTTTCCTTGACCCACTTCGACAAGGCGTCGATGACGTTGTCGGCTTGTTCCTTTTCGCTGTTGGAAAGGCTCTGGCTCTGCCTCACAAGGCCGTGCAGATAGCTATTGCCCATGTCGACCATGCTCGGAATCTGCTTCTGGTACTGCGCGTCGAACTGGCGAATGTCGGGTTCGAACTCTGCGTACAGGGTTTCAACCGCATTCTCGGCGGTCAGTTTCTTCATGGTCTCTTCGAACTGCGCGCGCTCGTCGGCTGTTGGCGCGGCCTGGTCCTTGCGCTGGTTCCATTCAGTCTTGACCCGCGCGAATTCTTCCGGAGGCAGCATGTGTTCGATCAGGCCAGCCACGTCACTCTGGCGCACCAGTTCGACGGAGCGCTGCACGGTTTGCGCGGGGCCTGCATTTCCACCCGCACCGTCGCTTGCCGAGTCTCGGTTGCAGGCCGCGGCAGCCAGGGCCAGGATCGACAGCAGGGTCATTCGTGCAAGCGTCTTGAACATGGATCTTCCGCGAGTAAGTAAGGCGCGCACTCTAGCAGTCCGCTCCGCTCAGGTCAGCCGCCACAAGGCACGGGCCCGCTTTTTTGCGGGTCAGACCGCACACAACCCCGGCACACTTTGAGGAAAAGCGCCGTCTGGCTGGAATCGCGCTGGGGTCAAGGCAAAAGAAAACCCGGAAAACCAAGGTTGTCCGGGTCGAATCCGGCAAGGCCGGAGGGGGAAATTGTGCGTCGTTCTTTGCGGTGTGAACCTCGATCCCGTGTGGCCTGTGGGCCTGCAGCGGAATCCATGAGGCACATGTTACTTCCCCGTTATACCTAATGCAACACCTTAAGTATCATCCGTTAAAGCATTGATTTATAAGAATTCATGTACGTGAACTCATCAATCGGTCTTCAAGGCCCGGAGCTTCGCTTCGCGGCGTAGCTCTGCAGATTGGCTCCAGTCGTTGTTGAACAGGGCCGATTCCCAGTGCCCGTAAGTCGGATTGGGCAGGACGAACCAGCGTTCACCAATCCAGTCAAGATAAGGCGTGATCGACTCGGAGCGGCCCTCCCGGGTGTTGGCCATGACATCGATGAAATCGCCGAGCTGGTCGCCAAACTGCATCAGGACCCGATGGTCCCGCGATACCAGTTCGCGTCGACAGCTCTTGTCGCTTCCGTTCTGCTCGCAATTCGGGACAACGGTGCCCAGTCCGAGAAATACGTCCTGATCGTCGGCGATCGGGAAGCCGAGCTTGCGCAGATTGGCCAGCGTGGCATCGCCGAGATCCTGCGCGCGGTTGGAAAGATAGAAGACGGTTATGCCCTTGCTTGCCGCCAGTCGGGTAAATTCAAGAGCACCGGGCAGTCCCGAGGCGCTTTCCTCGCGGCACCACTCTGCCCAGGTGAACTCGTTGTAGCTTGATCCATTGATGACCAGGCGTGCCTGATACGGCGAGTTGTCGAGTACGGTCTCGTCGATGTCCAGGATCACGGCGGGCTTGAGCGCAGGCGGGCGCTGCCCCTTTCGTTCGTTGACGGCGAGCGCCTCCCATTCGGGATCAGCGAGTGCACGATCAAGCTGATGTCCGGCGTTTCGATAGGCCTGACGGTAGATCATGTCGCGCTCGACTGCCGTCTGCGTCCACGCCACCGCATTCAGATTGTCATTCGGACCGGGAAGTTGAACGTGTGCTGCTGGTTCGGCACTGGAGGGTGAAGCAGGACTGCTGCCCGATCGCACGGGCGTTCCGCCGCAGGCAGTGAGCAACAGGGCGGAAAACAGGGCTGCAGGGACAAGCTTCAACATGCAATGACTCCGAAACTGGCGTGAGGAATTGGGGCAACGCCGTTCAAGTGGCGTCACCGTGCAACATATTTACCGAAGTCTACGACAAGCCCATGACCATCCGGACTGGCAAAGCGTCGCTGCGACTGACAGACTGCGCGCCGGCCTTCGTGGACTGATTGCACATGCCGCTTCCTTCAACGCTTTTCCAGACACGGGTTGTCCAGTCCAGTTATGTGCTTGCCGCGTTGTCGCTGTTTCTCGTTCTGCATCTTCATCTGTTGCCGGTGCTCATTGCGGGGCTGCTCGTCTACGCGCTGGTCAATGCGCTGGCACCATCGCTGCAGAGGCATTTCCCCGGCACGCGGGCGCACTGGCTGGTGGTCGCCCTGCTGGCCTTTGTCGTGGTCGGCCTGCTGACTGCAGCCATTGCCGGTGGCCTCGCCTATCTGGGATCCGAGCACGGAAATCCCAGCCTGCTATTCGAGCGACTCACGCCGGTGGTCGAGCGCGCCCGCGATCAGTTGCCAGCCATCATCGTCAACCACTTGCCCGACAACTCGGAGCAGATCCGGGAAGCCGTGATGGGTTGGCTGCGCGAGCACGCCGCACAACTGCAACTGGCAGGAAAGAACGCTGCGCGCGTGATCGTGCACCTGCTGATCGGCATGGTCCTGGGTGCCATGCTGTCGTTGCAGACGGCGCTTGCGCAGAGTTCGGATGGCCCGCTCGCCACGGCGTTGAATACGCGCTGCGTCAATCTCGTCACGGCATTCCACGACATCGTCTTCGCCCAGTTCAAGATTTCCGCGCTCAATACCTTGTTCACGGCAATCTTCCTGCTCATCGTGCTGCCGCTGTTCGGGGTCAACCTGCCGCTGGCCAAGACTCTGGTCGTAGCCACGTTTGTTTGCGGCCTGCTTCCGGTGCTGGGCAACCTGATCTCGAACACGCTGATCTTCGTCATCGGCCTTTCCGTCTCGCTTTGGGTCGCCATCGCGTCGCTGACCTTCCTGGTCGTCATCCACAAACTCGAGTACTTCCTCAATGCGCGCATCATCGGCGGGCAGATTCGTGCACGTGCCTGGCAACTCCTGATTTCGATGCTGGTCATGGAAGCGTCGTTCGGCATTGCCGGACTGATTGCCGCACCGATCTACTACGCCTACCTGAAACGGGAGCTCGAACAGGCCAAGCTGATCTAGTGAAGGCCGGATCAGTTTCCGCACGTGCCGAGCCCGGTCAGTCCTGATCGGAAGTAGCCAGCGCAGATCAGCCGTTCGAGATTGTTCCTGGACTGGCCGAGCGCGTGCATCGGAGGCGAACCGTCCGGATTCTCCGCGTACGGCGTTCCCGTGCAGGGACTTCAGTCTTCGAACAGTGCCGTCAGCTTGGCCAGGCTTGAACTGGCGACTTCCTTGCGCTGCACTTCATCCTGTTCCGCATCGCGGCCGGACCAGTGCAGGTCGGTCGCAGGAAGCTCGGCCAGGAACCGACTCGGATCGTTGGCTATGATCTCGCCAAAGCGCCGCTTGCGGCGGGCGAAGCTCAAGGCAAGCTGCTCCTTGGCCCGGGTAATGCCGACATACATCAGACGACGTTCCTCTTCGAGGCGACCTTCCTCGATGCTGGCTTCATGCGGAAAAGAGCCTTCTTCCACGCCGACGATGAAGACGTAGCGGAATTCGAGGCCCTTGGCCGAGTGCAGTGTCATCAGGCGCACCGCATTGCCGGGATCATCCCGGTCGCCATGGGTCAGCAAGGCCAGTTGCGCGGCAAGATCACCAGCGCTGCCTTCCTTCTGCATGGCCTTGAACCACTCGCCCAGTTCATTGAGGTTTTCCAGGCGGCGCGCGCGCAAGCCCGGCTCCTTGTATTGCGCAGCGACATGCGCCGCATAGCCGATGCGCTCCATCAACTCGTCGACGAGGTCCGACGCCGACTTGCGCTCGGCCGAACGGGCGAGCTCACGAACGAGTGCAACGAATCCGGCCAGCGCTGACGCCGGACGGGGCGACAGCTCGGCGAGAACGGAATCATTCTGCGCGGCGCGGAACATCGAGACATGGCGAGCACCTGCCGCATGGCCCAGCTTTTCCAGCGAGGTGGCGCCAATATCGCGTCGCGGAACATTGACGATGCGCAGGAATGCCGCATCGTCATCGGGGTTGTTGACCAGTCGCAGGTAGGCGAGCAGGTCCTTGACCTCGGCGCGATCGAGGAACGCCGTGCCGCCGGTCAGGTGATAAGGCACTCGCGCGATCCGCATGGCTTTTTCCAGCGCGCGCGACTGATGGTTGCCGCGGTAGAGCACGGCGAATTCATTCCAGCGCGCCTTGTGCTTCTCGGCCAGGTGCGCGATTTCCGCAGCCACTCTTTCCGCTTCGTGTTCGTCGTCCTTGCACTCGAGCACACGAATCGGTGCACCTTCGGCACGATCGCTCCACAGCTTTTTCTCGAACAGGTGGTCATTGTTGGCGATCAGCGTATTGGCCACGCGAAGGATGCGCTTGCCGCAGCGGTAATTCTGTTCGAGCTTGATGACCTTGAGTTTCGGATAATCCGTGGATAGCAGGCCTAGATTTTCCGGATTCGCGCCACGCCAGGC
The DNA here is from genome assembly GCF_049593775.1 of Dokdonella sp. GTDB lineage: Bacteria > Pseudomonadota > Gammaproteobacteria > Xanthomonadales > Rhodanobacteraceae > Dokdonella. The sequence goes on along the minus strand of NZ_JBAWHJ010000480.1, from coordinate 8,759 downwards.
ATAGATGCTCTGGTCGTCATCACCGACCGCCGTGAACATGCCACGTTCCCCGGCCAGTGCGCGCACCAGCCGGTACTGTGCGGTATTGGTGTCCTGGTATTCGTCGAGCAGCAGATAGCGGATCCGCTCCTGCCAGTTTGCACGAGCCTCGTCATCGTTCTCGAGGATCTGCAGCGGCAGGCGGATCAGGTCGTCGAAATCCACCGCATTGAAAGCCCCCAGCCGCTTCTGGTACGCAGCATAGATCGCCGCGGCCTCCTGTTCGCGCGTGCCTGCGGCGGCCTGCCCCGCCTGTTCCGGCGTCATGCCTTCGTTTTTTGCCCGTGACACCAGTGATTGCAGCGCCCATAGCGCATCGTTCTTGATGCCTTTCGGAGAAAGATCCTTGATCAGGCCCTGACTGTCATCGGCATCCAGTACGGAAAAGCCGCGACGCAGTCCCGCTCGCGCATGCTCGAGTTGCAGGAACTTGAGGCCCAGTGCATGGAAGGTGGAAACGGTCAGGCCTTCCGCGGCCGGTCCCTGGATCAGCTTGCCGACGCGCTCGCGCATCTCGCGCGCTGCCTTGTTGGTAAACGTGATCGCGGCAATCTTCGAGGCAGCCAGATGCTTGTGCCGCACAAGGTGCACGATCTTTTCTGTGATCACCCGCGTCTTGCCTGAACCGGCGCCGGCGAGGACCAGCAGCGGACCATCGCAGTACTCGACGGCGGCGCGTTGTTGGGGGTTGAGCATGTGGAGCCGGGATTCGGGAGTGGGGGATTCGCAGGGGCGCGATTCGCCATTGTCGCGCAGGTTGGCTTGGTTCGTCATTCGTCGAATGAGCAATCCGCAGAAGCTGTGCGAAACTGTGACGCATCAAGATCGAATCCCGACTATCGAGTCCCGAATCCCGGCACCACCATGGCCAAACTCTATTTCTATTACTCGGCCATGAATGCCGGCAAGACCACGATGCTGCTGCAGAGTGCATACAACTATCATGAGCGCGGCATGCGTACCCGGATCCTGACACCGAAGCTCGACAATCGGGCAGGCGAGGGCGTGGTTGCGTCGCGGATCGGGCTCAAGGCCGAGGGCCTGCGGTTCGAGCGCGAGGACGACCTGCTGGCGCTGATTGATGCGGATTTCGCCGCACATGGCAAGCTCGATTGCGTGCTGGTCGATGAAGCGCAGTTCCTCAGCAAGGCGCAGGTCTGGCAACTGAGCGATGTGGTCGACAAGCGTGGCATTCCGGTGCTGGCTTATGGGTTGCGCACGGATTTCCGCGGCGAACTGTTCGAGGGCAGCCAGTATCTGCTCGCCTGGGCCGATCATCTCGACGAAATCAAGACGATCTGCCACAGCGGTGCCAAGGCAACCATGGTCGTGCGGGTCGATGAGCATGGGCGTGCCCTGACCGATGGGCCGCAGGTGGAGATCGGTGGCAACGAACGCTATGTGTCAGTCAGTCGCGCCGAGTTCAAGAAGATCGTCGCCGGCGATGGTCGAATTGAATTGCAGCAGCCGAAGCTGGCGTTGTAGTTGACAAAACAACCGCAGAAAGCGGCGTCAGCCGCGATGCGTTTGCTCCAGATGCCGAACGAAGAGCATCGCGGCTGAAGCCGCTTCCTACGACGGAATGGATTCACCTCTGACACGTCACGCAATAATATGTCGAACGCTGGCCCAGCGTGATCGAGCGGATCGTTGAACCGCAATTGCGGCATGCTTCTCCGGCACGGCCATAGACATACAGTTCCTGCTCGAAGTATCCGGGAACGCCGTCTGGGGAAATGAAGTCGCGCAGGGTGGTTCCGCCGCGCTGGATCGCGTATTCGAGAATCCGCCGGATCGCGTCGGCAAGCAGGCCATGGCGAGCCCGGGAAACCGATCCGGCCTTGCGACGGGGATGGATGCCTGCGGCGAACAAGGCCTCGGCCGCGTAGATGTTGCCGACACCGACCACGATGGCCTGGTCCATGATGAAGGTCTTTACCGAAGCCGATCGTCCGCGCGACAAGCCCCACAGATAGTCGCCATCGAAGTTGTCGCCCAGAGGCTCCGGTCCAAGGCTGGCGAGGAGCGTGTGCGTACTGCCGAGTGGCTGCCAGAGCAGGCTGCCGAAGCGGCGTGGATCGGTGAAGCGCAACAGGCGTCCGGAATCCAGCTGCCAGTCGTAGTGGTCATGCTTGCCGGGCGGTGTCCCTGTATCGAGCACACGCAGGCTGCCTGACATGCCGAGATGCATCAGGGCGCTGCCCGAGACCGTGTGCACCAGCAGGTACTTGGCACGACGCTCGATCGCATCGATGCGCAGTCCGGGCAAGGTCCTGATCAGATTCGCAGGAATTGGCCAGCGCAGCCGCGGCTGGCGAATCACGAGTTTCGAGACGCGCTGTCCGATCAGGTGGGGCGCGATGCCACGGCGCGTGGTTTCAACTTCGGGCAGTTCTGGCATGGCCTTGTGCGCTCAGGGCTGGGCGCCGATGGCGTCGCCCAGCAGTTTGGGCAACAGCGCAGGATCGAGCTCGAATCCGAGTGTGGGCTCGGTACGCCAGGCGATCGCAAGGTCGTTGCCGCGGTCGAGCCGATAGATCAGTACCGAACCATCGTCGAGACCGAGTTCGACCTGCGTCATGCTCAATGCTGGCAAAACGTCGCCAGCGGAACGGATGCGCCTGGCGACAACTGCCGCCCATTCATCCACCAGTCCATCACGTTCAATGCCGTCGATGCTGACCCGCTCCAATACGGAACCGCGAGGAACAAGTTGCCGGTCGAGTTCGCTTTCGGGTGTAGCGGCGAGAAACGGGCTGAAGCGGTCGGGCAGCATGGCGACGACATCTCCTTTGCGTATGTAGCGGTCGCCACGCAAGGCATCCGTCATGCCGATGTCGAAATGCTGATCGTCGAGTTCGAGCGTCATCAATGGCGGGTCAAGGCCAATCTTGCCGGCATCAAGTTCACTCAATGGCCGACGCAGTCGCACTGGCGAGGAGGCAATTCCGACTATGCGTTCGACCATGGCGTCATCGGCCGGTAGCGCATAGGGTTCGAGCATCTGCCAATGCCCGTCGCGCCGTTCGAAGCGACGCTCGGTACAGACCTGGCAACTCGCTGCAACACGCTGGATCCTGGCCGGATCGAGATCGCTTAGCGGTGGTTCAAAGCCGGCGGTTTCCTCGCCGACTTGCCAATAGACGGCGGCACCGAGCAGGCTGGCAGTGACCAGCAGAATCAGGTTGGTTCGGGTTGCTCGCTGCATCAGCGCCTGCGCCGCCGATAGCGGATCAGCAGTCCGCTGGCGAGCAGCAGCAGCGGTACGCCGAGCAGGAATCCGAAGCCAATGATGGCCAGTGTCGAATCGGACAGGCTGATCTCGCGGTCCTCGGCCGGCCGTTCGACCACATTGATCAGGGCATCATCGGCAAGCAGCCAGTCAAAGATGCGCGTGCCCAGTTCCCGGTTGCCGCCGTTGCCGAGAAAACTGTTGGAAAGAAAGTCACCGTCGCCGATCACCACGACACGCTGTTCATTTTCACCGGGCTTGGGTGACAATCGTGAAAGAGCGAAACCGAAATCCAGCGGTCCCGATATTTCGCCGTCGATACCGTCATAGCGTATCGATCCTTCGGGCTCGCCTGGTTTCGGGATATGTCCGGTCTCGTTCCAGGATTGCGCCGAGCTTTGCACGATCGGTTTGAAATCCCAGCGCGGTGGCGCCAACTGCGCAATGGCGACCGGTTGCGGGAACAGCGTGCCAAGATCGAATGCCTGGACGATTGCATGGTCCGGGTACCGGCTGACTGCAACGAAACTGGGATCATCGATTCCGAAAGCCTGGCTCGCTCCGTCGACAACGACGCCGGGCAAGATCTGAATCGACAGCGCCTCGGCCAGTGCATCGAGACCGTTTGTTTCCTCGGGCTCCAGCAGCCACAACAGGTTTCCACCGCGTTCGAGATAGTCGACGACTTCCATCGCGGCAGGTCCGGCGAGGGCGACGCGCGGATTGGCAATCACCAGCAGGTCGACGTTGTCGGGAACCCTGCCCGTATTCGCCAGGGCCAGATTCAGGCTGACCACGCCGCGTTGCTTCAGGGCAGCGCCGAACTGGCCCAGATCGGCGTTGGCAACGCCATCGGGCCGGCGCTCACCTTCGCCTTCGAGGAAAGCGACCAGACGCTCACGCGCACGTGAAAGGCGTAGCAGGGCGCTGCTCAATTCGCCTTCGCTGAGCACCTTGAGCCGTTCGCTGCGTCCCTCATAGCGAATCTCGATCTCTCCGTCGATCTGCACGCCGAGTTCGCGAATTGCAGTTGGATCGGCATCCGGGTCGATGAATTCAAGGCCGAGGTCCGGTTTGATCCTCTGGTAGCGACCAATGAAGTCCGAAATGGTCTTGCGCAGGTTGCCTTGCGGGCGTGCGTAGGAAACGATTTCGACCGGGCCGTCCAGCGACGCCAGCATGCGCACGGATTCATCGCCGAGGCTGGCGCGTTGCATGCGGCTGAAATCATGCACGAAGCCGTAGCGCGTGCTGAGGAAGCCGATGAGCAGCGCGATGCCGACCAACAGCACTATGTGGATCAGGTTGTTCAGACGTTCGCGCATCGCTCAGTCCGGCCTGTTCGTGAATGCGCGTGATGATCGAGGGTGTGTGTGATTCATGAATAGTCCGGACTAGCCCCGCGTCCGCAGGCTGTCGAGGCGGCGTGCTGCGAACAACAAGGCCAACGTCGTCAGCAGCAGGAAGTAGATGATATCGATGCTTGCCACCAGCCCGTGGAAGAACGGCTCCAGGTGGGTCGACATCGAGAGCCAGTTGATCAGCGCATTGTCGATGCCCTGGAAGCGTGCCCCCATGTCGAGCATGGCAAGCAGGCTGCCGATGATCAGTGCAGCCGTTGCCGCGAGCACGGGATGTGCGGTCCACGCCGAGCACAATACGCCAATGGCGGTAAGGCTCATGGCGTAGAGCAGCAAGCCCGTCGCGATGGCGGCCAATCGACCAAGATCAAGATCAGTGCCGAACTGCAGCGACAGTGGCATCAGCAGGGCGAGCAGGATGATCAATGCCACCAGTGCGAGCGCGCCGAGGAGTTTTCCGGTCACGATGTTCAGGCTGCTGATCCCTGCGGACTGCAGTAGCGGCAGGGTATGTGCGCGTCGCTCGCCTGCCAGGGTCTGCATGGTCGCCAGCGGCACGATCAACATCAGCATTCCTGACAGGGCGCGCAGCAGGGGTACGGCAATCAGGTCCGTTGCACCTTGTGAATTCGCTACCGCATCGAGCTTCGGAGCGATGCGCAGATAGGCATCGAATGCGATCAGGAATTGCCAGGCAAGGAGTGCGCAAGCCAGGGCCAGCAGGATCCAGGCGAAGGGCTGCAGGAATTGCCGCCTGAGGTCGTTCGTGGCGATCAGCCCCAGCGTCTTCATGCGGCTTCCTCGGCGTGCTTCGTTTCGCCTGCAATGCGCACGAAAACCTGCTCGAGCACGTTGTTGTCGCCACGCAGTTCCTGCAATCCGAAACCCCGTTCGCCAATGGCTTTGGCCAAGTCGCCGGCCTGCGCGCCTTCCTTCAGGGCAATCCGCCAGCGACCTGCGTCATCGGGTTCAGCATGGGCGACCACGTCCATTTTCATCCAGTCATCGCGCGACAGCGACCGCTCGACGCGCACGAGGACGGCTGCTCCGGCATCCATTTCAGACAGGTTTGCGGAGTGCCGCAGGCGCCCATGATGCAGGATCGCAACTCGGTCGCAGCAGGCCAGTACGTCCGACAGGACGTGCGTGGAAAGCACGACTGCATGGGTGTCGGCGAGATTGTGGATCAGTTCGCGCAGGCGCAAGGCCTGGATCGGATCAAGCCCTGATGCCGGTTCATCGAGCACGATCAGATCCGGCTCATGGACGATGGCCTGAGCCAGGCCAACGCGTTGGCGGAAGCCCTTTGAAAGCAAGCTGGTCAGGCGTCGGCGCATGTCGCCGAGTTCGCAGCGTTCGATCGCGCGTTCGACTGCGGCGCAGACGGCCTGCGGCTTGATGCCATGCAGGCGAGCGCAAAAGCGCAGGTATTCCTCGACGCTGAGCTCCGCATACAGGGGCGGATCTTCTGCAAGGTAGCCAATCTGCTTCTGGCCGAGCTCCGGGTGCGCATACAGATCCAGTTCGCCGAGTCTGATTATTCCGGTTGTGGGTGCCAGCAGGCCCGACATCATGCGCAAGGTAGTCGACTTGCCAGCACCATTGACGCCGAGCAGGCCCAGCACTTCGCCGCGCCGGATACGGATATCCAGGCCTTTGACGATCGTGCGCCCGGATAACTGGCGGCTGACCTGATCCAGGGAAAGTACGGGTGGTGATTCATTCATGCCGCGCGGATTGTTCCGGCTATGGCCACTGAGGGCAAGGGTGGAGGCGGCTGGAAGCTTCGCTTGTGACCATCATGCCACGCGCGGAAAACAAAAAACCCGCCAGTAGGCGGGCTTTTGTTGAACATTGGTATCAAGAGCTGGACCCCGGCCTGCGCCGGGGTGAAGCATTGGCAAAGCCACGCGCTGTGCGCGTGGGTCAACTTCAGGAAACAAAAAACCCGCCAGGAGGCGGGCTTTTGTTGAACTGAAGGATCAAGAACTGGACCCCGGCCTGCGCCGGGGTGAAGCATTGACAAAGCCGTGCGCGTTGCGCACGGGTCAATGCTTCACTTGATCTTGGCTTCCTTGTAGGCCACGTGCTTGCGGATGACGGGATCGTATTTCTTGATCTCCATCTTGTCGGGCGTGGTCTTCTTGTTCTTGTCGGTCGTGTAGAAATGGCCGGTGCCAGCAGAGGACACGAGGCGGATCTTGTCGCGCTTGGATGCCATGATTCGATACTCCTCAGATCTTCTGGCCGCGCGCACGCAGCTCGGCAATGACTACTTCGATACCCTTCTTGTCGATGGTGCGCAGACCATGGCTCGAAACCTTGAGCTTGATCCAGCGATTCTCACCGGCGACCCAGAAGCGGCGCTCGTGAAGGTTCGGCAGCCAGCGGCGCCGGCTCTTGTTGTTGGCGTGTGAAACATTATTACCGGACTGAAAACTCTTTCCGGTGACTTGGCATACCTTGGACATGCGAACCTCGTCATTATCGGTTACCGACCTTGGCCAGGACGGAAGCGGCCCAGCGGCGACATTGCGCCACACGATGCTGGAAGCGCCTCGGCTATGCGACAGAAGGGTCGTGTACCGTGATCTGCCCATCCACGAAAGCGTGGAAATGGCCGAAGCGAGCCGCGCTTTATAGCCTAATCCGAGCCATCTGGCAACACTACGGTCAGCTCTCCGGCGGGATGCCGGGGCTTCATCTCGCTTGCGATGCTCGCTCTTCAAGAATTTCCTTCTCCCCCCGGGAGGTGCCCGCAGGGCGGATGAGGGTACGCGCGGAGCGGGATGTCGAGGTTGCCACGGACTCTCATCCGGCGCTTTGCGCCACCTTCCCCCGAGCGGAGAAGAAGCCAACCGCGCAGGCTGGCGCGGTTTGGAAAATACCCCTTCAGACTTCCTCGGTCTCCGTGCGCTTCGAGCGCCGGATCAGCCAGGCAACACCGCGCAAGTCGGAGATGCCGACGATGGCCCGGTTGAGGTTGTTGTACTTGGATACCCCGGACCCGCGCTCCCGATGGTTGACCGGCACGCTTCTGACCTGCCAGCCAGCCCGCTGCATCAGGGCCGGCAGATAACGGTGCATATGGTCGAAATAGGGCAGGTCGAGGAATGCGGCGCGCTCGAACAGCTTGATGCCGCAGCCGGTGTCGGGTGTTTCGTCCTGCAGCAGTCGGCTACGGATGGCATTGGCCAGCCGCGAAGCCAGCCGCTTGCTGCCGGTGTCCTTGCGCTCGACGCGCCAGCCCGCGAACAGCTTGATTGCATCGGTTGATTCGTCGCGCATGGCCAGCAGCTTCGGGATGTCGGCAGGATCGTTCTGTCCATCACCATCTAGCGTTGCGATCCAGGCTCCGCGCGCGGCCTTGATGCCATTGCGCACGGCCGTGCTCTGGCCGCATTGCGCAAGGTGGCGGATGACACGCAATTCGGGATTTTCGGACTTGGCGGACGTCAGCACGGCCAGGGTGTCGTCCTTGCTCGCGTCGTCGACATAGACGATTTCGAAGTCCGTCGTGCCGCGCAGTGCCGCGGTGATCTCGTTGATCAGCGGCAGGACATTGTCGCGCTCATTGAAAACCGGCACGACGACCGAAAGCTGGGGCATGACCCGGATCCTGTGGTTGCGATGCCGGTTGATGCGATGGCGAGCCGGCGAGATTCGCCATTATCGCCGATTCGAAGAACGATCCCAAAGCGATGCGGCTGCCGGATGCTCTTTCGTGCTGGCCCTTCTGAATTCTTGACTCGTCTCGAGATTGCGAAAAAAGCATCACGGCTGCTTTCAACAGCCGAATGGCTGGTCAAGCCGTTTCCTGCGAAAAGAGTACTAGCGAATCCTGCCGAGGATACCTTCGAGCTCGTCCACGCTGTGGTACTGGATGACGACTTTTCCGCGTCCGCCGCGGCCATGGTTGATGGCGACGGGCGCGCCCAGTTTTTCAGCCAGCTCGGTTTCCAGGGACACGATGTCGGCATCGCGTTTCGGTTTGGCAGGCTTGCCCTTTGGCAATTCGGTGGCGTTGCGCACCGCTTCTTCGAGTTGGCGAACCGACCATTCCTGATCGACGGCCTTGCCGGCCAGCGCGATTGCGCGTCCCGCAGGCAAGGTGAGCAGAGCACGTG
>NZ_JBAWHJ010000479.1:0-11646 GCF_049593775.1 Dokdonella sp. | reverse complement strand
CCACGCAAGGCCGCCTTTGTCACCATACCGGTCACCAACAAGATGAACGGCCAGGTGATGGGACGTATCGGCAATCTTTCAGCCGATGGAATGCTGCTGGTTTGCGATCATGCAGTCAGCGACGACGCCCTGTTCCAGCTCGGATTCGAGCTGGTCAATGGCCGCGGTCAACCGCAAATGATTGATGTCGGCGCTCAGGAAATGTGGCAGGAGCCGGCCAATGTCCGAGGCCAGTTCTGGACAGGAGTCCATTTCATCGACATTTCCGACCGTGATCTCGAAGCGATCGAATCCTGGCTGGGCGACCTCAAGGAATAGCGGACTGCCGCGGCAGGTAGGCGCGCAGGAACATGTCGACGGTGGCCGCAACATGTGCGTCTATTTCCGATTCGGCAAAGGGTGCTCCACTGCATCCGCACAATTGCCGGGCGTGCAGCTCTCCCTTCAGCAGGCAGAAGAACTGCGACGAAGCGCGCGGGATGTCGGTAACCTCCAGCTGACCGGCCTCGACTTCACGCTCGAGGAAACTTGCAAACTCACATTGCAGGGTCTGCGGACCCGCTTCCCAGAACATCTGCGCCAGCTTCTCTGATCCGCCGGCACCCGTGGTCAGCAATCGGTGCAGGGCGATGGCCTCGTCGCTGGTCACCAGCGTAAAGAATGCACGCGCGATGGCCAGCAACTGCTCGCGTATCGGACCCCGCACATCAACAGCAAACAGTTCACCTGGCATCTGCTCGGCGCACTTGGCCCTGACAGCTTCCGCGAACAGGCTCTCCTTGTCCGTGAAATGGCTGTAGACCGTCAGCTTGGACACGCCAGCCTGAGCCGCGATCGTATCCATGCTGGTTCCGTCGAACCCGTGGACAGGGAACAGTTGCTTGGCTGCCAGCAAGATGGCTGCCCGCTTCTCGAGATCCTTGGGACGACCTGGACCACAGGTTTTGGCGCTGGATGCGTTCATCTGAAAAATTACTGGACTCGTCAGTTCTGTTTGATTACTATACCACGCAGTTCACGAACTGTCGCTACCTACCGGAATTGTAACGATGCCCTCCTCCGCTGTCGTCCAAATCGCTGTCTCTGCGCTACTTGGCGCAGTGCTGGCCGGCTGCAGCACGCAGGCCGAAGTAGATGCCCCGCCTCGTATCGCGCGCGTGGCCCAGGTGCAGTCAGACAGCGTGCAAAACGTCGAAGTCTACCCGGGCGATGTGCGTGCCCGGCACGAGAGTGCGCTGGGTTTTCGCGTCAGCGGCAAGATCAATTCCCGCAAGGTGGATGTTGGCGCGCATGTGGATGAAGGCCAGGTCCTGGCGACCATTGATCCCCGCGATCTGGCGCTTGCCCAGTCCAGCGCGCGTGCGACGCTGGCCTCGGCTCAGGCGGCCTACCAGTTGGCAAAGTCCGAGCATGAGCGCTACAAGACGCTCAGCGAGAAGCGTTTTGTCAGCCAGTTCGATCTGGAAGGCAAGACCAACGCACTGGAAGCTGCCAAAGCCCATGTGTCCGAAGCGCGCGCAGCGCTGGATACGGCCAGCAACCAGGCCAACTATGCACAATTGAAGGCGGACGCCAATGGCGTGATAACCGCCGTGTCAGCTGAAGCCGGCCAGGTGGTCGGTGCTGGCCAGGCCGTGATGACGCTCGCCCACGACGGCCCCAAGGAAGTCGAAATCAGCGTGCCGGAACAGGCCATCGCGCAGCTTGAGGTGGGCGCGGCGGCCAGCGTCGAATTATGGACAGAATCCGGCAGGCACCACGAGGCGAAGGTCCGTGAGATTGCCCCTGATGCAGATGCGATGACCCGCACCTATCGCGTCCGCGTCGCATTCATTGATGGCGCATCCGGCGCCCGCTTGGGTCAAACCGCCCGGGTCTATTTCAACTCGTCGTCAAACGACAACCAGGTCCTGATCCCGCTGAGTGCGCTGTATGAGAAGAACGGTGAACCGGCCATATGGCTGGTAGATCCAGTGACTCGCCAGGTGCACCTTTCCCCGGTGGAACTGCAGAGTTTTGGCGAGCGCGGCGCACTGATCAACAACGGCCTCGAATCGGAGAGCTGGATCGTGACTGCGGGCGTACACCGGCTGCGTGAAGGCGAGGTCATCAATCCCATCGATGATCTGAACCGACGCGTCTCTTTCTGATCCACAAGACCATTCGCCGCTGATCCATGAACAAACCGGGTTAAACCCTCTTCCTGTGCTGCTGGAGATCCTCCCTCTCCCCGCCGGCAGCACAGTGAAGAGGACTCATGCTTCCGCGATACCGGCCAAGCCCGGCTTCACCCACGAGCCTGCAAGGGAATAATCCGAGAGCACAACGATGCCTTCTTTCAATCTCTCCTCGTGGGCACTACGCAACCAGGCACTGGTGCTCTACACGATCATCCTGCTTGGCGTGATAGGCATCTGGTCCTACCGCAGCCTTGGGCAGGCGGAAGATCCTCCGTTTACCTTCAAGGTGATGGTCGTTCAAACGCAGTGGCCAGGCGCAACTGCCGAGGAAGTTTCGGAAAAAATCACTGAAACCCTGGAAAAGAAGCTGCAGGAAATTCCGGACCTCGATTTCCTGCGCAGCTATTCGCGGCCGGGTGAATCTCAGATTTTCTTCGTGGTCAAGGATTCCATCGACCCGCATCGCGTGCCCGACGTCTGGTACCAGGTGAGAAAGAAGGTCGGCGATGTTCGCTATTCATTGCCGGCCGACATTCGTGGCCCATTCTTCAACGACGAATTCGGCGACACCTTTGGCAACATCTATGCGTTGACCGGCGACGGCTTCGACGATGCAGACCTGCGCGAGTATGCCGAACGCATCAAGCTTGAGCTGCTGCGCGTGCCGGATGTTGCCAAGATTGAACTGATCGGACGCCAGGATCCCAAGATCTATGTCGAGGCCTCGAATGCGAAACTGGCCACGCTCGGAGTCACATTCGCTGAACTGCAGCAAACACTGGCCGCACAGAATGCCGTGGTTGCAGGCGGAAGTTTCGAAACCGGAACGGACCGCATCTATCTGCGCACGACCGGCGCACTGGATTCCGTTGAGGCCATCCGTGAGCTGAGCATACGCGGCAGTAATGGACGATTGTTCCGACTCGCCGACATCGCCGAGGTGAAGCGGGGATTCGTGGATCCCCCGCAGCCACGCATGCGCTATCTGGGAACAGAGGCCATCGGCATTGCCGTATCCATGCGCAAGGGCGGAGACATCATCGCGCTCGGACATGACCTCGAGGATGCGACCTCACGAATCGCAAGAACGCTACCGCTCGGCCTTGACCTGCACAAGGTGGCCGACCAGCCGGCCGCAGTCAGCAATTCGGTAGGGGAGTTCGTGCGAACCCTGAGCGAGGCCGTGATCATTGTCTTGCTGGTCAGTTTTTTCTCGCTGGGTTTGCGCAGCGGGTTCGTTGTCGCCGTTTCCATCCCGCTGGTGCTGGCGATGACATTTGCGGCCATGGACTACTTCGGCATTGGCCTGCACAAGATTTCGCTCGGCGCGCTGGTACTGGGGCTAGGGCTTCTGGTCGACGACGCCATCATTGCCGTCGAGATGATGTCGATCAAGATGGAACAAGGCATGGACCGGGCCAGTGCAGCGGCATTCGCCTACACCTCGACAGCATTCCCGATGTTGACCGGTACCCTGGTGACGGCCGCCGGCTTCCTGCCGATTGCAACGGCGAAGTCAGGCACCGGGGAATACACCCGGGCGATCTTCGAGGTCGTCACGATCGCCCTGCTGCTGTCGTGGATCGCAGCCGTGGTCTTCATCCCCTATCTTGGCTACAAGCTGCTGCCGGATCCGCATGCTGCAAGCAGCGCGGCACCCCGCGGTCCACTTGCAGCTCGAATTCATGCCATTCGCAGTCGCTTGCCGACATGGTTCGGTGGCGTCAGCGAGCATCCGACTGACGCAAATCGGGACCCCTACTCGACACCGTTCTATCGGCGCTTCAGAGGCCTGGTCGACACCTGCGTTCAGCACCGCTTCCTGGTCATTTCAACCACGGTCGTCCTTTTCGGACTGGCCATATTCGGGTTCGGTTTCGTGCAGCAGCAGTTCTTTCCGAACTCGACGCGCCCGGAGTTGCTGGTCGATCTCAAACTCAGCGAAGGATCCTCGCTGAATGCGACCGAGGCCGAGGTCATAAAGCTGGAAGCCTGGCTGGCCAAGCGCACCGAGCTGGAAAACTATGTCAGCTATGTGGGCTCCGGTTCGCCACGATTCTATCTGCCGCTGGACCAGCAACTGCCGCAAGCCAGTTTCGCCCAGTTTGTCCTGCTGACCCACGACAAGTTCGAACGTGAAGCTCTGCGCAACGATTTGCTGAGGCTGTTCGAGCAGGACTTCCCGGCCCTGCGCGCACGCGTGATTCGACTCGAAAACGGACCTCCCGTCGGCTACCCCTTGCAGTACCGGGTTTCGGGCGCCGAAATCGGCACGATCCGCAAGCTCGCACTCGAGGTTGCGGATGTCATGCGGGACAATCCCGATGTGCGCAACGTGAATCTCGACTGGGAAGAGCCGAGCAAGGTCATACGCCTGTCCATCGACCAGGATCGTGCGCGCGTTCTTGGCGTCAGTTCCGAAGACGTGGCCAACTTCCTGCAGAGCTCGCTCAATGGCGTACCGATCGCAACCTATCGCGAACGTGACCAGTTGATCGGCGTGCTCTTGCGTGGCACCCCCGAGGAAAGAGCCAGGCTCAGCCTGCTCAAGAGCCTGGCGGTGCCGACCGCATCGGGCAAGAGCGTTCCACTCGGGCACATCGCCACCATTGAGTACGGCTTCGAAGAGGGCATCATCTGGCGTCGCGACCGCTTGCCGACAGTCACCGTGCGCGCAGACATCGAGGGCTCAAGGCAACCGGCCAGCGTGAACGCGCTCATTGAGCCCGAACTGGAATCGATACGGGCTGACCTGCCCGCAGGTTACCGATTGGAAACCGGCGGTGCAGTCGAGGAATCAGCCAAGGGCCAGAGTTCGGTGAATGCGGGAATACCGCTGTTCCTGATCGTTGTCTTCAGCGTACTGATGCTGCAGCTGCGCAGCTTCCAGCGCGTCCTGCTGGTCGTGCTCACGGCCCCGCTTGGATTGATCGGCGTCGTGTTGTTCCTGCTTGTCTTCCAGGTGCCGTTCGGTTTTGTGGCCATGCTCGGAACGATTGCCATGTTCGGCATGATCATGCGCAATTCGGTCATCCTCGTCGATCAGATCGAACACGATATCGCCGACGGCATCGAACCCTGGAATGCCGTGGTCGGCGCAACCGTACGCAGATTCCGTCCCATCGTCCTGACTGCAGCGGCTGCGATTCTCGCCATGATTCCGCTGTCACGCAGCGCCTTCTTCGGGCCCATGGCGGTTGCCATCATGGGCGGCCTGACCGTCGCGACCGCCCTGACCTTGCTGTTCCTGCCAGCGCTTTACGCAGCCTGGTTCCGGATCAAGCCGGCGCCCGCCTCAGATTCCGCGTTGGCTCCGCAATTGCATAGTGAACCCTGAAGTCCCCAAACCACCACGCCCGGCATCCAGCCGGGTCAGTACCGAGTCCATCGAGAGGTCGGCATGCATCAGCCACTAGAAAGTATCGCCAGTTCCGCTTGCGGCAATACGGATAACTGGGCATTGCGTCTGGCCCAGCGTGCATTGGCCGCCTTGCTTGAGGGCAGTCGTCACCCGACCAACTTCAGGATTGCCGAGCTGCGAAACACGGCGGTTTCGGCATTGTCCGCTCTGTCCGTGGAAGACCGCGGACTGATTTCGGCATGGCTGGGCCTTCAATTTCTCAATGCACCCGGGGCTCGCGCCAGACAGGATCTCGCCGCACTGGCAAGGATTGACGGACCACTCGCAGCCGCTGTGAGCGCACAATGGCCTTTGGCGCTGGCCCGATTCGGAGCTTCCGGTTTCCAGCCGCGGCTTGAAACCGCCAATTCCTGCTCGCAATGAATCGTTGCCGGCCATGGACGCTGCCGAAGTCGGCACGGAAGTTTGCCGCTCGCTGGCATACCTTCTATGCTTTCGCCCCTTTTTTCATCATTCCGGATGATCTTGATGTCTACGAATATTGAGCAGGCCCGAGACAACATGGTCGAGAACCAGATTCGCACCTGGGAAGTACTTGACCCTCGCGTGCTGGAAGTCCTCGGCCGAGTCCCACGCGAGGATTTCGTGCCGGAACGCTATCGCAACATGGCTTTCGTCGATGTCGAGCTGCCTCTCGGACACGGCGAAGTCATGATGAAGCCGGTTATCGAAGGCAGGGTCCTGCAGGCGCTGGCGATCGAATCCGGACAGCGGGTGCTCGAAATCGGCACAGGCTCAGGCTTCCTCACTGCCTGCCTGGCCGAACTGGGTGCCGATGTGCTCAGCCTCGAAATCCACGCCGACCTCGCGGAACGTGCCATCGGAAACCTCGCTCGCGCAGGTATTTCGGGGGCCAAGGTTGAAATCTGCGATGCATTGACCAAATTTGAAACCATTGAGGCCTTTGACTGCATCGTACTCACTGGCGCGGTATTTGCCTTGCCTGATCGACTGCGTGGCTGGGTCAAACCCGGTGGTCGTCTGTTCGCGATCAGCGGTGAATCACCCGCCATGCAGGCCTTATTGCACACGCGCGTCGATGCAGGCCACTGGCAGACTGAAAGCCTGTTCGAGACTGATATTCCGTACCTGACCCATGCTTCGCCTCCACGCCGTTTCACCCTGTAGGCAGGCCTGGGACAAAGAAAGCAAACCCTGAGGATGATTCGATGATCCGTTCCCGCTCCCTGCCGCTTGCACTGGCCATTGCCCTTGGCTCCGTGGCTTCGCTGGCGCATGCCGACGATCTGATCCAGATCTACGGCGAAGCGCGCTCTTCCGACCCGCAATTGGCCGGCGCCGAAGCGACCCGCGACGCCACCAACGAGAATATCGCCCAGGCGCGATCGGCGTTGCTGCCGCAAATCGCTGCGTCACTCGGTTACGAACGATCCCACGGCTCGAACAGCGGCCCACAGTTCGTGACCAACGAAGATGGCAGCCAGAGCCTGGTCAACGTGACCTCATCAAACCATTCCTACGGACGCACCTTGAGTGGCCGACTCGACCAGAGCATTCTCGACCTGAGTCGCTGGGCTGACTTGTCCTCGGCGAAATCCACGGCCAAGGCGGGCGACTCCACGTATCACGCCGCGGAGCAGGACCTGCTTCTGCGTGTGGCGACCGCGTACTTCGAGGTCCTCACAGCGGAAGACGCCCTGATCTTCGACCAGGCCAACGAACAGGCCCTCGCCAGGCAGCTCGAACAGGCCCAGCAGCGTTTTGAAGTCGGCCTTTCTGCCATTACCGACGTCAACGATGCCAAGGCCCAGCACGACACCGCCGTGGCCAGCGTGATCGTTTCGCAAAACACCGTGGAAGACACCAAGGAAGCGTTGCGCCAGTTGACCAACCAGCAGCCGGGCGAGCTGAAGAAGTTGCGTGAGAAGCTGCCTCTGGACCGGCCGAACCCGGAGGATCCGGAGAGCTGGGTTTCCGTGGCGATCGAGCAGAATCCGAACCTGAGCGCGCTCGCGTTCCAGGTCGATGCCGCCAGTGCCAACATCAATTCGGCGCGATCCGGCCATCTGCCCACCGTGAATGGACAGATTCTCTATTCCAAGGCACCCAGCTGGAGCGACAACAGTGCGTCGAGCATCAACGACGCCTTCCACACCAACAATGATCGCTGGTCGACCACGGTCGGCTTGTCACTCAACGTACCGATCTTCACCGGCGGATTCACGCAGTCGCGCGTGCGCCAGTCCATCTACTATCGCGATGCCGCGCAAGACGAATTCGAACAGCGCAAGCGCCTGGTCGAACGCAACACGCGCAACAGCTATCGCGCCGTTCTGGCCGGTGCCAGCGAAGTCGAGGCAACCGGGCAGGCGGTCTTGTCTGCTCAGAGTTCGCTGGATGCCACCCAGGCCGGATACGAAGTGGGTACGCGCACCATCGTCGACGTCCTCATCAGCCAGCGTCAGCTGCTGGAGGCACAAAGCAGAAATTCGCGTGCGCGCCACGCGTTTGTCCTCAACGGTCTGCGCCTGAAAACTGCTGCCGGCATCATCGAAGTCAGCGATCTCGAAGCCGTCAATGGATTGCTTGAATAGCAGGGAATAGGGGATGGAGAACGGGGAATCGCAGAAGCGTATCTTGCAGGTTCCCCGCCTTGCTTTTTCCTATTCCCCCCTCTCCATTCTCCACTCCCCGCCCTCAAGCACCTTCTCGACAATCCTCAGCGTGCGCTCGACTGCGCCACGCTCGCGCTCGAGCACGGTCTGGGCCGAATGACCCATTGCCACGCGAACCTCGGGATTCGCCAGCAGGCGCAGCACTGCGGCGCCCAGTTCTGTGGCGTTGGCGACACGAAGTACGGCATTCGCATCGATCAGGCTGGTCGCCACTTCTTCGGTATTGAAGGTATGCGGCCCAACGATCACCGGTTTGCCGAGAGCGGCAGGCTCGAGCAGGTTGTGACCACCGATCGGATCAAGACTGCCACCGACGAAGGCGATGTCCGACGCTGCATAGAACTGCATCAGCTCGCCCATCGCGTCGATGACAAAGCACTGGCAGCGATCGTTGGCACTTTCGTCCTCACTGCGAATCCGTGTTGCGAAGCCCAGTGATCGACACGAGCTTGCCACCGGCTTGAAACGTTCCGGATGACGCGGAGCGATCAGCAGCAGGGCATCGGGAAATCGCTGCAAGATGACGGAATGCGCCTTGAGCACCGGTAATTCTTCGCCTTCGTGGGTGCTGGCGGCAATCCACACCGGGCGCTGCTCTCCCCAAGCGCGACGCAGTTCGCTACCGGCTTCCGCCAGGCTGGGCGGTACCGACAAATCGAATTTCAGGTTACCGATGACACTGAGGCGATCTTCGACCGCACCCAGGATTCGCAGTCGCTCCGCATCGACCGGCGATTGGGCCGCGACGAAGCTGGCGCATTGGATGGCGCGTCGTGCCAGAGGCCGGACTGGGCCATAGCCACGCAGGCTGCGCTCGGACAAACGCGCATTTGTCACCACGATCGGAATCGCTCGTTCACGGCAGGTGATGAACAGGTTTGGCCAGATCTCGGTTTCCATGATCACCGCGAATCTCGGCTTGATGCGATCAAGGAAGCGTTTTACGGATGCCGGCAGGTCGTACGGCAGGTAAACATGGAAGACCCGATCGCCGAACAACTTCTGCACGCGCTCGGATCCGGTCGGGGTAACCGTGGTAACGACCATGCGCGCATCCGGATATGACCGCATGAGCGATTCGATCAACGGTACGGCAGCATTGACCTCGCCAACCGAAACCGCGTGCACCCAGCTGCTGTTGGCAAAGCCTGGCGAAGGGAAGAATCCGAACCGCTCCTTCCAGCGCGACAGATAACGCCGATAGCGCAGACCTCGCGCAGCCAGGCGATACAGGATCACCGGTGTCAACAGGTACATGGTCAGCGTATAGAGCAAGCGCAACACGGTTTGTTTCTCATCAACTACGGGAATCAGACGTCGGAAGACCGAATCACGCAACCCGGCAAAATCATCGGCCGTCGAGGATCTGCCGGCAGCAAGAACGTCGAGGCAGTCGATGAACCGACCGGAACGTGGATCGGCTCTCAGTATAGGGTGCATAGGCAGAAACCGACTCGACCGCCATAATCGGTGAAATGGCTTCTACCCTTCCTCCATTTCGCCTCGCCCTGCTGGCTCCCAGACATTGGCTTGCCTGGTTGGGCCTCGGCCTGCTCTGGTTGCTCGCTCGCCTCCCCTACCCTGCGCTGATTCGCACTGGTCGCGGACTCGGCTGGCTGATTGCACGTATTCCAGGTTCCCGCAGGCACATTGCCAAACGCAATATCGAACTTTGCTTTCCCGAATTGACGCCCGACGAGCAAGCGCGAATGCTGGAGCAATGCCTGCGCGACGTCGGCTTGATGCTGGTGGAGTTCGCTCTGGCATGGATGGGGTCACACCAGGCCATTGCGCGGGTTCCGGTCCGGATCGAAGGCCGGGAACATCTGGATGCCGCGAGCGCGGAAGGCCGAGGCGTGCTGCTCACCGGCGCCCATTTTTCGCACCTCGAACTGGCTGGGCGCTTGCTGGTCGAACATGCGGGCGTCGAACTGGCGGGCATGTACCGCGAGCACGGCGATGCCGCGTTCGAATGGGCTATCCGACGGGCGCGCTCACACTATGCAGCGACCATGTTCACCAAGAACGAGATTCGTGCCTGTGTGCGCTACATGCGCGGAGGCGGCCGTATCTGGTATGCGCCTGACCAGGACATGCGTGGCAAGGACACAGTCTTCGTGCCGTTCTTCGGCGTGCCGGCTTCCACCTTGACCGCCACCCATCATCTGGCCCGGCTATCTGGCGCGCGGGTCATACCGTTTTTCCACCGCCGGCTTCCGGACGGCGGCTATGTACTGCGTCTGGAAGCGCCGTTGGCCGATTTTCCCGGCAGCGATGTCGAACATGATACGGCCAGGGTGAATGCCGCGATCGAGCGCATGGCGCGCGAGGCGCCAACCCAGTACCTTTGGATACATCGGCGCTTCAAGAGTCGACCCGAAGGCCAGCCGCCGCTGTATCGTTGAACAACCGTCGTCTCAGCTCCGGGGAGTGTGTTCATGGGTTTGATCTGGTGCATCGTCGGCGCCGTAGTCGGTGCCGCACTCGGCGCAACCGTTGCCGATGACTCGACGGCCATCCTTGGCCTGCTGGTAGGCGCCACGTTCGGATTTCTGCTTTCCCGGCTTATCGCCCTGGATGCACGCACACGCCGGGTAGAAGCCCAGCTTGCAGTGCTCATTGGAAGAGCGACCGCAATGCCGAGGCAGCCCCTGCCCGTGACCAGCGCAAGCCAGGATGTGCCGGCCGTACCGGTCGCAACGCCGCCCGCGCGGCCGGTCGCTGAAAAGTCCGAGGGATTCCAGATCGGCAGTACTGCACCACCTCCGGTGCCGCTTTCGACCGCTCGCGTCTCGATCCCGGAACCGGCCGCGTCGGCGCCGGCCGCGCGGGCAGCTCCGATCGACCGTGCACCGATGGCGCCGTCGCAACCCGACATCGCCGCGCGCGCCATCGACTGGATCAAGGCCTGGTTCACCGAAGGCAACGTGCCGGTCAAGATCGGCATGCTGGTGCTGTTCGCCGGTGTCGCCGCGCTGCTCAAATATGCGGCGGATGAAGGCTGGTTCACCCTGCCCATCGAATTGCGCCTGGCTGGCATTGCCGCCGCGGCACTGGCTGCACTGGTGTTTGCCTGGCGTCAGCGCGAATCACGGCGCGCGTTCTCGCTGAGCCTTCAGGGCGGCGCGATCGGAATTCTTCTGCTGACGGTTTTCGCGGCGTTCCGGCTCTATCAACTGCTGCCGGCGGCCCCCGCGTTCGGCTTGATGCTGATTCTTGTCGCCGGAGTCTGCGTGCTGGCCGTCCTGCAGGATGCACTGGCCCTGGCTGTCCTTGGCATCCTCGCCGGCTTCGCCGCACCGATCCTGATCTCGACCGGCAGCGGCAATCACATCGCCCTGTTGTCCTATTACGCCTTGCTCAACGTTGCGGTATTCGCAATCGCCTGGAAACGCGCTTGGCGCGTGCT
>NZ_JBAWHJ010000478.1:0-20494 GCF_049593775.1 Dokdonella sp. | reverse complement strand
GGGGCTTGGGGGTCAGGGGGCTCGGGGATCTTCAGGTCTTGAACTTTGAATTTCGACCCTACCTTGAGACCTTTCCGAACTTCCGCTTCGGGTCGGTTCCGGCCTCTTCGTTGCAGATTCGGTCTTGCTCAGCGCTTTCCCGCCTGGATCTGTCGAACGGAATACGCGATGACTGGCTCCTGACTGGCGAAGTAAGCGCCAACGCGCAAACTTTGACCGAATGCTCACAGGAAATCGCTGCTTGTAGCGGAATTATTTGTTCCTCGCAGGCTGCAGCAGCGCTGCCGTCGCTGGCGTCCACAGCTTCCAGTCGTGATCACCCGGTAGCATGCGAACGTTGTCGGGGGGGAGCGCCTGGCCCAGCAATTCGTTGGATTCGCGAAACGCTTCGTCTTCGCCGTAGGCTAGCCATACTGTCTTCTTGCGCATGGGATCGTTGTTCCACTGCTGGATCGTGCGCCAGAGTTCTCGCTCGAAGGTGTCAGGCCCGAGGGGCTGCACCGGACCGGGTTCCCAGTTCGCCAGTGAGCCTGCGGAGCGGATTTCGTCCTGGATTCGGCGCCCGCCGAGAAAAGGTGAAAGCAGCAGGATGCCTTCGACTTCGCCGGGATATTCATGTTCGTGGAGTATCGCACCCATGCCGCCGAGTGAAATGCCCAGCAACCAGATTTCGCCGACGCCGCGTGCACGGGCGGGTTCGATGATTTCGGATTGCAGACGCGAAGCAGCCAGGCCCTGACGGTAGAACGGAAGGGTAAGGCCGGTCAGCAGGACATCGGCGTCCGGCCAGGTGGCCTGGATCGTTGCTGCCATGCCCTTGTTTTCCAGTCGGGCAACGTCTTCGCCCCGGCCAGGCAATACGACGACGAGTCGTTTGGCCGGTTGGGGTGCGCTGACCAGGGTGGTCGGTATCGGTTCGCTGACGTCGCCACCGGCGGCACAAGCTGCGAGCAGGGCAAATAAGATCGAAGCACAAGCCCACATTTTCATTGTCGGTAACATCGAACCATCTCCGCATGAAGCGATTCCCGCCTAAGCAGGAATGACGAGCCTTGAGTCAGTGCCTTTCGCATCCAGGGCGGAATTCGCCGACCTGCCGTGCCGCTTGATTTGAACTTCAGCAGCCTGTCAGAGGGATTCATCTGCTGCGACTGGCCCTGCTTGCTGCTTCTAGTATCGCTTCCAGCGGTCTGCGTCAGTCACAGCGATCGCTTTCGGTTGACGCTGCTGCATGAAGTAGCGATACAGCACAGGCACGACGAACAGGGTCAGTACGCTGGAAAACGCCAGGCCCCAGACGATGCTCGATGCAACCGGGCCCCAGAGCAGGGATTTTCCGCCAAGGCCGAATGCCAGTGATGCGAGGCCGGCGATCGTCGTGCCGGTCGTCATCAATACTGCGATGACACGACGCCGCGCAGCATAGACCGTGGCATGCAGGGTACGCATGCCGGCCTGGCGTCGGTCGTTGGCGGCACTTATCAGCACGATGGCGGCGTTGACTGCAATGCCGGTCAGGGCAATCACGCCGTACAAGGTGTAGAGCGAAAGGGGATTCCTCGAGATGATCAGGCCGAGGGTCACTCCGGTGAAGGCGAGCGGCACCGTGGACAGAATCAGCATCGGCTGGAAGTAGCTGCGGAACTGTGCGGCGAGGATCAGGTAGATCAGGCCCAGGCCAAGCAGGAACAGCGGACCCATGGCACTCAGGGATTCGTTGATGTCATCGAGTTGGCCCGAAAAATCGAGATCGGCTCCCGGGAATTGCGTGCGGACGGACTTCCATTTCTCAAGCAATTGGGCGTTGGCCGCAGCCGTGTCGTTTAGCTCCAGATCGAGATCGGCTTCCACGGTTATCGCGCGCCGAAGGTTCCAGTGCCGGATCAGGCCGGGACTCTTGCTTTCCCGGGCACTGACCAGCGAGCCCAGCGGCACGCTGCCACCAGAGAGCAGGGCAACCGGATCATCAAGCACATCGCGAATGCTGTCGACCGAACTGCGTGACGAGCGCACTCTCAATTCCATTTTCTCGCCGCGGTCACGCAGATCGGCAATGATCTCGCCATCCACATGAAGGCCGACCAGACGCGCTACCTGGCCGGGATCGAGGCCAATATTGCGCGCAGCGTCAATATCAACGACCAGCGAAAGTTCGTTGCGGCCGGGCACGTCATCGTCGACGACATCCTTGCTGCCCTTGATGCCGGATACGATCTTCTTCATGGCGTCGGCCGCCGCACGCAATTCTTCGGGATCGTCCGAGCGCACCTTGACGCTGATCGGCTTGCCGGTTGGCGGTCCACCGGACAGGGTCAGGAAGGAAATCTCGCCAGCGCCAGGAGTTGCGGATACCTCGGCCCGCATCTCTTCGATGATCTGGTCAAGTCGGCGCATGCCGGATCGACCGGGATTGAGCGAGACAGCGACTTGCCCATACTGGTCGCCATAGAGGGGCTCGACATCGGTGAACTTGATGCCGGCCAGTGAAGTGACCGCTCGGGCCTCGCCGTCCTTCAGATGCGTACGCACGACTGCTTCGACTTTCATGGTCTGGCGCAGCGTGTCCTCGATTGATGCCTTGGACGGCATGTCGACGTTGACATAAAACAGGCGGATCGGGTCAAACGCGAAGAACTGGAATTTGACCATGCCGAGCGCCAGTGCCGCACCGGAAGCGAGAAACAGAGCCAGTGCCAACAGCAGGTAGCGTCTCGGTCGACGCATGACGTGGATCAGGCAATACGCATAGAAATTGCGTACGTTGCGCGTCCAGCGCTCGCGGATCTGCTGGCTGCGCCCCCTGGAAATGGCGCCGGTGCGCATTGAACTCACATGCGCGGGCAGCATCCAGAAAGCCTCGACCAGACTGACCAGCAATCCAATCGTGACCACAAATGGAATCACGAACATGAACTGACCGACGATGCCGGGCAGCAGCATCAATGGAAGGAAGGCGGCAATCGTCGTACTTACTGCGGCGAACACGGGCAGACCAACTTCCTGCAGGGCATCCATGGCTGCGTTGGTGCCGACCATGCCGCGCTGGATGCGGTAGTACATCGCCTCAACCACAACCACCGCATCGTCGACCAGCATGCCGAGCACGATGACCACGCCGAGCAGGACGGAAACATTCAACGTCGAGCCGTAGCCCTGCAGGAACCAGAAGGTGCCGCTCACCGAAAAGACCACCCCGAGGCTGACCATCAGGGCGATGCGCGTACCCAGAAACAACCAGCACACGAACATGACCAGGACCAGTCCGATCAGTGCATTCGATTGCATGATGCCGAGCGCTTCGCGAGTCGGAATAGTCTGGTCGTCGGCAAGCTGAAGCTTCAGGCCGTCGGAGGCCAGAACCGGATTCCTGCTTTCCGTATAGGCGCGAATGCGATCGACCAGTTCGAGCATGTTGGTGTTGGCGATCTTGGTCACGGTCAGCATGACGGCTGGCTTGCCATCGGTTGCCGCGAGCTGGCGGGGCACGTCGCTGCCCCTGCGTACCGTAGCTACTGCGTCGAGCGGAACGCGAGCGGACTCTGATCCCGGCACGCGCAAGCTGAATCTTGCCAACTCGCCGGGGTCGGCTGTCGAGCCGGCGACGCGAACCAGCCATTCGCCATCACGTGCATTGACCTTGCCGGCGAACACATCGCGAAACCACAGGCGCAGGCTGTCGCTTAGTGCAGCAGCATTGAGCCCACGCGACGCCAGTGCCTGTGGATCGAATTCAACGAGCAATTCCGGATCCTGGAAGCCCAGCGCAAGCACCTGGTCGACGCCCGCGAGTTGCTCGAGATCTTCCTTGACCTTGCGTGCCGCTGAACGCAGCGTCTCGTCAGTCGCCTGACCGGTCAGGACCACCATTGCCGTGGGAAATCCATTCGAGGTCGTGATCTCGAGGATCTTCGGGTCAACAACATCCGCAGGCAATTCAGTGTTGGCCTTGTTCTGCAGTTCGCGACGAAGATCGTTGATGCGCTTGTCGAAGATGCGTTCGTTGATTTCGCGGAAGCGCACGAGGATGTTGCTGACGCCTTCGCGGGATGAGCTCACCACGAAGCGCACGTCCTGGACGTTTCGGATCGCGTCTTCGAGAGGATTGGTGACGCGCTCTTCGATGTCGACAGCCGACGCGCCCGGAAGCGCAGTCACGATATTGACCCAGTTGAAATTGATTTCAGGATCCTGCTCGCGCGGCATGTTTGCGTAGGCCAGCGCGCCCATGATGATCACTACCACGAAGGCGATGTTGGCCAGCGGGTGGTTCTCGATCATTGATCGCAGCAGGCGCACTCAGGGAGCCTCTGCCGGTTTCGACTGGCTCTCGGATTTGGGCTTGGCCGGATTTCGGTCGCGAGGCGGTTTGTCTGGTGTCCCGACCGGATCACCGTTCTGCAAGGATTGCTGGCCATGGGTAACGACGGGAAGATCGCCGTCCAGATCAGCCATCACGGCACGGCCACTGGCGGCGCCTTCGATAGCCAGCCATGCAGCCTTTCCATCACGCACTGTGAATAGCCCATGTCCGCCCTCGCGCTGGACGAGTAGCGACGGGGAAACTTCGTAGCCGGCACTCTTCCAGCTCAAGCTGCCACTCAGTCCGGGTTGCGCGGAGTCACCCACAAAAGCCAGCCTGGCGATGCGTGTCCGGGATCCGGGGTCGGTCGCTTCGGCGACCTGCAGGACGCGCAGCGGATAGCGCTTGCCGGGAAGCTCAAGGTAGATGTCGTCTGCGTTGGCCAGGGCGGATGCCTGTGCAGGTTGCAGGCGCACTTCGACCTGCGGTGTCGCGAGGTCGATCAGCCTCATCAGCGGGGTGCCGGGTACCACCGCGTTGCCGACCTGAGCCATGCGATCGACCACGACGCCATCGTAGGGTGCATTGATCGTGGCCTTGTCCAGCTGCCGTGCCGACACGGCGCGAGCGGCCTGGCGAATTCGCAATTCGGCGCTGGCCGCTTCTGCCTGG
This sequence comes from Dokdonella sp., assembly GCF_049593775.1. Lineage (GTDB taxonomy): Bacteria > Pseudomonadota > Gammaproteobacteria > Xanthomonadales > Rhodanobacteraceae > Dokdonella. The sequence goes on along the minus strand of NZ_JBAWHJ010000478.1, from coordinate 15,522 downwards.
GTGACGGCCACACTCAATTCGTCATCTGAAACGTAGTTCTTCTGGTGCAATTCACGCGCGCGCTTCAGGCGTGCATCGGCTTGTGCTGATGCGGCCCTGGCTGCAGCAACCTGTGCATCGGCCTGGCCCAGGGCGAGACGATAGTCGGTGGTGTCCAACTCCAGAAGCACTTCGCCGCGTTTTACGCTGGAACCCACATCCTTGCGCACAGCCAGTACGCGGGCTGCCAGTTCGGCACTCAAGGTGCTGTCATTGAGCGGGACCACATCTGCCGCTGCCGTGCCGCCGGCGCGCGCCGCAACTGCAGACAGCGCTTCAACGACTATTCGCGGACTGTTGCCGGCCGCCGCAGGGCTGGAATCAGCTGCGCCTTCATCCGTGCACGCAACAAGAAACGTTGCGCAGAACAGTGACAGTGCAGCGGCGGGCAAACGGGACATGGCGACCTCGGTTCGGCATCCCGAGGCGGGACCCGTCTATTTGCAGAACCGGCAAGTTTACTTAACTCGGGGACTTCTGGAAACGACACATGTCTCAGGCAGCGGAATGTTGTCCCGCATCCATCGGCATCATTGGCAGGTCAGTGACGCCGACATCGACCCCGGCCTGATTGAGCAGTGTCGTGATTTGCCCGCGATGGTGCGTCTGATGATTGAAAACGTGCTGCATCAGCGGAGCAAGCTGTCTTGTGAAGACCTGGCCGGAGGTATTCGCGTAGGTCAGGTTTGTGTCGTAGTCGATGTCACGGGCTTCACGGGTCAGCGAGACAAGCATGGCATCCATGGCCGTTCGAGCCGCTTGCAGGTCTTCTATTTCCGGATGTAGGTGTCCGGAAAGCGACGTTGGGGCCGGGATGGACGACATTCCACGCAACGACTGAAAGCCTGCGTCGTGCAAGGCAAACCGCTTCAGCCAGAGGGTATCCGCGACGAGGATGTGGTTCAGGGTACCGAACACCGAGCCAAAGAACGCGCCGCGATCGGCATGGAGTTCAGTGCGCGGCATGTGCGATGCGGCAGTGTAGACCTTGTCGTTCATCCAGCGGTTGTACTGCGCAAGCAGTTCGAAATTGTCTTTCAGCGACATGGGAGTTCCAGTTCAAGAGTGTCCAGGTTGCTAGGCTTTTCCGCGCGAATCATTCGGGATCGACGACAAGGCCATTCCTGACCGTAAATCGAATTCGGGTGGTGTTGTGGATATCCTCAAGCGGATCAGCGTCCAGCACCAGCAGGTCGGCGACCTTGCCGATTTCGATGGTGCCGTGGGTTTTTTGCAGCCCGAGTGCAACTGCGCCGTTGCGGGTGCCGGCAACGATGGCCTGCATCGGGGAAAAGCCGGCGGCTTCAACCAGCAAGGCCAGCTCCTCGTGGGTATGCGGCAGTTCGAAATCATCGCGCGGTTCGAACCAGTCGGTGCCGGTCGTGACCAGCACTCCGGCTTCGTTGGCGAGGCGTGTTGCTTGCACCCCCCACTTGAAAGCCGCTTCGGTCCAGTCCATCTTCGGCACGCCGGGATAGGACTGCATGGACTTGTACACATAGAGTGTCGCGTCCAGGGTCACGCCATGCTTGGCCATGGATTTGTACAAGTCGAGCAGGGCCGGGTGGTTGGCAGGTATTTCATTCCATGGGCCGGCAATGCGCTGGCCATAGTCGTCAGGTACGGTCTCAACGGCCTGCCAGACCAGATAGGGTGCGTGTGACAGGGAGCCCACGCCTGCGTCGACGAGGTCGCCGGGGCGTGCCGGAAATACCGTCGCGTGCGCTGTGCTCAGCATGCCCTGGCGTGTTCCCTCCCTGATCAGTCGTTCTGCCAGGTCCGGAGTCAGGTCGCCATAGACCTTGATGTTCTTTGTGCCACTTCCCTTGGCTTCGGCGATCAACTGGCGCAGATCGCTGTCTTCCGTGACTACGTGAGCCCACGGAGCTTCACCTCGCGGGCGTCCCGATGCCATCTCGGCCGTCGGACCCCTTGCGAAGATGTCCGGGCCGCCAAACAAGGCACTGAATACGATATTCGGGGCAACCAGTTCACCGGTGCCGGTGGCGCGTTCTATTTCAGCCAGTGCACGTGCGTCGCCCGTCAGGTCGCGGACGCTGGTAACGCCACCGCGAACGGACTGGCCCAGAATTTTTTCGGCCATCACGTGGGCATTCGGAAATCGGGCTACGTGCACGTGGGTGTCGATCAGGCCTGGCATCACCCATGCGCCAGCCAGGCCAACGCGCGTCCAGCGCGCGGTCGGTTCGGGTTCCGGTGCCTGGCCAGCCGAGCCAATCAACTCGATCACGCCGTCGCGTGCGACGAGGCGATCCACATGCCTGGGCGCCGCGCCGCTGCCATCGATCAAATGGAAATCGAGTAATTCGAGGTACTCGGGCGCGGCAAGCGCAGAATTGCCGACGAGCAGCAGGCCGAGTATCACAAGTTGCCGGAATTTACAGATGGATTTCATTGTTGAATCCTGCTTGCCAGGTACGAAGATTCCGCATGCTTTCCTGCCTTGCCGTCCACGCCGCACTCATGCCTGAAAATGCATTCCCCATTCCCGGCTTCTATATCCATTTCTTGCGGCGGAAAAGAACCAGCAGGCCGATCGCCACTGAACTCATTGCGCCCAACACCACGAAATAGCTCCAGCGCCAGCTCAGCTCAGGCATGAACTCGAAGTTCATCCCGTAGATCCCCGCGATGAAGGTCAGCGGCACGAACAACACCGTCACCACGGTCAGCACGCGCATGACGTTGTTGAGTCGGTGCGCGGATACCGAAAGGTAGCCATTGGTCAGGTCCGCGGTGGTGTCGTACTGCAAGCTGGACAGGCTGTGCAGGCGCTCGGCCTGTTCGAAGAGATCGGTCAGCTGGGTCGAGTTGATCCCATGTGCGCGTGGCTCGTGGGTCCGAAGGTTGCCGAAACATTTTTCATGGTATGCACCGATTCGCCGCAAACGCTTGAGCTGGCTGCTGAACTCCATCAGTTCGGCGAGCAGTCGATCGCTTGGCCGCTTCAGAATCAACTCCTCGATCTCCTCGAGCCGCGCTTCAATGCGCAGCAGGATTGGCAGGTAGCGATCGAGTAGCCGACGCAAGATGGAATACAGCAATCTCCAGGCATCTTCGGGCTCAGCCTGCTCGCCGGTCGCAAGTGCCTTTTCGACTTCGGCGACACTCGCCGATGGCTTTTCATGGCGGGTCACGACCAGGTTGTCACGCCAGAACAGGGCGAGCTGGATCGTGCCGAATTTGACACTGGTGCTGGTCGCATCAAAGCCGCGCATGAGAAGAAAGCTCCAGCCACCCTCGAGAACTTCGTATTTGGGAGGGTGGCGCGCACGCAGCGCATCATCCACGGCCAGCTTGTCGAGACCGATCCTGTTCAGCAGGAAGTCCCGATGCTCGCCCGTGTCCTCGCCAACGAGGTCGATCCAGGTCAGTCGACTGGCAGCAAGGTCCGCATGATCAAAACCGGCGCCATCCAGTTCGCCGGTCAAACGACCTTCACTGTTCCAGGTCGTGATCCTGATCATGCGTCCTCCTCTTTGCCGTGCTTCTTGCTAGATGCCTGTCTTGATGAAGCTCATCACGGCACCGGCAAAACCTGCCACCAACAACACGAAGATCGGCAGGATGCTGATCAGGAACCCCTTGTCGCGCTTTTTTGGATCCGCCACGTATCCACTCAGGTAGATCATGCGTCCGATCAGGTAGATGCCAATCATCGCGGCCACGAACATCGGATTCCAGTAGGCCGAAGCGATCCACACGCACGGGACCAGCATGATCAGGAGTTCAAGCGTATTCATCTGGACGCGGTAGTAGCGTTCGAATATTTCGTGGCCCGTGGTTGCCGGTGCGGATACGCCGTATTTCTGGCGGGCGCTGCCGACGCGAACGCCAAAGTAGATGAACTGGATGACGGCAAGCAGAACAAGCAGGTTGACCAGGGCCATGACGGTTCCTCGGGAAGTGTTGGGCAAGGATGCAGTGGGTGCATCCGGTGGGGTGAATTAAATGGTTGCTGGTGCGCAGGGTAGCTGGTTTGCTGGCTTGCCAGTACTGGAGCGTGTCGGCCGCTGTTCAATCCTGAAGTCGAAGCGCAGAGGCGATGTCAGCCTGCCATGCCTCGCCCACACCCGCCCGTTCGGCAAACTCCGGCCAGCGACGTACGGCGGTCGATACTTCATTGGCAATCGTTTCGGCGCGACCGCGTTTCATGGACGCGGATCTGGCGCATTCGCGGAAATCCTCGATCGTGAAGCCATCGCGTTTGCCGTTCATCGACATCTGATGGCTCGAAGTCCACAGACCCTTCGGGTTGTAGCTGAAGGTCATGTCGAAGGCAGGCGACAGCGACCAGGTGCCTTGCTTGTCCATGAGAAAGGCAATGTTCTTGACATGATCATCCTGATTGCGCGCGATGATGTTGAACGCCATGCGTCGGAATTGTTCTTCCACTGCATGCATGCCGAGGCCCAGCCGATGGATCAGTTGCAAGGCCTGTTCGTAGCTGTAGGCACCGGCCTGATTGAAATCGTAGTGGGCGAGGGCGGCCAGGGACTGCATGTGCAGCTTCTCGCCACCCGGCAGGCGATCGAAGCGGCGCGTCATGAAATGCCGACGCCCGTTCTCCTCGAGCAGGCGGCATTCGCTGATTTCGATATCGGCTGCGCGCGCCATCAGCGCGTAGGCGTACTCGATGGCTCCGTATCCTTTCGGATCCTCCAGTTCCTTGTCCTTGTTGCCAGCGACGCCATCGAACTTGAGGATCCAGTACTCGAAGCCATCATTCGCGGCAAGCTGGCCCGAGCGCACTTCGTTGGTTTCGCGGTTCCAGGCAATGATCGCCTTGGCCCGTGCACCTCCGGCCGAGGTTCCGACACGGAGGATGTCGCGCAATGAGTCTTCCCGATTTTCGTCGGCGAATGAAGTGTGCAGTTCGTTGCGTCGGGTAAGCACGTCGGACGCCAATTGCACGAGTGCATCGATCTCGACTTTCCTGGAATCACGCGGCCTGGGACCGGTCGCCGGCGCGAACTCGAGTGCGCCCATGCCACGTGCCCCGATGTAGCAAAGTCGTTCGACGGCGTCGAAACTTTCCGGGCTGCGTCCTTGGGTCGCTAGCCAGGCGTCGATCAACGCATTGCCGAAACGATCGGGTAGTGAGTCGGCGAGTAACCCGGGCAGGCCATGGAATGCTTCCTTTGGCAGGCCAGGGAAGGTGTAGACCCGGTTATCCAGAGGCATCATGATCGGTGCAATCTGGATGCCACTCTGGGCGAATTCCGGGTTGTACTGGAATGCCGCGACGCCGGCTGATCCCTCGACTGAAACGGCGCCGATCGCGCGTCCCCACAGTCGCACTTCCGCAATTGTGGTCACGGCTCGTCTTTCCAGGTCCAGGGAGCCGGCTGCGACTCCGCTCTGCGATCCGATGAAGCACGCTGCCGCTGCCGCCCCTTGAGTTTGAGCTGGTCGACCGGGCTGGGCGGCAACTCCGGCAACAGCGCCTCGATACCATCCAGCAAATCCAGGGCGCGCAATATGCGCAGGAAATTGGACAACTGGGTCGACTCGCCCGCTTCAAGGCGCTCGATGGTACGTTTCGACACCCCGGCGTTTGTGGCCAACTCGGCCTGGGTGAGATTTCGTTCGAGACGCTGTCTGCTGGTGCGCTCACCGATCAATTTGAGGGCAGCGGCTTCCTGCATGGATTGCGAGTTCGTCATAAATCACCTTAAACGGCGAATAGCAGATGGATATTGCGGTTAGTTGCCTGTATTGACGATTAATGATTGCTGAGCAAGTGATTGTCAAGTCGTAATAAATGACGAATACAGTTGTAAAACGAGCTGTAGTCGTCTGATACGGCGAGTTAATGCATTCAAGGTTTGGCACAGGAAGCCCCCAGAGTCGGTGAGCTCCCAGCCGCGAGCAGATTTGTTGCCAGGGCTGGCGCGGCTCATCCGGCAGGCGGTCACTCAGGGGCAGATCCGGGTTGTTTCGTACGCGCCACGCTTGACGACTGCGCTTGATGAAGACTCGCAATGGAATTCGATCCTGCTCTGGAAATCGCTCGGCCAGAACGAAGGAGCCGGACAGGGGTTGCTGGATGCACCTGCCTGGTACTGGCCAGAACGTTGAGGCTCGGCCGACGCGCAGTACCTGTCGGCTTGCGTGTCCCGATCAGCTAATCTCGTGCAAGGTTTTCTGGAGACGTTCGGTATGGCCCAGCAGTTTCATGCCATGACCCTGGTCGTGGGCGACTATGACGAGGCGATCGAATGGTACCGACGTGCGATGGGATTCGAGTTGCTTGAAGATTCGCCTCGCGAACCGGGCAAACGCTGGGTGCGCATGGCTCCAGTCGGTTCACAGGGTGCCTGCTTTCTGTTGGCGCGCGCTGCCAACGCCGAGCAGACAGGCCGCGTCGGCAACCAGGCGGGTGGCCGCGTTTTCCTGTTCCTGCATACCGATGATTTCGCTGGCGACTATGCACGCATGCAAGCGCAGGGTGTTCACTTCTGCGAACAGCCTCGCCATGAGGAATACGGTACGGTCGTTGTATTCGAGGATCTTTACGGCAATCGCTGGGATCTGATCGAGCCCCGGATGTAGGGAAGAAGTCGACGATGTCATACGTGCGCTGCCTGCGTGGTCTTGCCTCTGGTGTCGAGTATCCGGCCGACCAGCCGATGAATCTTGATCCGGTCGATGGTCGCCCCGTCGAGATGGTGCTGGATGTCGAGCGCCTTGCCGCCGAGCAGCCGGGGCTCGCCTGGTACAACCCCAAAAGAAAGGACATGTGGCGCTTCGGTGGCTTGATGGCGCTGGACGTCAACCAGTCTGACGATGCAAGAAATGTCGTAGCGCTCGGGGAAGGGGCCACACCGCTGCTCGACTACACCCATCATCCTGTTGCCGGCAAATCAGGTATTCGGTTGAGCCTGAAAGAAGAGGGCATGGCGCACGCCGGTTTCGGAGCCAACCCCACGATGAGCTTCAAGGACCGCGGCATGGCCATGGTTGCCGCCCAGGCGCGGCGGCTCGGAATACGGCGACTTGCGGTTCCAACCCAGGGCAATGCAGGGGACTCGCTGACGCGCTATGCGCTGGCCGGTGGCCTATCGGTCGTGGTCGCCATGCCGGACGACACGCCAATGCCGATCCTCGGCAACGTTGCGGCAGCAGCACATCGATTTCCGGATCAGGTCGTGCTCGAACTCAAGGGTCCGACCATCCGGGAAGCAGGCGCGCTGCTCAGGGAAAAGTACATTCCCCATGGCTGGTTTTCAGCCGCCACGTTCCAGGAGCCGGGCTGGCGTATCGAGGGCAAGAAGTCGCTCGGTCTGGAACTGGCCGAGCCGGAAGCAGGGAGCACGCGCTGGAGCTTGCCTGAAGTCGTGATCTATCCGACTGGCGGCGGAACCGGCGTGCTCGGCATGTGGAAAGCCTGGGACGAGCTCGAAGCACTGGGACTGATCGGCTCGCAGCGGCCACGCATGATTTGCGTGCAGAGTGCAGCGATGGCGCCACTGGTCGATGCATTTGATAGTGGTGCGCTGGATACGCAGGCCAGGTCCGGCGAGGGCACGCTTGCCTTCGGTCTCAACGTGCCTGCCGGTGTGGGCCACTTTCGCGTTCTCGAAATCATTCGTGCCAGCGGTGGTACGGCTGTTGCTGTGGCCGAACCCGACATCGCCGCCGAACTTTCGCGCGTTTGGCGTGAAACACATTGGTGGATCTGTCCGGAAGGGGCTGCATGCCTGGCGGCGCTGCCACAGTTGCTCGATCGCGGTTTGCTCAAGCGTGGTGAACGCGTGGTTGCCGTCAATACCGGCTCAGCGGAAAAATACCTTCCTGCCCTGCGCCACTTGCTGGGCTGACCCCAAGCCAGAGCGAGATCAGGTCTCGCGTCGCGCAATAACCAAGATGCGTCCACGGGTTTCCATGTCATTCAAGGATGTTCTTGGCCTCGGCCACGGCGAGGATCTCCGGTTGCACGGTGTCGCCGGGCCGGTTGATCAAGGGGTGAATGAATACGGCTGCAAGAATGACGACGACGCCGACGTAGAACAGTGGCGTAAGTTCGCGTTGCTCGCCAAACAGGATCGCGGCCAGCACGATCGCATAGACAGGCTCCAGATTGACCGCCAGTTGTGCGCTGAAAGCCGTCATGTGGCGCAATGCAACCAGGGACAGTGCAAACGGCAGCAGCGTGCAGGCGATCGAGAGGACCAGCAGCAGAATGATGTCGTTGCCGCTGGGAACCTCGAAAATCGAGCCGGCAAAGGCGGGAAAGATCCACGGCATCAGTGGAGACAGAAGGGTAAGCGCCAGGGTGCCGGCACCGAGCTCGATCCCGGTCACGGTCAGGGCATCCCCATGCTCGACTAGTCTTTTGTTGAGTGAACCGAACAACGCAACCAGCAGTGCAGACAATGCACCTACGGCGATGCCGAGGCGGAACTCGTCGGGTACACCGCCAACCACCAGGGCCACGCCTGGCAGCACGGATAGCCCCAGAGCCAGCTCGCGCTTGGAAAAGCGGCGCTTCGCCAGCTTGGGCTCGATCAGCGCAGTAAATGCTGTAGCCAGCGCGATGCAAGTGGCTGCAACCGAGGCGTTGGCGAGCTTGATTGCGCCATAGAAGGTCAACCAGTGCAGGGCCACCAGCACGCCGATGCCGGCGTAGGCCAGAACGAGCTTCGGAGGCATGGCCCGCAATCCGCGCCAGGCACGTGGAATCAGCGTGAGTACGGCAACCACGAGCAGCATGCGCCACCAGACCAGGGGCAGGGCCGGTAGCGAGATCATCTTTCCGATGATCGGAGTGAAGCCCCAAAGCAGTACACAGAAGTGGATCTGGAACTGGGCTTTCGCGGATGGAGAAAGGGTGCTCAGGGCGGCGGTCTCATGGTTGGCGCGATTGCGCGTCGGCGCGGGCGGCAAGCATGCCATAGGGCGCGCTGATTCGAATGCCCCTGCTAGTGCACGATTCGAGGAATTTGGGCACACTCGGATCTACTTCAGGAGCGCGAATCATGTCGATCGAATTGCAGATGCTGGTCTGGTCAATCGTGCTGGGCCTCGTTCACATCGCCACAAGCGCGACGTTCACGACCTTGCAACGCGGAATCGGGTGGAATGCCGGTGCTCGCGATGGCGAACCGAGGCCGCTTGGCCTCATCGCCGGGCGCCTGGATCGCGCGAACAGGAACTTCCTCGAGACGCTCGTCTTTTTCGCGGCTGCGGTCCTCGCCGTGCTGATCGCGCAAAAATCCGATTCGAATACCGCACTCGGCGTGCAGCTCTATTTCTGGGCCCGCCTGGCGTACCTGCCGATCTATGCGGCCGGAGTCCCCTGGTTGCGGACATTGATCTGGCTGGTTGCCATGGCTGGCCTGGTTCTCGTACTCGGGGCCTTGTTCTGATCTCGTCGCGGAGAAGTTGTCGAGGGAATCATTCGGTGTGAGTACATTGCCCGGAAACCGGATCGAGCTGAATGGTCGCGAGCCCGGTGAGTCCGAGCTGGCCTTCCTCGCTCAGGTGAACTACGGGCATTTCACCTCCATGCAGGTGCAGGATCGCTGCATCAGGGGGCTTTCGCTGCATCTGGACCGCCTGGCCCATGCCACCCGGCTATTGTTCGGACGCGAACTTGATCGCGAACAAGTATGCCGGTGGATTCGACGGATCCTGGACGACCGTCCGGTGTCTGTGCGCGTCACGGTCTTCTCTATGGAACTGAATAGTTCTCATCCGGATCGCGAGGCTCGGCCGGATGTGCTGGTGGCGACAACTCCGGCACGCATTGGCAGGGCCAGGCCGTTGCGGTTGCAATCGATCGTGTACGAGCGCGACCTGCCACAGATAAAGCATGTCGGAACCTTCAGTCTCTTCCATCACCGGAGACAGGCGCGACTGGCCGGCTTCGATGACGCCCTGTTTCGCACCCGAAGCGGAGAATTTTCTGAGGGTTCTACCTGGAATATCGGGTTCTGGGATGGAGTACGCGTCGTCTGGCCTGACGCACCGGCCTTGCCCGGCATAACAAGGATGCTTCTGGACAAGGGCTTGCTGGCCCATGGCGCGCCAACCGAGTCGCGATCGGTTTCTGCCGCAAATCTGGCCGGCTTCAAATCGGCGTTTGTCATGAATGCGGGCTGGGTTGGCCCCCAGGTCGTCAGCATTGACGATTCGGGCTTGCAGATCGACGACCGGCTCGACGAATTGCTGAAGGCCGCCTACGAATCCATGCCATGGGAAAGAGTCTGAGCGCGGCTGTCCAGAGGCAATCTGGCCCGCGTGGCCAGCAACCAAACAGACTACCGCACGGTCAGCATGGCGTGCGCTGCACGGATCATCACTGGTAATGTGGGCGCTGATTCCGGGGTCTTATCTGCGCATGCCAGCCTTGTTTCTCTCCATCCCTCGTATTGTTGTCAGTGGCACTCTGATCGCGTTGAACACCGTGGGTCATGCAACGCCTCTCCTGTTGCTGGCCCTGATCAAGTTTCTCGTGCCGATTGCCGGTTTTCGTCGACTCATGTCGCGCATACTGGTACGCATCGCAGAGAGCTGGATCGCGGTCAACAGCTGGTTGATGTGCACGTTCGGGCGAACTGAAATCCACGTCGACGGACTGGAAAATCTGCAGCGAAATGGCTGGTACCTGGTCATCTGCAATCATCAGAGCTGGGTCGATATCCCGGTCCTGCAGCAGGTATTCAATCGCCGTATTCCGTTCCTGAAGTTCTTTCTCAAGAGTCAGCTGATCTGGGTTCCGGTACTCGGTCTGGCGTGGTGGGCGCTTGATTTTCCTTTCATGAAGCGCTACTCCCGGGAGCATCTTGAAAAGAATCCGCAGCTGCGCGGCAAGGATGTGGAGGCAACGCGCAAGGCCTGCGAAAAATATCGCGACTTGCCGGTTTCCGTGATGAATTTTGTCGAAGGCACGCGCTTCACCGAAGCAAAGCACGAGCGCCAGCAATCACCGTATCGCCATCTGCTGCATCCTCGGGCGGGTGGCATTGCATTCGTTCTCGATGCCATGGGCGACATGCTCAACGCGGTGGTGGATGTGACACTGTTCTACCCCGCAGGGCGCCCAGGCGTGCTCGACCTGCTGGCTGGAAGGGTTCGCCGGGTCGAGGTCCGGGTTCGAGCGATACCAATCCCCGCTGAACTGCTGGGTGGGGACTATGAAAACGATGACGTTTTCCGTCGTCATTTTCAGGAGTGGTTGAATGGACTGTGGTCCCGGAAGGACGAAATCCTGAACCGGGGACGCCTGGAAAACAGCTCGGCCTGAGGGCCGGCAATTGAGGCAGAGTGTCCTTTCGGCGAGGAATTTTCACGGATGGACGGCGCGGCCCTGATAGAATCCGCGCCGTCAATGATGACTTGGCCAGATAACATGGGCCATTGAACTACCCCCACGAATGCAGGTATTCCCATGGGCAGAGGCCCCAGTATCGAAGGTCGCAAGAACGCCGAGGACGCCAAGCGCGGCAAGATTTTCACCAAGCTGATTCGCGAGATCACGGTCGCAGCCCGCAATGGCGGGGACCCTGCGAGCAATGCGCGATTGCGCATGGGAATCGACAAGGCCTTGTCGGCGAACATGACAAAGGACACGATCGAGCGCGCGGTCAAGCGCGGATCCGGCACCGAAGGTGCGGACAACATGCAGGAGTTGCGCTATGAGGGCTACGGCCCCGGCGGCGTCGCCCTGATCATCGATGCGATGACCGACAACCCGGTGCGAACCGTGGCGGAAGTTCGCCATGCCTTGTCCAAGCACGGCGGAAATCTCGGTACCAGCGGCTCGGTTGCATTCCAGTTTGCCCGGGTAGGCGAACTGGTATTCGAAAGTACCAGCCCGGAACTGGAGGAGAAGATTCTCGAGACTGCCCTTGAGGCGGGCGCAGACGACGTCGTCAGCGCATCCGGAAAGATCACCGTTTTATGCGCGCCGGAAAACTTCGAGAGTCTGAAAGCCGGGTTGATCGAAGCCGGCTTCGAGCCGATCAGCGACGACGTAGTCATGCGTCCGGCCAACCGGGTTGCAGTCGGTGCCGATGATGTCGAGACCCTGTCCGACATGATCGAATGGCTGGAGGAGCTCGATGACGTGCAGGAGGTCTATCACAACGCCTCCTTGCCCGACTCCTGAGCGGAGTCCGCCTCTATTTTTTCGCACGTCAACGTGGTGAATCGAGTGTCAGGCTGGGCCTGCCTGTGCCTGCTTTTGCTGCTGGCCGGGTGTGCCGGCCCTGCAATTCGTACCGATACGCCTCCGCAAACCCTGAAGATCGCGACATGGAATCTGGAGCACCTTGCCCAATCGGAGGGGGCCGGCTGTCGCTCACGCGACGCCTCGGACTTTCTGGAGCTTCAGCACTACGTTGATGAACTTGATGCCGATGTGATCGCCTTCGAGGAAGTCGAAAACGCCGCTGCCGCTGCCCGAGTTTTCACGCCCGATCGCTACACGATCGTGATGTCCGGCAGACCCGAAAGCAAACGTCGGGGCTACTGCAATCGGCGCGGTGGCATAGGGTCAGAATTGCGTAGCCAGAAAGTCGGCTTCGCCATTCGAAAGGGTATCGCCTTTACCAGAAACGCTGACCTGAGCGAACTCGCACTCGGCAATCCTGATCTGCGCTGGGGTGTCGACATCACGCTGCTTGGTGCGTCGCCGCTGCGGCTGCTTGCTGTCCATCTGAAGAGCGGTTGTTCGGCAGGTTCCGAAAGAGAGTCCTGCACGGTGCTGTTCAGGCAGATCCCGGTCGTCGAGCAATGGATCGCCGCGCGAGAATCCGAGGGCGTCGCTTTTGCGATCCTCGGCGACTGGAACCGGCGCATCGCACTCTCGGGAGACAGCGTATGGGCTGAACTTGTCGATGGGCGGTCCGGGGGGGCAATGCTGTTCAATTCGGCAGAGGGAAGGGGCGCGAACTGCAAGCAACGCTTCCCTGATTTCATCGATCACATCGTGCTCGACGCAAGGGCCGCTGATCGACGAATCCCCGGTTCCTTCGAAGAATTTACCTATGGCGTACCTGAGGACAAGCATCCTTCCGACCATTGCCCCATTGCCGTGCGTCTGCGCTGAACGGCATAGCCCCAGGTAAGAACGCTGATGAACAGCGAGAACGCCATCAGCGTTTGAGCAGGTCCTTGAGGCCGGCAAACGGATTGCTCGTTGCCGATTCGGTTCTGCTCTCGGCGCTGGACGCACTCTCCCCGGTGTAGTCGATGTGGCGCGAGTGCTCGTTGTCGTGGCAGTACACACAGAGCAATTCCCAGTTGCTTCCGTCCGATGGATTGAAGTCGTGGTCATGGTTGCGGTGATGCACGGTCAGTTCCTGCAGGTTGCTGCGCGTAAACTCTCGTGCGCAACGCCCACACACCCATGGATACATCTTCAAGGCGCGTTCGCGGTAGCCGGTTTCGCGTGCAGCCGCATCGCGTCGCGCCTGCGCGACGATACGGTCGAGTTTCGATTGGTCGATTGTCTTGCTGGACACGCTCTTGCCTGCTCTTGAAGGGGTGGGGTGAAACGATAGCGCACCAGACGGCAGGAATGATGATCGCGCGAGCTGCGAACCCACTGGCTGCGCCCAGCATGGCTATCGGTATTTGCTGCGTCCATAATCGCCACCCGCCTGGTGTTTGCCGAGGATCCCCTTGAATCCCGTCGTTTTCCCGAGTTCCGCCGTACGACTCGGCGCCTGCCTTCTGGCGCCATTCCTTTGCGCAAGCCTGGTCTTCGCGCAGGCTGCGGCGCACACATCTACCGATGTCTCGCTGAACCCGGAGGAGATCAAGGGCCATATCGAGTCATTGCTGGCGGGTGGTGACAGTGCACTGAGTCCGGACAAGCAACTGACCCTGGAAAACCTGAAGGCCGCACTGGCGAGGACCGAGAGCGCCAAAGCCTCGCAAAGGAAGGCCGAGGAGTATGCAGAAGCGCTCAAGACAGCTCCGGCCCTGATTGCAAAACTGGGAGCGGAGCTGGAGAAACCTGCAAGGAACAATGTCGATTCATCGTCAGCAGACCTGTCGCCAACACAGGCCCAGCTGCAAATGGCCACGCTGCAGATCAAGGCGGTTTCGCTGCGCACTGAGAGCAGGCGGATCGAGGAAAGCCTGCGTGTCATGGGTGCGCGTCAATTGGCGGCGCGCGACGAGCTGACTGACCTGCGTGAAAAGCAGGATCGTCGAGCCGACACCGTGCCGGCCGATGCATCGCCGATGTTGATTGAGTCCTACAGGATCAAGGCGGAGGCAGTCGTCCAGGATCTCTCCGCGCGAATTGCCAACACGGAGCAGGAAATTCTGAGTCTGCCGACTCGGGAGGCCATAGCCAACGCGAGACACGGCCTGGTTGAGCGCGAGCTGCGCCAGGTGGAAAGGGATATTTCCGACTTGGGTCGGCGCATGGACGCCCGTGAACAGGAAGATACCGCGGCCAAGCTGGAAGCTGCCGATCAGGCGGTGCTCAAACTCGCCAACGCCCCCGAATCCTTCCTGCGAGTAGCAGAAGAAACGGCGACCATGCGCAGGGAAATGTCCACGATCAGCAGCAACCTGAGGAAGCTCTGGTCGAGCAAGGATCGCATCCACAGTCAACTCCAGAACATTGCGATCTCGCGCAAGAATGCAGACCAGATCCTGGCATTCGGCAGGATTGGCGAAGAGCCCGGACGACTGCTTCGCGAAGTAGCCAAGAAATTGCCCGCATCTGCTGCGCTGGAGCATCGGATCAAGGAGCGCCAGCGGTCAATCGTTGACACGCGAGTCAGGCAGTTCGAGATCGAGCAGCAATTGGGCAAGGCATCCGCGAGTCCTGCTGCAGTAGACCGATTCCTCGAATCCAGCCATCTCGATCTGACCGGACCCAATCGGGCTCAGGCGCAATCGCTGCTGAGTGCCAGGCGCTCTGCGCTCTCTGATCTGTTCGACATTGAAAGGCGCCAGCAGGAATCCCTGATGGAGATCAATGCGCTGCAAACACAGCTCTTGCAGCGGAGTTCGCAACTGCGCTCGGTGCTCGATCAGCGACTGCTCTGGTTGCCAAGCGGCAGTCCAATTGGAATGTCCTGGGGCAAGAGCCTGGTCGCAGTCGCCAGTGGACTGTTGACCAGGGAAAACCTGGAAAAACTGGAGCTGGCGGCACGCAACACGATCGCCTCGATTCCGCTGGGGAAGTTCCTGCTGCTGATTGCAGCCGTTGTACTGGTGGTTCTGCGCAAGCGTCTCCTTGTGCAACTGGAAGCGCTGGCGATGCCTATCGGAACCCGATCCGATCGATTCACGCTGACCTTGAATGCATTGCTGGTGACGGTGCTTCTCGCTCTGCCGCTACCGGCCGCGCTGGGATTTTTCGGCTCCGTCTTTCTGGAGCCGTACAACCCGACCTCGTTCCCCAACGCGCTTGGTCGTGGTCTGGTCAACGTGGCGATCGTTCTTTTCATCCTCGGGCTGTTTCGCAACATGTGTCGGCATCACGGCTTG
>NZ_JBAWHJ010000477.1:0-27530 GCF_049593775.1 Dokdonella sp. | reverse complement strand
ACGAAGAAAGCCGCAAGCAAAAAAACTGCGACAAAGAAGGCTGCGACAAAGAAGGCTGCGACGAAGAAAACCGTGACACGGAAAACTGCGAAGACCGCTACGAAGAAGGCTGCCAGCTCCAGAACCGGCAAGACAAAGACAGCCAGGAAGACTGCAGCCAGTGGAAAGTCGGCGGCCAGCAAGAAGTCGAGCAAGAAGCCATCGACGTCTCGGGTCAAAGCCGCCGGCGCAAAAGCAGCAACCAGATCCGCGAAGAAGTCGCCGTCCACAAGGCCGTCCGCGAACAAGAAGGCGACCCGGAAAGTGGCCGTCACGAGCACGAAGAAGCCGGCCGCCAAGAAGGCAGCAAAGAAGCCTGTCGCCGCGAAAAAGGCCACTCGCAAGTCGGCCGGAACGAACGTGGCAGCGAGCAAGCCAGCGGCCACGAAGCGGAAAGCAGCGGGCAAGAGCACCGCCGATAGCAAGACTGCTGCTGCGAAGAAATCCTCAGTGACGAAAAAGTCGGCAACCGGGAAATCTGCCGCGGCGCGCAAGAAGCCGCTGACACCCAAGCAGTCTGCTGCGCAGATACGCGCCTTGCTGGAAGCGAAGAAGCAGCGCGTACGACAGGGTCCAACCTGGCCCGCGGCCAACGCACATACTGGTCAACTGGGTGGCGCTGGACCCGAAGTCGACCACGATCTGCACGATACCGCGGTAGCGCAAACCTCGCCGGAATCGAACTTCGGTGTCGCCGGCATGCACGGGCGCGGCAACCAGGGCAAGCGCGGGCAGAACTGATTCGTTGATTTTCGATTCCGTTTGTCCGTGGCGCCGCACTCGATGTGTGGCGCCACGGACTTCAGAGCCTGGCTCACTCAGCGCGCTTTATCGTCAACGACTTCGAATACAGCGCCATTGTCGAAAGCCGAAGCTTCGGCGACTTCGAGCGCCCGACGAATGGCGATATCGTTGCCCGCCTCCACGCGGACCAGATGCGTACCAGGGCCCATATCGTCGGGAAGTCCTGCCGAGCTGGAGTCCGGATCATCCATATGCGGCATCAGGTCCGCGATCTCCTCGACAGATTCCACACCATCCAGTGAGGCGATCTGATTGATCAGGGCTGAAGTGGTATCGCTTCCAGCGGTCAATCTGAATTTGAACGTGGGCATGGGTTTCTCCAATTGGGAGCCCCGATTAAAACGCATTGCTACGGAATAGCGGCGTAACGAGGGGTCGCATCGCACGAATCCGGGTGTTTGCCCAAAGGGATCAGTGACGACTGGCATTGAGTTGAGACTCGTCATTCCGAGCGCGGGCTGGAAATGCACTACAACGGACGCATGTCTGGTCATCCGGCTCCTTTGCGATCTCCGCAAACCCCCAAAGAGAACTGGATGACACGCTACTCTTGAAGCATGCCCTTCGGGCCATTCGCTACGCGAATGTTCGTTCCGGCATCTTGCCTGCACAGTCGCCTTCGCAGGGATGATGCAAGGCAAAGGTGGATGCCAAGGCAACGCCATTCGGATCAGAGGCGGCCCGCCGCCGCATCTCCAAGCACGCGCTTGAGTGCGGGCAACCGACCGGCTAGGCCCAGCGCGATCCCGCGCAAACCCGCGACAGCGGTCGAGTCACTGTTGAACACGCGCTCGATCACGCTGAAGCTGTTCGCTGCCACGACATTCTCGCTACGGCGTTCGCGTTCATATCGGCGCAACACATGGGCGGCCCCCGGATCAGCCTCGGGCGACTTGCTGCGCAGCAACTGGTCGCGAAGGCTGCAGACGTCGCGCAATCCGAGATTGAGCCCCTGACCTGCCAGCGGATGCACAGCGTGCGCGGCATCACCAATCAGCAGCGTGCGACCGTCCACATAGCGTTCGGCCAGGCGCATCTTCAACGGGAACGCCAGGCGTCGCGTGGTCGAGGTGATGGTTCCGAGCCGGAAGTCGAAGGCGCAGCCAAGTTCCGCCTGGAAGTGCGTGTCATCCAGCGCGAGTAGTCGCGCGGCCTCGTCAGCCTGCACCGACCAGACGATCGAACAGCGTCCGTCCTGCAGCGGCAGCAAAGCCAGCGGCCCGCCGGGCTGGAAACGCTGCCAGGCGGTGGACTCGTGGGATT
This sequence comes from Dokdonella sp., assembly GCF_049593775.1. Classification (GTDB taxonomy): domain Bacteria; phylum Pseudomonadota; class Gammaproteobacteria; order Xanthomonadales; family Rhodanobacteraceae; genus Dokdonella. The sequence goes on along the minus strand of NZ_JBAWHJ010000477.1, from coordinate 25,424 downwards.
TTTCAGTACCCACATGCGCGACGATGGCGCGCTGGCCATAATCGCGATCGTGCGTGCCGATACCGAGCTGCATGCGAATCGCCGAAGATGCGCCATCAGCGGCAACGAGCAGGGGCGAACGCAGGCGCGTGCCGTCAGCAAGAGCTACCGTGACACTTTCGGGCTCGTTTTCGATCGAAGAGACTTCGGCAGGACAGAGCAGGCGCACCGTTCCCGATCGGTGAGACGATTCCGACAATGCCTTCCACAGCACATGCTGGAGCAGCCGGTTTTCGACGATCCATCCCAGTGTCGCTTCGCCCCGATCGGCAGCATCAAACGCGAGTTCGCCGGGCGCCAAGGCATCCCAGACACGCATGCGCCGGAATCCACTGACCCTCGAAGCGCTGATTTCCGACCAGACACCCAGGTTATCGAACAAGGCCTTGGCGTCGGGTGCCAGCGCAACCACGCGCGCATCAACCTCTTCCTGAGCATTCCATTCGGGAGGCGGTCGCGCCTCGATCAAGGCGACGTCGAACCCTTCCTGCACCATGGCCAGGGCTGCAGCCGCGCCCACGACACCGGCGCCGACTACGATCACGTCGAGTTCGCCGCGGCGGCTCATCGACTCAGGGCCCGTGCGGAGACATCGCCACGAAAGCCCATGCCGCGCAGGGCAACGCGCCGCTTGAGAGGGGGCAGTCGATCGAGTGCGGAAAATGCCAGCGAGCGCATGACACGAAGCGGAAGGAATTCATTGCCCATCAGGCGCACAAGATCATCGCTGAATGATGTGGTTGCATCGCGATCGGGCTGACGTCGTTGAACATAGCGGGCAAGCAGGTCAGGGCTGCCAGGATCGGCATCGTCCTGTATCGCCTGGACCAGCAGTTCAGACAGGCTCAGCGCATCGCGCAGACCGAGATTGAATCCCTGAGCGCCCAGCGGATGCACGGTCTGGGCAGCATTGCCGACCAGCACGGTTCGCGGTGCGGTCAGCGAATTGGCGAGTACTCGCGCCAGCGGATAGGGTTTGCGCGTGCCGGGTCGGCTCAGACGACCGGCGCGATAGCCAAACCGTTCGTGCACAAGCTCGAGGAAGCTCGCGTCATCAAGTGCGGCGACGCGATCCGCGTCATCTGCGGGCATGGTCAGCACGAGACCGGCGCGATGCTGGCCCAATGGAAGCAGCGCGACCGGGCCGGAATCGGTAAATCGTTCGTAGGCGATGCCGTCCAGCGCACGCTCGGTAGTCAAGGTAGTCACGAACGCACTCTGCGCGTAATCGGTTCGCTGAACCTCGATGCCTGCATTCCCGCGCACGAACGATTCAGTGCCATCGGCACCTACCAGCAGACGCGTGCCCAGGCGACGCTCAGTTCCATCTTCCTGCACGGTCAAGGTGATGGTATCGGGCTCAGGGAAAATCCCGGTGACCTTTGCCGGCACTACGCGATCCAGAGCGCTGCACTCATCGAGCCGACGTAGAAGTGCATTGCCCAGCTCACGTGCCGGCAGTACGGCGCCGAATGCCGGCAAGCCAAGTTTCGCTGCATCCAGATGTACGGCACCGAATTCACCACGCCGGCTGATGTGGATGCGCTCGATGGGCGTCGCGTGATTGTCGATATGCGCCCACACACCCAGCGATTGCAGCGCGTTGATGCTTGCCCGCGCCAGCGCGAGGTTGCGCTCGTCGTAGCTGGGCTGAGCGGATACCCGTGGCAACGCCGCTTCGACCAGGGCAACCCGGAAGCCACAGCCATCCAGTGCAATGGCAAGACTCGAGCCGACAAGACCGCCGCCGACGATGACAATGTCATGCAGTTCATCCATGCGCCCATGATAAGCGCAAACACCTCGCGAAAATCCTCGAAAATCGCCTCAGCCCCATGCAGGAAGATTCCATGTCGTTGCGCAATTCTCCAGGCGAATCTGTGGAAAAGCATCATGGCCAAAGCCATTTCCTACAACAAGTCAGGAAGCTCGAAGCACTCTGGCGAGTCTGCGCCGGTAACGAGATCTTCGTAGGAAGCGGCTTCGGCCGCGATGCACTTTGTTAAACATCAGAAGCAGGAGCATCGCGGCTGAAGCCGCTTCCCAAAGGTGCTTCCTGCGCTGTCTGTGCATATTGTCACGGGTCGCCAGGCGGGGCCTTCTGGCAGAATGAGTGCCTTCGGCAATCGCCAGAAGTTGGGGAATTTCATGCATCGATTGATCGTGTCACTCGCCGTGCTCGCCTGCGTGGCGAATCTGCACGCAGCATCACCGCTGGAGACGCGCTTCGCGCCCGATCCGAAGCAACCGGTGGATGACTGGTACGGCGGGCAGATCAAGAAGTACACGACAGATCCCGCGTTCAACACCCAACTCACCGACTACCTGCCGGCGTCGGAAACGGTGCCCACACCCGCCAAGGCATTGGGTGACATTTCGGGAGCTCCGAACATGCTGCCTCGGCTCGACACCGTGCATGCCTATATGCGATCGCTTGAGGCAGCGAGCCCACGCGTCAAGGTTTTCAGCATCGGCCGATCCGAGGAAGGGCGCGAGATGATTGCCGTGGCGATTGCCGACGAGGCCCTACTCGCGGATCTGGAAAACAACCGCGAACGCCTCGCGCAACTGGCCGACCCGAGACGCATCGGACTCGATGACAATCGCGCAGCGAAACTGATCGAGCAATCGGTGCCGGTCTACTACATCACGGCCACCATCCACTCGCGGGAAACCGGTTCACCGACTTCCCTGATGGAACTGGCCTATCGACTCAGCGTCGACGAGGCCCCGTATATCAAGGCGATCCGCTCGAAGATGATCACCCTGATTACGCCGGTCGTCGAACCGGATGGCTGGGAGCGCCAGGTCGATGTCTACAACTGGCATCGCGCGCACCCCGACGAGCAGTTCCCGCCCCTGCTTTACTGGGGTCACTATGTTGCGCATGACAACAATCGTGACGCGATGCTGGCCTCGCTGGCACTGACCCGCAATGTCATCGACACCTACACCGGCTGGCACGCGCAGGTTTTGCACGACATGCACGAATCGGTGCCCTTCCTCTACGACAACACGGTGGGTGCCGGCCCGTACAACGCCTGGGTGGATCCGATCCTGGTCAATGAATGGCAGCAACTGGGCTGGAACAATGTCGAGACACTGACCCGACTCGGCTTGCCCGGCGTTTTCACCCACGGCGAATTCGACACCTGGAGCCCCGGCTACCTGATGTTCATCGCAGCCACGCACAACGGCATCAGCCGACTTTATGAAACCTTTGGCAATGGCGGGGCCGACACGCAGGAGCGCATCCTCGATCCGCAAGAGTATGAGCGCACCTGGTATCGACCCAACCCGCCCTATGCGAAAGTGATGTGGTCGCAACGAAACAACAACAATTATTCACAAAGCGGCATGCTGTCCGCGCTGGACTATTTCGCCGGCAACAGCCAGCAATTCCTGCGCAACTACTGGCTGAAGTCGAAGCGCTCGGTCAACAAGGCCATCGACTCGGGGCCTGCTGCGTATGTGCTGTCGGCTGATGAGCCACGGCGAAGCGCGCAGCTGAAGCTGCTCGAGGTACTGCAAGTACAGAAGGCAGAGATCCATCGTCTCGATTCCGCACTGACCGTGCAGCTCAAGCCATCCAGGACGGCCAGCGACGGCAAGGTCGAAGGGAAGGAATCGGAGTCCGGCGAGCCGACCACGCGCAGCTTCCCCGCAGGCAGCTTTGTCGTGCGCATGGATCAGCCCTATTCGCGCATCGCGGATGTCCTGCTCGACCGCCAGTACTGGGCACCGGAAGATCCGCAGAAGAATCCGTATGACGACACTGGCTGGTCTCTGGGCGACCAGTTTGGCGTGGATGTGGAACGCGTTACCGATACCGCCATCCTGCAGGCGTCGATGAAGCCGGTATCGCTTCCGCTGGCCACCTCCGCCATCGAGGGCACAGGCAGCATGCGCGTCGTCGCAAATCCGGCGGCGGCCGAGCTGGCTTCGCTGCGTTTTGCCAACAAGGGCGTGGGCATCGAAGTCGCCAGCGAACGCTTCGAAATTGGCGAACGCGAATTCTCCGCAGGCTCACTGATCGTGCGCCGTCCTGGCAGTGGTTTCGACGCACGTGCGGACGAACTTGGACTCGACGTGTTCGCCACCGATTCATTGCCGGAAATCGCGACGCGCAAGCTGGGCTTGCCGCGTGTTGCCATCATGCACACCTGGATCAGCACGCAGACCGAAGGCTGGTGGCGCATGGCCATGGATGGTCTCGGCATTCCCTATACCTATATCAGCACGCAGGATGTCGCGAAGATCGAATCCTTGCGCAAGCGCTTCGATGTGATCGTGTTCGCACCGGTTGGTCGCGGCAACACACGAATGATCATCGATGGACTGCCGATGTACGGCAATGCAATGCCATGGAAGAAGTCCACGCTGACACCCAATCTGGGCCGCATCGACAGCACTGACGATATCCGGCCTGGCCTCGGTGACAGTGGCATCGGCAACCTCAAGCGATTCGTCAGCGAGGGCGGGCTGCTGATCACCGCAGAAGACACCGCCGAGTTCGCCATCGATACCGGACTCGCACCAGGCGTGAGTATCGCCAAAAAGGGTGACCTGCGCATCGCCGGCACCCTGGTGAACGCCCAGGCCACGGAATCGGCCAGCCCGGTGACCTGGGGCTATGACAAGCCGTTCTCCGTGTATTCGTCGGCTGGCATGGCGTTCAACGTGAGCAACCGGGTTGACGGCAATCGCTACATGACCAGCGCAGATGACCACAAGCGGCCGACCGGACGTGGCGGCCCCGATGATGTGGACCTGCCTCAGGGTCCAGGCCATGTCGAGCCGCCCGAACTGCCTTCGGTGAAGCCCTGGCAGGCATTGCCGCTGAATGCCGAGCAAGCGCGCAACAACCTGTTCCTGATCCCGCCGGACCAGCGCCCGCGCGCCCTGCTTCGCTTCGCCGATCAGGGTGACCTGCTGGTATCGGGCCTGCTCGACAATGGCGGAAGCCTTGCCCAGCGCGCCGCGGTCGTCGATGCGCGCCTCGGCAAGGGGCATGTGCTGCTGTTTGCGATCAATCCGATGTGGCGTGCAGCGACGCTTGGCAGCTACCCGCTGGTGACCAACGCGATTCTCAACTTCGATGCACTCTGAGCCATCGCGCGCACTCATGTATTGCCAGGGCTAGTCCTGCATGGACATCATTCTTGTGCGTCATGGCGCCACCGAAGCCGGCCCCGGCATCTGCCAGGGCCAGGCCGACACGGCACTTTCCAACCAGGGATTTGCCGGCGTCCAGCAACTTGCAGCCAACTGGACGGGTGCAGCTCCGCGCTTCCTGTTCAGCAGCGATCTGCGCCGGGCACAGCAATCCGCACAGATTTTTGCAGCGGCCTTCGCGATCGAGCCGCTGTCCGACGCCAGGCTTCGCGAGCAGGATTTCGGCACCTGGAACGGACAGCACTGGAACGACATCGTCCGGGCCGATGCCAGCCGGCATCACCACTGGCAGGAAAACTGGGTGATCCAGGAAGCGCCCGATGGCGAAAGTTTCGCCGACGTGATTCGACGCACCGGGGCGTGGCTGGCCGCCCTGCTCGGTTCGACAGCCCGCGACGACTGCGTGCTCGCCATCGCCCATGCCGGATCGATCAGGGCCCTGCTTTGCCATGCCCTGGGCCTACCACCCGGCCGTGCGCTGGCAATGGCCGTCGACGAGGCGTGCACCAGCCGTATCCGCTACACCGCGGGCCAGTTCGAGGTTCGCCATATCAATTCCACCCGATTCGAAGCCAATTGAGTCATCCCGGGCCGTGGCCTGCGTGCATCGGCTAAGATATGGGACTTGATCACCCCGGAATACGCGACATGACACTTTCCCAGCCGCAACGCATCGGCCTCTTCATCCTTCTGGCGCTGGTCATGGCTGGCACCCGTATCAATCACTTCAGCGCGATGCCGGACGCATCCTGGGCCGTGTTCCTGGCCGCAGGATTCTATCTGCGCGGCTCCATGCGCTGGGCATTTCCCGCACTCATGGCGCTCGCCGTTTTCGTGGACTTCCTGGTCATCAGCAGTCAGGGGCTGAGCTTCTGGAGCCACTACTGCATGTCGGCCGCGTACTGGTTCCTGATTCCGGCCTATGCCGCGATGTGGGCCGGCGGAAGCTGGCTGCGTTCGCGCTACAGCGGGCTCGACCTGCCATCGCTGGGCATGCTCGCCGGTGTCACCCTGGCGGCGACCAGCCTGTGTTTCCTGGTTTCCAACGGCAGCTTCTACTGGCTCAGCGACAGCATCGCCGCCCGCAGTCTCGATGGCTGGATGCAGAATCTCGCCGACTGGTACCTGCCATACCTGCGCACGACCGCCGCATGGGTTTGCGTCGGTGCCGCCGCTCACGTCATCGGCACGCGCTGGCTGCGCCTGCTTGCCAACCAATCCCAAGCCAGCGGGCAACGTGGGTAATCGACTCTCAAAAATCTATACACGCACCGGCGACGACGGCAGCACAGGTCTCGGCGACGGCACCCGCGTTGGCAAGGATTCTTGCCGGGTCAACGCCTACGGATGCGTGGATGAGCTGAATAGCGCCATTGGCGTCGTGCTGGCCTGCGAATTGCCGGATCCGGTGCGCGAAGTACTGCTGCGCGTCCAGCACGAACTGTTCAACCTGGGTGGCGAGCTTTGTATCCCGGGCATGGCCATGGTTCACGATACCGAAATCAGCCGGCTGGAACTTGAGCTGGATGGATTCAACGAAGATCTGCCGGTGCTCAAGGAATTCATCCTCCCGGGCGGCGGCATGGCAGCGGCGCAATGCCACCTGGCACGCACGATCGCCCGCCGCAGCGAACGCGAAGTCATTGCGCTGTCACGCGTCGAAACGGTACGGGGCGAAGCCATCCGCTACTTGAACCGCTTGTCGGACCTGCTTTTCGTCATTGCCCGCGTGCTCGCCCGCGCCTCGAAGCACGGTGAAGTGCTCTGGCAGCACGAGCGCGTCAAGATCTGAACGAGTGACCATGAAGCTTGCCGTCTATTCGCATGCGGCATGCCACGCGCATGATCCAGGGCCCGGTCACCCGGAATCACCTTCACGCATTGTCGCCGTCATGCAGGCGCTGGAAGACCCCGCTTGCCTGCCCATTCATCGGATCGAGGCACAGCGCGCCACCCGCGAACAACTGGAGCGCGTACACACGCCTGCCCATATCGACACGGTACTGGGTGCGACTCCGGCCAGCGGCTACCGCTATCTAGATGCCGACACCGTGGTTTCCACGGGATCCGTGGAAGCGGCACTGCGTGCCGCCGGGGCTGTCTGCCAAGCCGTTGATGCGGTCATGTCCGGAGGCAGCCAGCGCGCGTTCTGCGCCGTGCGTCCACCTGGACATCACGCCACGGCGTCCGTGGCGATGGGCTTCTGCCTGTTCAACAATATTGCCGTGGGTGCCGCGCAGGCGTTGCTGGTGCACGGAATTGAACGCGTCGCGATCGTCGATTTCGATGTGCATCACGGCAATGGCACGGCTGACATATTCGCCGCTGATGCGCGCGTTCTCTACACCTCCACTCACCAGAGTCCGCTCTATCCCGGCACCGGGGCTCGCAGCCAACACGGCGTAGGCAACCTGCTCCATGAACCGCTGCCGGCAGGTGCCCGTTCCGATCAGTTTCGGGCCGCCTACGAAACGCGCATCCTGCCGGCCCTGGATGCGTTCGCGCCGCAACTGCTGATGATTTCGGCAGGATTCGACGCCCATCGGCTGGACCCGCTTGCCAATCTGGACCTCGAAACGGAAGACTTCGCCTGGGTCTCGAGGCAACTGCTCGCCATTGCCGAAAAACACTGCTCGGGCCGCGTGATATCAAGCCTGGAAGGTGGCTACAGCCTGACCGCCTTGCGCGAATCCACGATGGCCCACATCAACGCGTTGTCAGGCTCTTGAACGGCAGAATCAAATCAGTGTTTGCCCGTATCGCGGCGATTGGGCAAGCTAGCGCCACCCCGAACCTGGCCAAACCCACGATCGTGCTGCACTCACCCGTCCGCTCTCCCCGCCGGCGCGCCATCACAGCCGCCGTGATGATGTGTCTTCCGATGTCAGTCATGGCTGCAGAAAAGGCACCTGGCTGCCCAATCGGCACCCTGGTCTGCGAGGCATCCGGGCCAGACTGGTCGCAGTGCAAGAAAAGTGACCTGCTTGATTTTTATGTGCCTGGCCTGCCGAGCAGCGGTGATCGCGCGCTCGCAGATACCGATATCACGGCACTGGAGACGCAATCGGCAGATGGCGAGAATTACGTGTTGACCGGCGACGTCAGCATCCGGCAGCTGGACCAGCTGATCCGTGCCGACCGATTCACCTACGCCCAGACCTCCACGCAATGGACCGCAGAAGGCAACGTGCGCTATCAGGATCGCGACATCCTGCTGTCAGCCAGTGATGCTACGGGCAGCACCGAGCCCAGCCGTGCCAGGCTCGACAACGTTCGGTACCAGTTGCTGTCTTCGCGCGGCAATGGTCGCGCCACGACGGCGGCCCTGGACGGCGATGAGCACGCCAAACTGACCGGCACCACCTACAGCACCTGTCCGCTGGATTCGCCGGGCTGGGAATTCCGTGCCGGGGAAATCGACCTGGACCAGGCAAGCGGTGTTGGCTACGGACGCGATGTCACCCTGCGTGTCGGCAACGTGCCGGTATTCTGGATGCCCTACGCAAGCTTTCCGATCGACGATCGTCGCAAGTCCGGTTTTCTCTATCCCGAGATCGGTTACAACAACGAGCTCGGTGTCGACATCTCGATTCCGTACTACCTGAATCTGGCGCCCAACTACGATGCGACCCTGACCCCGCGCCTGATGACCGAGCGCGGCCTGATGCTTGGTGGCCAGTTTCGCTACCTGACGGACTCCAGCCGTGGAACCGTGGAATTCGAATGGCTGCCGAACGATCTCGATACCGGAGAACAGCGCAGCCTGTTCCATTGGGACGATCGCACCCGCTTCAGCGCCAATTGGGGCACGGTCGTCAACCTCAACCACGTTTCCGATGATCGCTATTTCGAGGATTTCGGACGCAGCCTGAATATCGCCGCCACGACCCTGTTGCCTTCCAGCGCCTACCTGGTCGGCCAGGGCAGCTGGTGGTCAGCCCAGGTGGGTGGTGACGAGTACCAGATCACCGACCCTGCCATTCCACTGCAGGCTGAGCCCTACCGCCGTCTCCCGCGCGTGACCTTCGACGCCGAACACCAGCTCATCGGCGGTTTCGATGTCGGCATCGATTCGGAGTTCGTCTCGTTTTCCAAGGACGAAGCCGTCGATGGCAGCCGAATCGACCTGTTCCCCTACCTGGCCTATCCGCTTGAAGCGGCTGCCTGGTTCGTGCGTCCACAGATCGGCTACCGGTACACGAGCTACGAGATCGATCGCGACACTGACAAATCACCGGATCGCGGCCTTCCGATCGCCAGTCTCGATGCCGGGCTTCGCTTTGAGCGCGCGCTCAAGCTGGGCGGCGACAGCTATACGCAAACGCTGGAGCCGCGCCTGTACTACCTGCATGTCCCATACGAAAACCAGGACAACCTGCCGGTATTCGATACCCAGGAAGTCCCTTTCAGTTTCGGACAGTTGTTCCGTTCCAATCGCTTCGTCGGTGCCGACCGCCAGATGAATGCCAACAACCTGACCCTGGCACTGACTTCACGCATCATCGAGGACAGCACCGGCAACGAGCGGGTTTCGGCCAGCATTGGTCAGATCCGCTATTTCGACGATCAGCGCGTGCAGCTTTATGGACTTCCCGAGACTGATTTCTCCGGCTCCACCTATGTCGGCGAACTGGATCTGCGCATCAACGACCGCTGGCGCGCCGTGTTTTCCGAACAGTGGAATCCGAACTCGGAAAAAACCGAACTTGCCACCGTGGCGCTGCAAAACCGCTTCGGCGACGGCGGCGCGTTCAATGTCTCCTATCGCTTCCGTCGTGACCTGCTCGAACAGACCGATATCTCGGCGTTGATTCCGTTGAATCATGCCTGGCGGCTGGTGGGACGCTGGAACTACTCCCTGCGCGACGACCGGACGCTGGACGTATTCGCCGGCTTCGAACACGAAAGCTGTTGCGTGACCTGGCGCCTGCTGGCACGACGCTATGTCAGCAGCTTCGAGCGCGACATGACCAATTCGCTATATTTCGAAATCGAACTCAAGGGCATTGGCTCGATCGGCCAGAAGACCGGAAATTTCCTGCGTCGTGCTATTCTGGGCTATCAATAATGCCGCTTCCGGACGCCCCTTCAGGGGCCCGGCCAGCAACTCCGGCGGACCAATTCTTAACGCCGATGCATTCGCGACTCCCTACAATCCAGTCCAGCCTATTTCCGGCTCCAGCGGAACTTCAATGCGCATGAACAAGCTGTTCGCCCTACTGACCCTGATTCTAGTCCTCTCCATTCCGATGGCCCAGGCGCAGCTCATGCCCAGCCAGCCGCTGGACGGCATCGTCGCCGTAGTTGACGAAGATGTGATCCTGCGAAGCCAACTGGATCGTCAGGTCGCCACGATCACGGCACAGTACGCAAAGAACCCGGAACAATTGCCGCCCCGCGCCGAACTCGAACGGCAGGTGCTCGACCGTCTGATCATGAACGAGTTGCAGGTGGCGCGCGCCAACAGCACCGGCATCAAGATCTCCGATGCCGAAGTCGACGACACACTGGCGCAGATCGCGCAGCAGAACAAATTGCAGGTTGGCCAGTTGCGCCAGGCCATCGAGGCTCAGGGCATGTCGTGGGATCAGTTCCGCCAGAACGTCTATGACGAATCATTGATCCGCCAGCTGCGCCAGCGCATCGTGCAGACTCGCGTGCAGATCAGTGACACCGAGATCGACCTCATGCTCAAGGCCGGTGGTGCGAAACGCGGCGAGCTCGATCTTGGCCACATCCAGATCACCCTGCCCGATGGCGCCACGCCCGAGCAGATCGCCACTGCACAGGCAAAGGCTGAGGATGTCACCCGTCAGATTCAGGGCGGCATGGACTTCTCCGCGGCCGCGATTCGCTATTCCGACGCGCCAAATGCTCTGGAGGGCGGCAATCTCGGCTGGCGCAGCTACGACGAACTACCGCCGGCGTTCACGGAAATCGCAGAACGCTTGCAGCCGGGACAGACCGCTGCACCCATCCGCGGACCGAACGGCTTCCATATCGTGAAGCTGATAGGCAAGCGCGCCCCTCAAGCCGAACTGGTCACCGAATACCACGCCCGCCATATCCTGATTCGCATCAGCGAAATCGTCAGCGCGGCGCAGGCCGAGAAGACCGTCCGCGAACTGCGCGAACGCATTCTTGCCGGAGGCAATTTCGGCGAGTTGGCGCGTGAATACTCCAACGACTCGAATACCGCCAACATCGGCGGCGACATGGGCTGGTTCCAGATCGGCGCCTGGGGCACCAAGGTTGCCGATGCCGTCCTGGCAACACCTCAGGGCCAGATCAGCGAGCCGTTCCAGAGTGATGCCGGCTGGCATATCCTGGAACTGCTTGGCCAGCGCACCGAGGACAAGACAGCCGAGGCTGATCGCGAACAGGCCCGCCAGACCCTGGGCAACCGAAAGGCCGAAGAGGAATACGAAAGCTTCCTGCGCCAGGTTCGCGCCGAAGCCTATATCGAGATCCGTCTGCCGGGAGCTACCGATGGCTCCGGACAATCCGGCTGAGCGACGCCGACCACGGTTGGCCCTGACCGCCGGTGAACCGGCCGGGGTCGGCCCTGAACTGATCGCCAGCCTTGCCGAAGAAGATTTCGGCGCCGATCTGATCATCATTGCCAATTCCGCATTGATGGCGGAGCGCGCCAGCCAGGCCGGAATTCAATTCGATCTGGCCAGGCACCACGCGTCATCCGGATCTGGTCGACTTCGCATCATTGACGTTGCCTTGGGCATGCCCTCAAAGGCCGGACAGCTGGAACCTGGCAATGCCCGGTATGTGCTGGAAACGCTGGCCATTGCCGCGACCGGGGCCGGCAACGGCGCGTTCGACGCCATCGTCACCGCGCCCGTGCACAAGGGCGTGATCAACGATGCGGGCATCCCGTTCAGTGGACACACCGAGTTCTTCGCGGCACGCGCCGCGAGCGACGTGGTCATGATGCTGGTCGCCGACCAGCTGCGCGTGGCCCTGGCCACGACTCACCTGCCACTGTCAGCCGTACCTGCTGCGATCACGCGGGAAGGCTTGCTCAGGATCCTGCGTATCCTCGACCACGACCTGCGCAGCCGCTTCGGTATCGAGGCCCCTGTGATCGCAGTGCTCGGACTGAATCCGCACGCAGGCGAAGGTGGCCATCTCGGTCGCGAGGAAATCGAGACTATCCAACCCGCACTCGAACAACTGCGCGGTGAGGGCCTCAACCTGGTCGGGCCACTGCCCGCCGACACGGCCTTCGTGCCGCGTCATCTCGAGCATTTCGATGCGGTCCTCGCGATGTACCACGACCAGGGGCTCCCGGTACTCAAGCACGCCGGATTCGGACATGCCGTGAACGTGACCCTCGGCCTGCCGTATGTGCGTACCTCGGTTGACCATGGCACTGCGCTGGATCTCGCCGGCAGCGGGCGCGCCGATGCAGGCAGCCTGCGTGCTGCGATCAGACTCGCGGTGGAGTTGGTCGCCAGCCGCTGAGTTGACGTCCAGTGCTTACTTGCCTGGATTGCCACGTGCTTTCGTTTGGTGGAGTTGGGTTTTCACTCCTCTTCAGCGAGCGAAAAGAAGCAGGAATGCCGCGCCGCGAAGCGGCGTAGCTCTTGGGAAACCCACACGCCACTCCTGCGATTTGGTGGCCACGCAAAGAGAAGTAACTCGCGCGCCGCAGGCGATCGAAAGCCCTTTGGAACTGGCTGGCCTGCAAAGTCTGCTGGACCACTACGCCAAGACCTCGCATATGCCTTCTCAAACCACCCGAGGAGCCCGCCGCCAAGGCTTGATTTCCAGCACCAGCGCAACCGCCAGCAAGACCAGGGCAAACCCGATTGCACCGGCCAGTGAGAGATGCTCCTGCAGGAACAACGCACCCCAGAGTTGCGCAAAGACCGGCACAAGGAACGTATTGGTCACGGCCTTCTCACTGCCGATGTCACTGAGCAATCGGAAATAAAGGATGTACGCCAGGCCCGTGCACACCAGCCCGAGTACAAGCAACGACAGGATCACCGACGTCGAAGGCATGACGGTCGGCAGACTCCACAATCCCAACGGCAGAATCGCCACGGCAGCGCCGAGTTGGCTGGAGCCGGCGAGGACCAGCGGATTCATGTCCGCATGGTGCTGGCGAATGAATATCGAGCTATAGGCATACAGCGCGGACGCGATGAAACACAGTCCGAATGCAACAATGGTCTGGGTATTGAGACCAATACTGCCGTAACGGGCCATCACCGCCACGCCGACCAATCCCACCACCACGCCGATTCGCTTCGACCAGGAAGGACGGGAACGCGATCCTGCCCAGAGCATGAGTACGGTAAACAGTGGCACGGTGGCATTGATCACGGCCATGTAACCAGCAGGCAGGCTGCGTGCCGCATAGGCGAAACACAGGAATGGAATCGCGGCACTCATCGTGCCGAGCAACAGCCAGTCTTTCCAGCGCCTGCGCAAGTCGAGCGAGCGTCCGAGGATGCGCAGCAGGATGACCAGCATGGTCGCCGCCAGGGCAAGGCGAACTGCCGCGGTGAAACCGGCGCCAACCTCGGGAACCGTAATGCGCTGGAAGAGAAATGATGCACCCCAGATCATTCCGAGCAGGATCAGGCGAATCAACGACGAAGTGGACATGACTACGGATCCGGGGGAAGGGCGGCAGCAGCGTCAGGTGGCTTGCGCGGGGAAGCCGGGCCCACACCCGCACGCAGGCGCACATGGTAAACCCGGGCGCATCGATTCGATATCGGTTGGCGCGACTTCGCACGGTTGTCCAGCAGAACCGCCGGGAATCCGGCATGCTGTAGACCCCGGCACGGTGGCGAAATCCACCTTGGCCTGCATGGCTGATCATGAACCCGTGACTCGATACTCAAGCCCGACATCCCTGGACTCAGCGCACGTCACGCGAAAGCGTTTCGGCCAGCACTTCCTGTGCGACGAGCAGATCATTTCGCGCATCGTGCAAGCGATCAATCCCCTGCCCGGACAGCGTATTGTCGAAATCGGGCCGGGTGAAGGCGCGATCACCCTGCCGATGTTGCGCAAGGCTGGCAAGTTGACAGTGATCGAGCTTGATCGCGACCTGGTGCCGCGCATCGCCGCGAAATGTGCGGGGGTTGGCGAAGTCGAGATCATCAACGCCGATGTGCTCAATGTCGATCTCTCGGCCCTGGCCGGCAGCGAGAAGCTCCGCGTCGTCGGCAATCTTCCGTACAACATTTCATCGCCGATCCTGTTCCACTGCATCGAACACCTCGACGTCATCTCCGACATGTATTTCATGCTGCAGAAAGAGGTCGTCGAACGCATGGCGGCAGCGCCGGGCAGCAAGGTCTATGGGCGCCTCAGCGTCATGCTGCAGCTCGCCTGCAAGGTCGAGGCGCTGCTGCCGGTTCCACCCGAATCATTTCGCCCGCCGCCGAAAGTCGACTCGGCGATCGTGGGTCTCACTCCATTGCCGCGCGAGGATCGCCCCGTCGCGCACATGGACTGTATCGCGCGCCTGGTTCGGGCTGCCTTCGGTCAGCGCCGGAAAACGCTGTCGAATTCACTCGACGGCCTTGCCAGCGCTGATGACATGCGTAGCGTTGAAATCGATCCACGCGCTCGCGCGGAACAGCTTGCGCCCCAGGCATTTGTCGCCCTGGCCCGGCATCTGGCCCAGAAATCGACACCGACGCCGTCCTGATTGGAGGTGGCGGGTGTGCGTCTCACGGGCCGAATTTCGGCTCCCGGCTTGCCGACGGCCAGCCACTCCCCGACAATCAGTACCATGACCTTGAAAAAATCCCACGATATCGCCGTTTCCGTCGAGGCCCAGTTCATCGACGAGCAATCCAGGCCGCTGGAAGACCACTACGTATTCGCCTACACCATCACGATCCACAATCGCGGAACACTTGCCGCGCGGCTTATCAGCCGCCACTGGATCATCACCGATGGCAATGGTGGTATCCGCGAAGTCCGTGGCGACGGCGTGGTCGGCGAGCAGCCGTCGATGGGACCTGGCGAGGGCTACGAGTACACATCGGGAGCGATACTCGAGACATCGGTTGGAACCATGCATGGCAGCTATCAGATGCTGGCCGAGGACGGCACGCGTTTCGACGCCGACATTCCGTCATTTGTCCTGTCCATACCGCGGACGCTCCACTAGTGGCCTGCCGCAGATGTGGTTCCGGCGCGATGAACCGATGAGCGCGCAGAACTGACATGGCAGTCTGGGCCATTGGCGACATCCAGGGCTGCTACGACGAGCTGGCCAGGCTGATCGAGAAGATCAACTACGATCCGGCTCGGGATGCCTTGTGGTTTTGTGGTGACCTGGTCAATCGCGGCGGGCAATCTCTGGAAGTGCTCCGCCTGGTCAAGTCACTCAACGAAAACACCGTGGTCACGCTGGGCAATCACGATTTGTCACTGCTCGCCGTCAGCGTGCGCAGCGAGCAGGAACAGGCCAAGGTCAATCCCGAATTGCGCACGGTGCTGTTCGCACCGGACCGCCGCGAATTGCTCGACTGGTTGCGTCATCGCCCGTTGCTGCACACCGATCGCAATCTCGGCATGATGATGGTGCACGCAGGACTCGCGCCAAGCTGGGATGTTTCGCGAGCCGAAAGTGTCGCGCGCGAAATCGAATCGCGACTTCGCGCCGACGACTACCAGCGACTGCTCAAGCAGATGTTCGGCAACAAGCCGGATACATGGTCGAACCGCTTGCGCGGCATCGAACGCCTGCGCGCCGGCATCAACGTGTTCACGCGGATGCGCTACTGCGATGTGCGCGGGCGCATCGCGTTCTCTGAAAAGGGCATGCCCGGCACCCAGCGCCCAGGACACTATCCATGGTTCTCGGTCCCCGGCCACGCGCGACGCGACTTGCGCATCGTTTGCGGCCACTGGTCGACCCTGGGCCGGTTCGCCGGCCTGGGCATCTACGCAATCGACACCGGTTGCGTGTGGGGCGGTGCATTGACCGCCCTGCGTCTCGATATCGAGGATCCCCAGTTTGTCGTGCTCAAGTCCGACCGGCCGACTCCGGCTGGCAAGTTCATCGAATAACGACCGAACTCAGGTGCGCGTGTAGTCCGTGAATCGAAACGGCAAGGCGTGCTTGTCATCTACCGCGTGGTGCTGCTCCGATACGATGGTCCAGCGTGACTGCTCGAATTCGGGAAACCAGGTATCTGCCGATTCGGCCCGGGTATCGACCCAGGTCAGGTACATTCTCTCGGCACGCTGGATGGCGAGGGCGTAGATCTCGCCGCCGCCAATCACCATCAGGTCGTTGACGCCTGCCCGCTCGATGGCAGCATCCAGCGAATCAACCACGACCTGGCCCTCGTAGGGCGCCACGCCGCTGCGCGACATCACGAGGTTCTCGCGGCCAGGCAAGGCGCGCCCGATCGACAACGCGGTCTTGCGCCCCATCAGTACCGACGTGCCGAGAGTGAGTCGCTTGAAGCGCTTGAGATCATCGGGTAGATGCCAGGGCATGGTGCCATCGCGACCGATGGCGAGGCCCTGATCCAGTGCCGCAATCAGTGCAATCACACGGCCACCGGCGCCTTGATGGCCTTGTCGGAAACGTAGTTCTCGATCGTGATGTCCTCGAAACGAAAATCGAACACGGATGTCACGTCGGGATTGAGATTCAGGGTCGGCAAGGCGTGCGGGGTTCGCGACAACTGCTCGCGCGCCTGCTCGAAGTGATTCAGATACAGGTGTGCATCGCCGAGCGTATGCACGAAATCACCGACCTTCAGGCCGCATACCTGCGCGACCATGTGGGTCAGCAGCGCGTAGCTGGCAATGTTGAACGGCACTCCGAGGAAAATATCACCGGATCGCTGGTAGAGCTGGCAGGACAGCTTGCCGTCGGCCACATGGAACTGGAACATCGTGTGACATGGCTGCAAGGCCATGGCGTCGAGCTCGGCCACGTTCCATGCGCTGACCACCAGCCGCCGCGAATCGGGGTTGCGCCGGATCTCGTCTATCAGCCAGGAAATCTGATCGATGCTGCGCCCGTCCGGACATTGCCAGGAGCGCCACTGTTTTCCATAGACCGGTCCGAGATTGCCGTTGGCATCGGCCCACTCGTCCCAGATGCCGACGCCGTTGTCCTTGAGATAGCCAATATTGGTGTCGCCCTGCAGAAACCAGATCAGCTCGTGGATGATCGAACGCAGATGGAGCTTCTTGGTGGTGACCAGCGGAAATCCGCGGGCCAGGTCGAAACGCATCTGCCAGCCGAACACCGAATGTGTACCGGTCCCGGTGCGATCGGCCTTCGGCGTGCCCTGCTCGAGCACATGCCGGAGCAGGTCGAGGTACTGCTTCATTCCCTGACCTCCCTGGGCGGATCGTTGACCACGCGAGGCTGCAGCGTTGGTGAGCGACGCGACATCAGGATCCAGACCAGGCCAATCGCAATCAATGGCAGCGAGAGTATTTGCCCCATGGTCAGCCAGCCCCAGGCAAGAGTGCCGAGCTGTGCATCAGGCTCGCGCACGAACTCCACGCCGAAGCGGAAAATTCCGTAGAGCAGGGCGAACAAGCCCGAGATCAGGTAGCGCGGCCGCGGCTTCATCGAAACCACGTACAGCACACAGAACAGCAGGACACCCTCCAGCGCCATCTGATACAGCTGCGAAGGATGACGGGCTTCATGATCCAGCTGACCGGCTGCGGCCATCGCCTTCAGTTGCTCGAAGCTGTGGCCGGCGGTCTCGATGGCGCGCGGAAAGATCATTCCCCAGGCCGCATCGGTGTGTCGTCCCCACAACTCGCCACCGACAAAATTGCCAAGGCGTCCAACGCCAAGTCCGATCGGCACCAGCGGTGCGACGAAATCCATGACGTCGAAGAAATGCAGACCATTGCGCCGCGCCCATAGCCACATGGCTGCGAATACACCGAGCAGCCCGCCATGGAATGACATGCCACCTTCCCAGATACGGAAAAGGGACAATGGATTGGCGATCAGGTCGGCTGTTCCATAGAACAGCATGTAGCCGACGCGGCCACCGAGGATCACACCGATGGCTCCATAGAAGACGAGATCGGAGAATGCGGTCGGCCCGACCGGCAGACGCCCCATCCGCCGTCGCCGCTCACCCAGAAACCAGAACGAGCCGAACGCCACGAGGTACATGATGCCGTACCAGTGCACGGCCAGCGGACCAATGGAGAACGCGATGGGATCGAAATCTACGAAAAAGTGCATGGGTTCTTCTGGGTGAAAGATCGCAAGGTCATCAATGCATTATCAGGCCGGCAGGATTCGCAGCACAAATCCCTTCAGATACTCGGTTTCGACAATGGCGGGATGGATCGGATGATCCGGACCCTGCTGCAAATTCCAGAGCAGCTGCGCCTGACGATCAAGATGGCGTGCACCTTGCTGCACACCGTCGAGCAGCACCGTGCGTGGCATGTGGTACGAGCATGAGCAGGTGATCAGGATGCCGTCGCGCTCGAGTGCCTGCATGCCAAGCTCGTTCAGGCGTCGATAGGCGATACGGCCTTCCGCCAGATCCTTCTTGCGCTTCACGAAGGCGGGTGGATCGAGGATGACAACATCGAAGCGCTCGCGCTGCTCGCGCAGCGCCTTCAGATAGTCGAATGCATCGGCACGCACGGCCGACACACGATCAGCGAGCCCGTTGCGCTCGATGTTGCGCGTGATCAGGTCGACTGCGGGCTGCGAGGCATCGACACAGACGACCTCGCCGGCTCCGTAGGCCGCGGCACGCAAGCCCCAGCCACCGAGGTAGCTGAACATGTCGAGCACGCGCTTGCCCTTGACCAGGTGTTCCAGGCAATCGCGATTGCCACGCTGGTCGTAGAACCAGCCGGTCTTCTGGCCGCCGACCGGGTCGCATTCGAATTCCAGCCCGGCCTCGCGCACGATCATGGGTTCGCTGGCCGGCTCGCCGACGCCAAGGTCGGCGTATTCCGGCAGACCCTCCATCGAACGTGCCGATGAATCGTTCTTCCACCACAACTGGCGCGGCTTGATGACCTTGACGATGGCCTCGGTGATCGCCTCGATCATGCGCTCCATGCCGGCCGTGGTGGTCTGCGCCACGATGACGTCACCGAAGCGATCAACCGTGAGTCCGGGGAGGCCATCCGATTCACCGAACACGAGGCGATAGTAAGGCTCGCCGAACAGACGCTCGCGCAGGGCCAGGGCAACCTTCAGCCGGTGCACGATCAGGGACTTGTCCAGGGCGTGTTCAAGGCCACGATTGACCAGGCGCGCGCAGATCAGCGAATTCGGATTGACATAGCCGACGCCGATGGGTTTGTCGCGACTGTCTACAATTGCGCAGGCCTGGCCGACCTCGAAGCCTGACAGCGGCGAGCGTTGCACATCGACTTCGTTGGAGAACACCCAGAGATGTCCCCCACGCAAGCGCGTATCTTCACCGCGCTTCAAATACAGCGCGGGGAGCTGGATCTCGTCAGACACGTTGGCAATCCTGGATTGGAATCAGGCCGATAGTGTACGCGGTGGTGCGCAGCACGACTGGCACGCTGCATGAACCAGACACTTCAGGCATTGCGGGCACGCTTGCGTGCCCACAGATTCAGGGCTTCGACGGCGATCGAGAAACCCATGGCGAAATATACGTAGCCGCGCGGAATATGCAGTTCGAGACCATCCGCGATAAGCACGACGCCGACCAGAATCAGGAAGGCAAGCGCGAGCATGCGCAGGGTTGGATGTCGATCGATGAAGTCACCGACCGGGTTGGAGGCAAAGATCATCACGGCCACGGCCAGGATGATTGCGGCAACCATGACCACGATCTCGTTGACCATGCCGATCGCGGTGATCACCGAATCGAGGGAAAAGACGATGTCGATGATCGCGATCTGCACGATGACGAAGGTGAATGAGGCGAACACGCGGCCTTCGACACTGTCATTGCGCGCGCCCTCGACTTCCTGGTGAATCTCCATGACTGCCTTGACCAGCAGAAACAGGCCACCGCCAATCAGGATCAGGTCGCGCAGGGAAAAAATCTGATCGTTGAATTCAAAAAGGCCCATGCGCTTGTCGTCGAGGCCGGCAAGGAAGGACAGGAAGAGCAGCAGCGCAATGCGTGTCAGGCAGGCGAACCCCAGGCCGACCTTGCGCGCCAGCGGGCGTTGCTCGGGAGCCAGCCGACTGACCGCTATGGAGACAAACACGAGGTTGTCGACGCCGAGGACGATCTCCAGGGCGGCAAGAGTGAACAGGGCGGCCCAGAAGTGGGGATCAGCGAGAAGTTCCACCATCTATTCCACGCCGAGTTCAGGAAAACCGCTGCCAGAGGATGAGTCCCCAACACAGCATGACGTTGAGCATGAGCAACATGACCGCCGCCGATCCCATGTCCTTGGCGCGACCAGCCAGTTCGTGAAACTCGGGACTGACCTTGTCGACCACGGCCTCGACTGCGGAATTGAGCAGCTCCGCCGACAGCACCAGGACCAGGCTTCCACACAAAACCGATTTTTCGACGGCACCCTGGCCCAACCAGAGCCCTGCCGGAAACAGGAAGAGCGAGAGGTAGACCTCCAGGCGAAACGAGGCTTCGTGCGTCCAGGCTGCGCGCAAACCCTTGATCGACCAGACCATGGCGCGTGCAATCTGGCGCGGACCACGCGGCTCAGTACTCGGCATGAAGGCACTCGCTCGAGGATGGCAGGTCGACTTCGGCACGTCCGTTATCCGGAGCGGGGGGAAAAACTCGTTGCATCGAACAGTGGAGCATGGGAGATTCACCCTCGTCCAGAAACTGGCGATACGAAACTGCCGGATTCATTCCTGCGTTGCCATCGTTTGTCCAAAGGTCTGGAAAATCAGCGCGCTATGATGCCATAAAGCTGCGAGTGGGCTGCCTGCAGCAGTGGGGCAGCCCGTGAGCCGCCGGCGATTTCGCTCAGGAGTACCGATGAATCGACGTTTTCTGCTGATTGCCGCCCTGATCGCTGCGAGCCTGCTTGCATCGGGTTTGCTGCTGCTGGATTTTCCACTGGCACACTGGATCCGTGATTCGGGCCTGGCCAATGCAAAATTCTTCACTGCTGGCCTGGGTGTGCTGGACATGCTGCTCGGCTTGCGCGTCTCGTACTGGCTGGCGGCGGCAGTACTGATTCCGCTTGGCCTGCTCGGCATCGTGTTTGCCGCTTTCATCCGCCTGCCACGCGGGCTGGCGCCCGCCCTGCTCGTGGCCGGGATGACACAGGCCCTGACGATCGGCCTGATGATGCTGGGCAAGAACGGATTTGGCCGACTGCGGCCCACGGAATTCTTTGAATCGGGGGACTGGACCAGCCTGTGGTTCGTGGGCGGCGGCTCCTTTCCGTCCGGTCACGCCTCCTTTTATTTCGGCCTGTTCCTGCCACTGGCCGCTGCCGCTCCCAAGGCATGGCAGCGAGCCACCCTGGTCGCCATTCCAGTATTCGTAGCCGCAGCCCGTCTCGACATGCTCCGGCACTTCCTGTCGGATGTCGCCGCATCCGCGCTGATTGCGGCGTGCGTGGCCTTGCTCCTGAATCCACTCATGCAGCGCTGGCAGCCCAGGAGTCATCCGGCTTAGGCATCCGCTCCTGCTGCAAGACGATGCCCGATACTGATGACACATTCCTGATGCCCGCCATCAATCCACTGAGCTCGCAAAGCGGGCGCAGCTGGCCGCACGGCCCGCGTCAACTGGTTGCCACACTGGCGTGGTTGCGGCTTTGCGCCATTGCGGGCCAGGCCCTGACTGTCCTGTTCGTCTCACAGGTCCTGGGCTTGCCGATCGCCGTGGCGCCATTGTTCGCAGGCATTGGCGTACTGGCGCTTTTTTGTCTTTTTGCGTTCTGGCGATTGCGTCAGCCGAAACCTATCGGGGCAATGCAGCCAGTCGCACATATCGCCGTCGACACACTTGTGCTCGGCTACCTGCTATACCTGACCGGCGGCGCGAGCAATCCGTTCGTGTTCCTGCTGGTAATGCCGATCACACTGGCGGCCACGGCCCTGCCGCTGCGCTCGGTCGCCATGGTCGCGGCACTTTCCACTGCGACTTACCTGTTGCTGATGTTCTTCGAAGTCCCGTTGCCGGAAATGCGTGGCGGCCGGCTGCTGAGTGGATTCAACTTGCACCTGACTGGCATGGCCATCAGTTTCGCGATCACTGCTGGCATGCTGGGCTTTTTCATCGCACGCCTGGCGCGCGCGCTGCGTGCGCAACAGGCAGAAGCCGAGCTGGAACGTGAGCGGACGCTGCGCGACGAAGGCATCCTTGCCATCGCGACCCAGGCTGCAAGTACTGCCCACGAGCTCAATACACCGCTATCCACGATTCGCACCCTGCTCGGCGAACTGGGTCGCGAGCACGTCGCGGATGCCACGCTGTCTGCCGATATCGGCCTGCTGGCCGGCCAGGCAGATCGCTGCCGCGACATCCTCAAGGATCTGGTCAAGATCGGCAGCAACCAGTTGGCCGGCGTTGCCGAATCGATGAGCGTGCTTGAATTCGCCGACGCCGCCAGGCAGTCGATCAATCTGCTGCGACCCGAGATCGAAGTCCGCTTCGATGTCGATGAGTCCACTGGCGAGCGGCGCATTTCCGTGGTGCCCGCCCTGCAGCACGCCCTGATCAACCTGCTCAACAACGCCGCCGATGCATCGCTGGCAAATGGTGAGTCCCGCGTCGAGCTTGAAGTTGGTGGCAACGACCAGATACTTGAACTGAAGGTCCGCGATTTTGGTGTCGGCATGCAGACGGCGCTGAAGCGAAGGCCGGGATTGCGCTTCGAATCGACCAAGCGCGATGGCCTCGGACTCGGACTGGCGCTGGCAAATGCCACGGCCGAGCGCTTTGGTGGCACGCTCAGTGCCGAAACCGTGGAAGATGGCGGAATCCGCCAACGTTTGCGTCTACCCCTCGCCGCACTGGAGAATGTGTCCAATGAACAGTGAACCCGCCGGTCGCGTCTTGCTGGTCGATGACGACGCCGTCTTCGTCCAGGTACTTGGCAGGGCGTTGGGCACGCGTGGCTTCGAAGTCAGCACTGCGCTCGACAGCACCCAGGCGCTGGCCCGATGCGCGGAATTTCAGCCACGCTTTGTCGTGCTTGATCTCAAGCTCGGCGCGGAAAACGGACTGGCGCTGATTCCCCGATTGATGGCGGCTCGGCCAGGACTGCGCATTTTGCTGCTGACGGGCTACGCATCGATTGCGACGGCAGTGGAGGCGATCAAGCGGGGCGCGCACGATTATCTGGCCAAACCGGTGGATGCCGACCAGGTTGTCCAGGCCCTGCTAGGGCATGCTTCCGAATCCAGCGCGGATTCGGACCTGCTGCCAAACGCACCGCCTCCGTTGAAACGCCTGGAATGGGAACATATCCAGCGCGTCCTGGCTGAATGCGATGGCAATATTTCAGAGGCCGCCCGGAGACTCGGATTGCACCGACGCACCTTGCAACGCAAGCTTGCCAAGCGTCCCGTCCGCGAAAACGCACCACGCTGAAGTCACACCGGGGCTTGCTTGAGGTCCTTACTGCCCTATTGGGCGACCAGGTCATTCAGCGTCTTTTCCAGCGCTGGCCATACGTTTTCGAGCAGGTCCGGCTGGGCCTCAGCGGTGGGATGCAGGCCGTCGTCCTGCATCCGGGCCGGGTCCAGGGCCACGCCTTCGAGCAGGAACGGGACCAATGGCACGTTGAATTCTTCCGATAAATCCCGATACATGGAACGCAGGCCATCGCGATACTGCGGCCCATAGTTGATCGGAATCTCCGTTCCGACCAGCAGGACCCGGGCATCTGCGTCACTGCTGAGCTGAAGGATGCGGCTCAGGTTTTCACGCGGCGCGGATAGCGGAAGGCCTCGCAACGCATCGTTGGCACCCAATTCGACAACAATGAGGGCGGGCTTGTGCTCAGTCAGCAGGTTCTCCAGCCGCGCCAGTCCACCCGCGGTCGTTTCACCGCTGATCGATGCATTGACCACCCCGCGTTCGGGTTGAGCCTGTTGCAGGCGGTCACGCAACAGGGTGACCCATCCCTGATCGGTATTGATGCCATAGGCGGCGGAAAGTGAATCGCCCAGCACGAGAACCGGCCGCGCCGGCGAATCAGCCAGCAACGATGACGAATGCAATACCACGAACAGCAAGAGAAGGATGTTGCGCAACATGAATAACGAATCCACGACAGTGCTCAGTGCCGACAAGCTTAGCAAAGCAGTCGATGGGCCCGACGGGCGTCTGGTCATCCTTGACGAAGTCAGTCTTGCTGTCGATCGGGGTGACAGCCTGGCCATCGTTGGTGCTTCCGGCTCTGGCAAGACGACCCTGCTCGGCCTGTTGGCCGGGCTTGATCGACCCAGCAGCGGTACGGTGGTGCTGGCCGGTGAATCGCTGAATGCCCTGGACGAGGAAGCGCGTGCCCGCGTGCGACGGCGCATGGTTGGCTTCGTGTTCCAGTCGTTCCATCTGCTGCCGGCGCTCAATGCCGAAGAAAACGTCATGCTGCCGCTGGAGCTGGAAGGCCGGGACGACGCACGTGAACGCGCCGCCAGCGTGCTCGCCGATGTCGGCCTTGGCAAACGTCTGCATCACTATCCGCATCAGCTCTCGGGTGGCGAGCAGCAGCGTGTCGCACTCGCGCGCGCATTCGTGCACGGGCCGCAGCTGCTTTTCGCTGACGAACCGACAGGCAACCTCGACCAGCGCACCGGCGCTGCAGTGAGCGATTTGCTGTTCGAACTCAATCGCGAGCACCAGACCACGCTTGTCCTGGTCAGTCATGATCTCGGCCTTGCCTCCCGCTGCGGCCGCACCTTGCGCCTGCGCGATGGCCGCGTCATCGAGGATGAATCGTGAAACCGTTGAGCTTTGCCGCGCGCAGCCTGCGCAGGGAGTTTCGGCAGGGCGAACTGGCCACGCTGGCCGCAGCCCTGGTCCTGGCGGTTGCTGCGCTGGCTGCCGTCGGCACTCTGGCTACCCGGGTCGAAAACGCAATCCTGGCTTCCGCTTCCGATCTTCTGGGTGGGGATCTTGGCGTCAGCGCGCGACGTACGGACCTGCCTGATACGTTCAGCAGCCAGGCCGACAGCCTGGGCTTGCGCAGCAGTCGCAGTGTCGAATTCTCCAGCGTCGTGTTTGCTGGCGAGAACAGCCAGTTCAGCGAAGTGCGTGCTGTCGACAGCAATTTCC
>NZ_JBAWHJ010000476.1:0-1899 GCF_049593775.1 Dokdonella sp. | reverse complement strand
TTGATCTCAAGATTCCGGGTGTAGCCAGCGAACGCGCTTTCCGTCGCTACTACCCCAGTGGCGAGATCATGGCCCATACCCTGGGCATGACCAATATCGATGACCGTGGTCAGGAGGGTCTGGAACTGGCCTTCGACGACTGGCTGGCTGGCGAGCCAGGGCTCAAGCGGGTCATCCGCGATCGCCTCGGTCATGTGGTCGAGAACGTCGAGTTGCTCAAGGAAGCCCAGCCGGGCCGTGACCTGACCTTGTCGATCGACCGACGCATCCAGTATCTCGCCTATCGCGAGCTGAAGGCGGCCATCATTGAACACAACGCTGTTTCCGGATCGATGGTCATTCTCGATGTCAGCAACGGTGAAGTGCTGGCCATGGTCAACCAGCCCTCGTTCAACCCGAACTCCAAGGCGGCGATCGACCCGGCCTATCGGCGCAACCGCGGTGTTACCGACGTGGTCGAGCCAGGCTCCACGATGAAGCCGTTCACGATAGTCGCCGCGCTCGAGAGCGGACAGTGGAAAGCGGACTCGAGCATCGATACGACTCCTGGGAAATTGATGCTGCAGGGCGGCTACACGATCAGTGATTTCCGCAACTACGGGATGATCAATGTCACCCGGGTTATCACCAAGTCGAGCAATGTCGGTGCAGCAAAGATCGCATCCACGTTGAGCAACGAACACATGTATGACGTGTTCCATCGCTTTGGATTCGGTGAAGTCAGTGGTTGCGGTTTCCCCGGCGAGTCACCCGGCTTTCTGCCCATCTCGAAGAGTTGGGGGCCGGTCGAAAAAGCCACCATTTCCTATGGTTACGGTCTCAGCGTCACGCCCATGCAGATCGCGCAGGCCTACTCCGCGCTGGCCAACGGCGGGCGCTTGCGCCAGCCCGGTTTCGTCAAGGGTGCCGTCAATCCGGATAGCGCCGTGATCGATCCGCAGATTGCAGAAAGCGTTCGCGGCATGCTCGAGACCGTGGTGTCGCACGATGGCGGCGGCTTGCGGGCAGCCGTGCCGAATTACCGCGTGGCCGGCAAGACCGGCACATCGCGGCGCGCGGTTGCCGGTGGATACGAAAAGCGCTACGTCTCCCTGTTTGCCGGAATGGTGCCAGCCAGCAACCCGCGTCTTGTCGGTGTTGTCGTGATCCACGATCCGGGCAGGGGGCAAGGTGTCTACTACGGCGGACTTGTCGCTGCACCGGTGTTTGGCAAGGTCATGTCCGATGCCGTGCGCTTGCTCGATGTGGCGCCGGACAACGTTCAACGCTGGTACGCCGGCGCGCCGGATGTCGGTCACCCGATCGGACCGGCCAGTGAGCCGCCCGACTACGATCCCGATGAGCCCAACTACGGGGAGGCCGTGCCGCAATGAGCGCAGCAATGCCCCTCGACAACTTGCTCGCAGGCTACACGGCGACGAAAGCGCATGGCGGAATCGTCGTGCGGGGTCTTGCGCTCGATTCACGGCAGGTACGCAGCGGCGATGCATTCTTCGCCCTGCAAGGTGGTTGCGAGCATGGCATCAGATTTGCCGACGCGGCGATGAGTGCAGGCGCGGTCGTCGTCATTGCCGAGGACGGCCCGGGGCTCGACACCGCATCGGCAAGCGAACCCGTCGTGCGCGTCGATCAACTGCGCGAGAACCTTGGCTCCATCGCCGCGCGCTTCTTCGGCGACGCATCGCGCAGCCTGAAGGTAGCCGGCGTGACCGGCACCAATGGCAAGACGTCGGTAGTCCAGCTGCTGGCCCAGTCGTTGAATTACCTGGGCCGACGAACAGCTACCATCGGAACGCTGGGTGCCGGCCTGCCAGGCTCGTTCAGCAGCGGCGAGCGCACCACGCCCGATGCCATCGAAGTGCAAAGGCTTCTGGCAGGTTTTCTTGACCAGGGTGCCAC
>NZ_JBAWHJ010000475.1:0-2205 GCF_049593775.1 Dokdonella sp. | reverse complement strand
ACCGATATCGCCATCCTGCATTCGGGCTTGTCCGAGCGCGAACGCAGCGAGGCCTGGCTGGATGCAGCGCGCGGAGAGGCGCGCGTCATTCTGGGCACGCGTTCCGCAATTTTCGTTCCCTTGCCCATGCCGGGACTGATCGTAGTCGACGAGGAGCACGATACCTCGTACAAGCAGCAGGACGGATTTCGCTACCACGCGCGCGACCTCGCCATCTTGCGTGCCAGGGCACTCGGCATCCCGGTTGTTCTCGGTTCGGCAACACCATCGCTGGAAAGTCTGGCCAACGTAGAAGCCGGGCGCTATCGCCTGCTCCCGCTGACCCGACGTGCAGGTTCCGCTCGTCCGCCTTCGCTGAAGATCGTGGACCTGCGCAACAAGAGGCTCGAACACGGCCTTGCCATCGGCACGCTTGAAGCGATTGCCGCATGTGTCGCACGCGATGAGCAAGTGCTGGTGTTTCGCAATCGGCGCGGCTATGCGCCGGTACTGTTCTGCCGCGGCTGTGGCTGGAGTGCGCAGTGCGCACGCTGTGACCGTCCGCTCACCGTGCACCGGGGTGCGGCACGATTGCGCTGCCACCATTGTGCCGCCGAGGCACGCATCCCCACGGCGTGTCCGGAATGCGCGAGCACGGCCCTCGCGCCGCAGGGGCAGGGCACCGAGCGCATCGAGGAAGTCCTCAAGGAGCGCTTTCCGGATGTCCCAATCCTCAGGGTGGATCGCGACAGCACGCGAACGCGCTCAGGGCGCGATGCGGTATTCGAGCAGCTCGATGTCGAGGGGCCCAGGATTCTGGTGGGAACGCAGATGCTGGCCAAGGGTCACGACCTGCCCAATCTGACTCTGGTGGTCGTGACCGGCGTCGACGAAGGATTGCGCAGCGTCGACTTTCGCGCCAGCGAACGGCTCGGTCAGCTGATCGTGCAGGTAGCCGGTCGTGCAGGTCGTGCCGATCGTCCCGGAAGCGTGATCCTGCAGACCCATCATCCCGATCATCCGCTGCTGCTCGCGCTGGTGGGCGGTGGCTATCCGGCCCTGGTACGCACTCTGATCAGTGAGCGTCGTGCAGCTGGCCTGCCGCCTTTCGCTCAGTTCGCACTGCTGCGTGCGGAGGCGAAAAACCTGTCGGACGCGAATGCGTTCCTGGCCGAAGCGGTCGCGCTCGCGAATTCGGCAGGGCAGGCCATCATGGCTCACGGTCCCTTGCCTGCACCGATGCCACGCCGCGCCGGATTCCAGCGAAGCCAGGTATTGATCGAGGCCGCCACGCGCAGCGCGATGCAGGCTTTCCTTCCCCAATGGCTGGAACCCATCCGCGCCTGGCCCAGTGCACGAAAAGTACGCTGGTCAATCGACGTCGATCCGGTCGAGATGGGCTGAGAAGCGGTTTTTGAACTTCCCGCAGCATGGCTGCTGCATGCGCTGGCGGATCATGATCTACGAATTGATGAAGCATGATTGGTTCGCCGACAACACCCTCGGATGACCGCGGTGATTTGCTTCCGACCATAAGCAGCTGTTCGAAAGTCCAGAAAGTCAGTTCAGGGTGTCCACTAAAGCGTAGGAACCATCCGGGAAGTCTCTTGAGAATAGTTAGGCGGCGATGTCCACATATTCGACATGGCTGCTGGGTGGCGGCACCGGCATTCCATCTTCGCGAAGCCCGTCTAGATGGAAAGCGATAGCTTCTCGAATTTGTGCCTCGGTCTCTTCCAGAGTGCTGCCGGTGGCGACACAGCCGGGAAGATCCGGCACATACGCGGAATAGTTGACTGCAGCCTTCTCGATTACGATTGCATAGCGCATGGGGCTTACCTCTTTAGTCCAGCTTGCTTGAGGATACTGTTGAGCGTGCCAGTAGCCAAATCGTCGCTCGGTTTGCCTGGGACAGTGACCCGACCAGGCTTGGCTGGGTGTTTGAATTGACGGTGACTTCCGCGAGTAGCCGCGAGGAACCAACCATCGTCTTTCAGTAAGCGAAGCAAGTCACTGACATTCATATAGCAAGCATATCTCGGAGCCGGGGGTGCCGCCTAACGCCGGAAATAAGCTACCGCTGAAAGCGGTCGGCTTGATTGAGTAAAAAGAGACTTCCCACATCCTACGGCCTCGAAGGCCATGATGGTAGTTCTACACAACCGTCAGCAGAAGGGGAAGTCTCCATGAATACTATATCCGCAGTGGCAGGCCTGGTGGGCGTTG
>NZ_JBAWHJ010000474.1:0-1863 GCF_049593775.1 Dokdonella sp. | reverse complement strand
GGGTTGACTCGACTCGACTCAATTGGTCTGCCACGAAAAAGTTTTCGGTGTGCAAGATCGATTTGCTCGCCGTCAACGGCTCATCCGGAAGCCATCAGCCCTGTGAGAAATCAGGGATCCGACAATTGCTGAGTACGCGCTTCATCACGTTCTGAAAGGAGTATTGCAATGAAATCATGCGTCGTTCCGCTTTCTGCGGTTTCTTCCGTCGTGGCTTTCTTGTGCTGTGCGCCAGCGCTCGCAGTCCCACCAGTCTGCCCTGTCATCCCATGCTCCGCCGAGGAATTCCCCGTGCGCGAAAAAGCATATGGCTGTCCCAAGAGCGCGCAAGTCAGTTCACCCGTTCAAGCAACGTTGAACTGCATGTCGACTAGCCAGCATTCGCTGAATTGCGTGGCATATCCTATCGAGGTCTCATACGGATGCGGCGGATCAGGTACCAATCTGATCTACAACTGGACAGTAAAAGTTGGCATGGACAGCTATCCGTATCCGCCGAGTTACAACAACACGCTCTCGGTCAGCTGCATGCCAACCGAAAGTGTGCGCGTTGACGTAACTGTCTGGAACGGCTCGTACTCAAGTACCAGAAGTGTGCAAATGGGCTGTGGAGATGACATAGAGTGATGGCAGGCTGGTCGCCGCAGTGAATCAGCCCAATGTGGTCGTGGCTGCGGCGTTGCTGGTGCCATGTGCGATCGTGGCCTATCCGACAGACTCCCCGAAAAGGGCGATTGAATTTCCTGTACATGCGGTGCTGTGGTAGAACGCACCCATGCTCAGTACGCGAAAGATGTGGTGGCTGTGGGGAGCGTTGCTACTGGGCTCGTCAGCAGCAACGGCAAAATCAATGCCCCCCGACACGGCCGCCGCCTCTCCGGCCAGCACGCCGAATTCCGCACCAACTCCGCCACCTGGGGAACTCGCTCGCAGCAAGGCGTTGATCGACGCGGGGCAACCCGCAGCAGCACGGGCAAGGCTGCTCCCCCTCGTCGCCGCGCACCCGCGCTGGGCTCGCGCCACTGCCCTGCTCGCCTTGACGTATTTCAAGGAGAATCGCTTCGAAGTTGCCGCGCCACTGTTTGCGCGAGCATTGGCGACCGACCCGGAGGAGATCGCGGTCTTGCCCCCGTATGGCTGGACCCTCCAGGCGCTTGGTCGTCACGATGAAGCCAAGGCGATTTTCGAACGGCTGGTAGCTCGTCTGCCGGACTACCCTTCTGGCCACGCCGGGCTCGCGCAGGTCGCCCTCGACCAGAACGACATCGCTGCGGCGCGCCACCACTTCGAGGCCGCCGCGCGCCTCGCCACCGCTCAAGGAGACCCGGAACTTGCCGAGCAAGCGAATAAGAAGCTAAAGAGCCTCCCGATTGTGATCCCGCCGACGCCGCTGACACGCCCTACCCAACCCACCAGTTCGTTCGACTTCAGCGTGGTGCCAGAGTCGGCCGGAATCGACCTGGTGATGACCAGCGGCGCGAATCCAAGTCGCGAGATCCTCGAGGTCAACGGTGGAGGCATCGCCCTCCTCGACTACGACCGCGATGGCGACCTCGATGTGTTTCTCGCCAACGGGGCAACCATGGCCAACCCCGAGGCAGGCCCGGGCTCGCGCCTCTACGCCAACCGCGGCGACGGGCAGTTCGACGATGTCACCGCGGCAGTGGGTATTTCGCTGCACCGTTGGGCAATGGGAGTTGCGGTTGGCGATGTCGACGGTGACGGTTGGGACGACCTCTACGTCACCTGTTACGGCGCCAACGTACTGTTGCGCAACGAAGCCGGTCCCGACGGCAGCCGCCACTTCCGCGACATCTCGGCCGCTGCCGGTGTTGCCGATTCGCGCTGGTCGACCAGCGCAGC
>NZ_JBAWHJ010000473.1:0-2557 GCF_049593775.1 Dokdonella sp. | reverse complement strand
GTGGCACGATGCGTCCATTGACCTTGGCACCGCGACAGCGATGTCCGACATCGGTATGGATGACGTAGGCGAAATCGAGCACGGTGGCGCCTTTGGGCAGATCCAGAACCTGCCCCTTGGGTGTCAGCAGGTAGACCCGATCTTCGATGACTTCAGTGCGGAATCCCGCCAGCAGGGAGGATTCGTCATCCTGGTCATCGCGCGATTCGAGCAATCTGCGCATCCAGGCAATCTTGCGCTCGAAACTGGCATCGCCACCGCTGCCCTCCTTGTAGCGCCAATGGGCGGCAAAGCCGAGCTCGGCAAAGGCGTGCATGTCATGCGAACGAATCTGAACTTCCAGTGTGCGCCCTTCCGGACCTGCCACGGCGGTATGCAGCGACTGGTAGTTGTTGCCCTTCGGGCTGGCGATGTAGTCATCGAATTCGCCGGGGATGAAGGGCCAAAGCGAGTGCACCACGCCGAGCGCCGCATAGCAGGCCGGAATGTCCCTGACCAGAACACGCAGCGCGCGAATGTCGTAGAGGTCCGAAAAATCGAGCCCCTTCTTCTGCATTTTCTTCCAGATTGAACTGATGTGCTTCGGCCGCCCGGCTATTTCGGCCTCCACGCCTGCATCACTCAGTGCCGCCTCCAGCACACCTCGTGCGTGGCTGATCCATGCTTCGCGATCGCCGCGACGCTCATCAAGCAGCCGGGCGATTCTTCGATAGGTCTCCGGATGCAGGTAGCGGAAAGCGAGATCTTCAAGTTCCCACTTCAGTTGCCAGATGCCGAGGCGATTGGCCAGCGGTGCGTGGATATCGGTAGTCAACTGGGCAAGGGATTGACGCTCTGCCTCATCCAGGTCCATCGCATTGCGCATGCGCACAATTTGTCCGGCAAGCAGGATGAAGACCACGCGAAGATCACGAATGATGGCCAGCAAAAGCCGGCGCAAGCCTTCGGCTGCTCCGGAACCGGCACGCACCGAATACAACGGCCAGACTTTTTCTGCGGCGCGCTGGCCCTCGACCAGGTCTTCGACCTCCTCGCCATAGGCCTTCAGGTCGGTTGCACTGAACTCGCAACCCGCCTGCATTGCTTCGTACAGCAACAGAGCAGCCTGGGCTGCATTCCCTGTTTGGAGCCTGTCCAGCTCGGCAAGCACAGCCTCACGCAGCGGCGCAGCCGTTTGCCAGCGCGAACGGGCGTCGGCCTGCCCGGCCAGTCGCTCTTCGATTCGGGCCAGCACATGGGCCTTGGAAATCGGGGAATTCGGCCCTTCGCTGGGCTGGTTCACGACACCATCCTCGAATCAGGTACCGGGATGCCCAGACACGGCAAGAAATCCGTGCAGGCAATTGGGCCCCACCAATGGGGCACGCCGAGGAACGGTTGCGGCAATCAGTTCGCCTGACTGCCGCGGGGTTCGGCCAATCGGATCAGTAGACGTACCAGACGCTGTCGTCGCTGTACCAGTCCTGCGATTCCTCGCTCACGCCAGCCATGCCACCGCTGGTGCGCACTGCCGCAAAGCCCTGCGCGGGCGTGCCCGCAGTCGGGCTGCCTGCCACATCACGATAGACCAGCACGTAGAACGGCCCCGGACTGCCGGAAGGGAAGACGAGTGGCTGATAGACGAACGGGCCGGTTTCCTTGAAGAACCCCGGGAACAGGATGCTGTTGTCGTCGCACAGGCCAGCCGGAGGGACCGAACCGCCTACCCAATCGGATCGAAGCAGGCACCAGTTGGCATCGGTGATGGCCGACAATGCGCTGGTATTGAAACCATCGACCAGAGTCCATCCAGCACCCGCCGGAGTTGTGGGGTCGAATTGCATTTCGACACTGACAACCGTCACGGCTTTGCCGCTGAAGCCGGCAAACGACTCACCGCTGACGACAATGTTCTGATGCGGGCCGTCCGGAGGTGTCCCTGCGGAATTGCCGCCGAAGGTACTGTCAAACAGGCCCTGGCTGACATTCGGGAATTCGGTGCTGCTGCCCGGAGTCGAATTCAGGCAACGGAACTGGCTGGTGGCGAGGCTCGTGGCCTGGCCCATGTAGAGCGTCGGCGAACCGTTCTTGTGGAAGCCGCTGCCTTCGTAAACGAAGCTCTGCAAATAGACGTCGGGAAATCGCCAGACATCATTGCCAACCGACGCGGGCAACTGGTAGCGCGGCAGCAGGGAAACCTGACTTGGCTGCAACGGAGCGTCCGCGCAGAACACATGGGAATTGAAATAGGCCGTTGCCGTGGAAGCGCCTGAAGCCGGCTTCACGAACTGGAAAGACGATGGGACGGTTGCATCGAGCTTCACCGTGGCCTGGTCACCAGAGACCAGATCACCGCCAATAAGGGCCGAAGTGCCTTGAGCCATCACGGCGCCGGAAGCGGCGACCAAGGCGAGGGAAAGCGCAGCGCGAAGGCTGCCAGCAAGATACGTATTCATCAATTTCATCGACATCCGGATTGCATAGTGGATCGGGGAAAGGTGCTGCATGGAGTGCCGACATTTCGTCCGACGCACACGCACAATCTGGGCACACGGTTTTCCGTTGCCCGATGCTAGAC
>NZ_JBAWHJ010000472.1:0-11033 GCF_049593775.1 Dokdonella sp. | reverse complement strand
GATCTGTTCCGCCCTGCTGGCCCTGATGCTGTCTTCGCCGGCATTCGCCGGCAACCTGCTCGATCTCAGCGTGGTCGATCGCGACACGGGATCAACCCTGCGCACCTGGAGCATGGACGGCAAGCTCTATATTGCCGGCATGCCCGGTCACCGCTACGCGATTCGCCTGCGCAATCGTACCGGCGGACGTGTACTCGCCGTGCTTTCGGTTGATGGGGTCAACGCGGTCAGTGGAGAAACCGCCAGCGCCAACCAGAGCGGCTACGTGCTGGATGCCTGGGAGTCGACCGAGATCAATGGCTGGCGCAAGAGCCTGGACGAGATAGCCCAGTTCAACTTCACTGCCTTGCCGAACAGCTACGCGGCGCTGACGGGCCGACCGATGAACGTCGGGGTCATTGGTGTCGCCGTATTCACCGAGCGGGAGCGCCGCTGGATTGCCGAGGAGCGAGAGAACAGAGCACCAGCGCCGAGCTCACCGTCATGGATGGAAGACTCGGTGGCCAAACAGAAAGCAGAATCCAGCGAGTCCCCGGCTGGCGCTGCCCGATCAGGCTCGGCAGATTCCGCAGCGCCGATGGCCCGCCGCCAGGCACCCAGTGAACGACTGGGTACCGGTCACGGTGATCGCGAATGGTCACGCGTCGGTACCACCCGGTTTGTCCGTGCCAGCATCCGCCCCGCGGAGACACTGTCGATCTGGTACGACAGCCAGCACAACCTGGTCGCTCGCGGCGTCATTCCCGGCCGACCGATCGCCAGGTACGAACCCAACCCGTTCCCGAACAGCTTTGTTGCCGACCCGCCGGTTCGTCGATGGTAATTCTTCTCGCGGACAATCCGCCACCATCGAAAGATGGCTGGTGGATTTCTGGCTGTCTGGCCGACACGATCGACACTTAGCGCTTCAATCAACAACCGGCCATCTGCAGGACACCCGGTGCCCTCCATCCTTGGCCAACTGTGTTTCGGATCGCGATCGTGCATATATCGGTCACGCATTCGCGTCTCAGCTCGCGCGAATTCGGTCGAATTCAAAGCACCCAGGGGAGTAATCCAATGACAGCAGGAAACACAGGCGCGCGAGCGCTTGCCGTGCTTACTTTTGCGTTTGCAATGCTCCTGGCGATGACCGTGACCGCCAGCGGAGACATCAGCAGGTCGGGTGACGTCGCCATTACCGCGGGTGAGGAAAACCAGATCTTTGGCAACGGCTTCGAGCCACTGAATCCATCCACCATCAGGATTCTCTTCGACCCTGCCAACCTGTGGTTCAACAACTTCACCAACCTGTTCATTTTTCCGGAGAACAGCAACGCAAGCGCGGTCACCTTGACCGCTCCCCTGACCATCGCCCTTCCTCCCGGATTGAGCCCGAAGTTCCCTGCAGTCAGTGACTGCCCCGGAGCCGCTGTTGTCACTTCACCCACTTCGATCACGCTCAATGCTGGCGCGCAGATCCCCGCTGGCGGCGCCTCGCCCGGCTCGTGTTATTTGGGTGCCTATTTCGAAGTAGCGAACCACGGGATCTACCCGTTTTCCATCCAACCTGGCGGCTTGCAAACCGATGCGGGCGCCAACACCGAATTGGCATTCGCGAATTTGACCTACGGTCAGGCCGTCATCCCCTCTGGCCCGATCAACCACACCATTTCCCCGCTGCTGGAGGGTACGGGAATGACTTGGTCGCAAAAAATAATTGCGGACGGAATCAACGGCCTTGACTTCCAGATAGTAAACTTCGGAGGCACGAAGTTGGGAATGAGGACTTACTGGACCTATACGCGGTACGGCAGCAGAGCTGTTGTCAACAACCCTGGGGAAGCGGATCCCGCCATCCTGACTTCCGGAGCGACCATTGGCCCGGATTCGATATTCTCGGGAACTGTCAATTTTGGCCTCATGTACGGATGGAACGCAGGCGCAACCGGCTACATTGGTTTCCAGTTCGATTGCGGGACGGCAATTTCACCCAGCGGCCTCTGCTATGGCTATTTCCGCTTCAGCACGACGGCACCCAACGGCCACCCGGCAACGCTCATCGACTACAGCTACGATCAAACCGGCGCTGCCATAACGATTCCGTAGCCCGGGGATTCGCTAACTATCCAACACCAGGGGGCGCCGACCGGCGCCCCTTCTTTTCGCCCGGGGCAACGCGACGACGATCGCAATGCATCGCCGCTTGGCCCGGGGGCGTATTCCGACCCACCGCACAACAGTCCAGGTCCGCACGGGCAACTGGTGGCACTGCCAGCACGCCAGCCATGTCCCGATTGCGAACGCCGGCGGACCCGGCAACAACCTCCTTTCCCCCTATATTCCTATAGATACGGACACCGGAACCTGTTCCGGTCCGTAAGAGAAGGACTGCCTGAACGGCCGGTATTTTCTCCATACCTTCACGCATGTCGCATGCCGGGACAGAGGTCCCCGAAACAACCGCTGACAGGGTCAGTTTCCTGAATCCGCCCCCTGGTTGCCGAGCGGAAAACCGGACCCGAAATCCGGCCGAAAATATGTGTTGCTTCCGGGTCAACTTAGGAAGACTATCAGGCCGGATCCGGGTCACAGGCCCGGATTGAACAGGGGTTTTCAAGAGTTTTGACAACAGGTCGTTGCGGAACGCAGCGACTCCATTGACGCTGCTTCCCAACAACATATACATGGGGAAAAACATGAAATTGTCGTCCGCCGCATCGCGCGGCAGGTATAACCGCGCAAAGCCATTGGCAAGCGCGTTGGCATTGACGTTGTTCACAGGGTTAACCGCATCGGCATCCGCTGCGTACAACCCGGTAGTGAATGTTGCACAGGCACTGCCTGCAACTGCACTGGCCACCACGCTGGTAGCTTCGGATATTTCGGCTCCCGCTTACTACACCATCGTTTTCAAGGAAGCGCCGCTGGCTACGTATGCCGGCAATGTTTCCGGGTTGCCCGCC
Source organism: Dokdonella sp. (assembly GCF_049593775.1). GTDB lineage: Bacteria > Pseudomonadota > Gammaproteobacteria > Xanthomonadales > Rhodanobacteraceae > Dokdonella. Next base: position 8,088 of record NZ_JBAWHJ010000472.1, on the reverse strand, counting down.
CCATCCGCGCTGCTCAGGAATGGTGAGCCGACGGGAAAGCTCGACGTCAAATCACCTGCAGCGCTCGCCTATGTGAGCTATCTGCAAGGCAAGCAGGAAGTATTCATCAGTCAACTCGGCAATACGCTCGGCCGTCCGCTTGACGTGATGGCGCGCATGCAGCACGGACTCAACGCTGTCATCGTGCGCCTGAGCAATGCCGAAGCCTCGGAAATCAAGCAACGCAGCGACGTCGATTTCATTGAGCGCGAACATCAGCTTGAACTCGATACCGATCGCGGCCCGAGCTTCATCGGCGCACCGTCCATCTGGGGCGGCACCACCGCCAGCGGCGTCGCCACGAAGGGTGAAGGCATCCTGGTCGGCGTCATCGATACCGGCGTCAACTGGGAGAGCCCGGCATTTGCAGCCGTAGGCCCGATCGATGGCTACGTGCACGTCAATCCGCTTGGCAGCGGCAACTACCTCGGCCAGTGCCAGGCAGGCGCCGTTGACGCGGGCAGGTGCAACGACAAGCTCATCGGCATCTACAATTTCGCGGCGCCAGGAACCAGTGGTGCTGACACCCAGGGTCATGGTTCGCACACCGCGAGCACGACCGCCGGCAACGCGTGGAATTCGATCTACGCTTCCGGGCCGTTCAGCATTTCCGGTGTCGCCCCGCATGCCAACGTGGTCACCTACCTGGCCTGCCCAGCATCGTGCCCAAGCACGGCAACCTCGCAGGCTGCCAACCAGGCAGTTGCCGACGGCGTTGACGTCATCAACTATTCGATCAGCGGCGGCACCTCGCCGTGGACCGATGCAACCTCCACTGCCTTCCGCAATGGTGTTGCTGCCGGCATGTTCGTCGCCGCATCTGCTGGCAACACCAGCACGACGGTGCCGAACCCGATCGGCCAGGTCAACCACATGGAGCCCTGGGTCGAGACGGTCGCAGCTTCGACTGAAGACCGCATCATCGCAGTCAGCCTCGACCTGACCAGCGAGGCCAACCCGCCAGCAAACACCCAGGACGTTCCGATGCGTACGGGCGGCCTGCCGCTGCCAACATCGAACCTGATCAATGTTCCGCTGATCAAGAGCCCCAACTTCGCAAACGGTTCAACCGACGGTTGCGCACCTTATCCGGCCGATACGTTCGTCCGCACGGGCGCACCGACCGACCGGATCTTCTACGACGGATTCGATGGCACGGCGCCGCCTGAGATCACCCAGGGTGCCATTGCCGTCCTTCATCTCGACGGTACGGCCAGCTCCTGCGGCAGCGGCGCACGCCGCACGGCTGCATTGGCAGCCGGTGCCGTTGGCGTCATCTTTGTCGATGTCGTCTACCTCAACCTCGGTGCCGCAGATACTTCGTGGTCGATGGTGATGGGTGACTGGCTCAACCTCGAAGCCGGCTCCACTCCGGCCACGGCAGCAGTCAGCATCGATATCGCCGCCAGCACGTTCCCGGCACAGGGTGACGTCATGGGTGACTTCAGCTTCCGCGGCCCGCGCACGGTCAGCGGCCAGGGCATGGTCAAGCCGGACATTACCGGCCCGGGCGTAGACATCCTCGCTGCAGGCTCTGCCAACCTTGTTGGTGCCGATGGCGTCTACCTCAGCAACGGAACGTCGATGTCGAGCCCGCACATGGCCGGCGCTGCCGCGCTCATGCGTGCACTCAACCCGACATGGTCGCCGACCCAGATCAAGTCCGCACTGAACCTCAGCTCGAACAACTTCGGCGTGACCAATATTGGTGGCAGCCCGGCAACGTTGTGGGACTACGGTTCCGGTCGCGTCAATCTGACCGCGGCTTCCCAGGTCGGCCTGATCATGGACGAGACTTCGGCCAACTTCCTGGCGGCCAACCCGGCCACCGGCGGCCAGATCTCGACCCTGAACCTGGCCAGCATGGCCAAGACGGGCTTCATCGGTGACACCCAGTTCACCCGCACGTTCCGCCGCGCTCGTGCCGGTTCGCAGACCTATACCTTGTCTGTTGCAGGATTCCCTGCTGGTGCCATCGAGTTCTCGCCCGCTTCGTTCACGGTCAGCTCCAGTGGTTCAAAGGAAGTCACGGTGACCGCGCACGGCGGCCTGCTGACCTCTTCGACCTGGAACCTCGGCGAACTGATCCTGACACCGTCCAGCAGCAACGAACCGGTGCTTCATCTGCCGATCGCGCTGAATCCGGCTGGCCCCGTCATCCAGGTCAATCCGACCTCGTTGTCCGGAAGCTCCGATACGACGGTAAGCAGCGACCTGACCATCACCAATATCGGCAATCCGACATTGAACTGGACGATTGCCACCTCGGGTACGGCGACGGTCACTCCGCTCAACACCGCTACGTCCAACAATGGTCAGCTGGTCGGTTCGTATACATCGATCCCGAACGGGTTCTACTGGTCGCAGAATTTCGACACGGCTGGCATGACTCACGTCACCACCTTGCGTGCGAACGGGTTTGTACTGCCCAGCATCACCCTGACCGGCACCACCACGCCGCAGGTCACCTTCAGCATCTACGCCGACAACGCCGGATTCCCGGCAGGCGCGCCGCAGATGTTCGGGGCAGCACCGATCTGGACCTACAGCAACAGCATCAGCAACGCCAACGGCATCTCCACGGCCGGCGGCAACCTGTCGCTGAACCTCAATGCCGCTGGCGTTCCATCGCTGGATCTGCCGAGCGGTCGCTACTGGATGACGGTTTACCCGACCATCAACGGCGGCGCCCTGCAAACCAATGCCGAGCCGCTCTGGGCCTGGCGCGTCAGCACGGATCCACAGGTAGGCAACCTGCCTGTCCTTTACGATCCGGGTAGCAACCCCGGTTTGCAGACCGTCCCCACCGTCACCGCGATGTCTGCATTCGTGCAGGGCACGGTCAGTTGCGCACTGCCAAGCTGGGCTTCCGCCAGCGTGACATCCGGTTCGCTTGGAATCGGCGCTTCTGATGTCACCTCGATCACCTTCAATGCGAACGGCCTTGCCGCTGGCGTCTACAAGGCCTCGCTGTGCGTCAACAGCAATGCGACGAATGGCGTGGCGACCGTACCCCTCAGCTTCACGGTCCCGAACGGTGGCGCAACACCGCCGACACTGAGCAAGGCCTTCGCTCCGACGAGTGTCATGGCGGGTCAGCCCAGTACCTTGACCTTGACCTTGAGCAACTCGGGCCCGTCGGTTTCGACGCTTGGTGCCGCCTTGACCGATTCGTTCCCGGCCGGTCTCGTGGTCGCGGCAACTCCGGCCGCAAGCACCGATTGCGTCGGCGCCTCGGTAACCGCGAATGCGGGTTCGGGCACCGTCTCGCTGGGAAGTGGTGCTCAAATCCCGGCGACAGGAAGTTGCACGGTTACAGTAGACGTCACAGCGAATACTGCTGCTGACTACGACAACACCATCGCTGCTGGCGCCTTGCAGACGAATACCGGCAACAATGCGGCAGCGGCCAGTGCGACGCTGACGGTGACGCCTGTGGTGATCGTGCAATGCACGACCACCAATCCTGTCGAAATCGAGGCAACTGCAGGAACGGTCGGCCCCAGCGGCTTCTCGACCCTGAAGGATGCCTTCGACGCGATCAACGCAGGCACGCACCAGGGCGTAGTGGATGTCACCGTTTGCGCCGACACCACCGAAACGGCAAGTTCGGTACTGAACGCCAGCGGCGCAGGTTCTGCGTCGTATACGGCAGCGACGATCAAGCCTGCCGGCGGCGCAGCACGCACAGTCAGTGGTGCGATGGCCGCTGGAAGTCCATTGATCGACCTGGCCGGTGCCGACAACGTGACAATTGATGGCCTCAACAGCGGTGGCAATGCGCTGACGCTGTCGAACACCACGGTATCCGGCACGGCGGGCACCTCCACCATCCGCTTTATCGAAGGTGCCACCAACAACGTCGTCACCAACGCCACCATCCTCGGTTCGGCAACGGGCGCGACCACGGCGGCGACGGGCACGGTTCTGTTCAGCACCAGCACGGTGGCAGGCGGCAACAGCAACAATACGGTGTCGAACAACGACATCGGGCCTGCAGGAGCGAACTCGCCGTCCAAGGCGATCCAGGGTTTGGGCACCAGCGCCGCGAATGCCAACGCGGGCAATGCGATCAGCGGCAACAAGATCCACGACTACTTTGTTGCTACGGGTTCCAACGCGGGTATTTCGGTCTACAACTTCAATACCGGCTGGACGATCGCAAACAACCGCATCTACCAGACCGCTCCGCGTACCTTCACCTCGACGGCGCTGCGCTATACCGGCATCCTGATCGATGCGTCGAGTGCGGCTAACGGCGGCGACGCCTTCCAGATCACCGGCAACGTGATCGGTTTCGGCGCAGCGGATGGCACCGGCACCACCACGATCTCCGGCTCGACCAACGAGTTCCGCGGCATCCTTCTCAATGGGTCGGGAGCTACTACGCCAAGCACTGTTCAGGGCAACACGGTCTCGGGCATAGCACAGTCCTCCGCACGGAATTCCACGACGACCTCCAATTCGGTCTTCATCGGAATCCAAGCCGGCGGGCCGAGCATTGACGCTCCGGTCGACGTACTGAACAACACCATCGGCAGCCTGGATGGGTCTTCCACGATTGTCATCAACTCGGGTTCGACCACGACCAATACTGCGCCGGCGATCGGTATCCTGGATTACAACTGGGACAGCGGATTGTCGGTGTCGAACAACGCGATTGGCGCGATCACGCTCAACCAGAACAGCGGCGTGGGCACGCTCACCGGCTTCCGGGGCATTCTCTCGTCCACGACCGGAGGCATTACCCGCACGATCGACAACAACACGATCGGCGGTACCACGGTGGCGGGCGGCATCGTCAACAACCTGGCGGGCGGCGTGATCTATGGCATGCAGGTGGGGTCGACCACCATCTCCGCCACTGGCAATGTGGTGCAGAACATCACCAACAACTGCACTACCGTCAACACTGTTGCCATCGCAGGCCTGCTCACCACGGGCAGCACCGGCGCGAACGTGATCTCGCAGAACACCTTCCGTTCGCTGGTCAATAATGCGGGCACGATCAACAACTCGATCTACGCGCTGTACACGAGCTTTGCGACCAGCTCCGGCAGCGTCGTCGAACGCAACTTCGTGCATTCCCTGGTGGTGAACTCGACCGCGCTGACCAGTCAGATTGCCGGCATTTTGCCGGTGGCTGGCAGCGGCACCTACAAGAACAACATGGTGCGACTGGGCTACGACGCGGCGGGCAATTCGATCACCGCCGGTATCGTGATGTACGGCATGTTCGAGCTTGCAGGCACCAACAACATTTACAACAACAGCATCTATGTTGGCGGCACCGACGTAGTCTCGTCGAGCAATACGTTTGCCTTTGTCAGTAACGTAAGCACGGGCACGCGCAATTATGTCGACAACATTTTCTGGAACGCGCGCAGCAATGCCTCGGGCACCGGCGTCAACACCGCGGGACTGTTGTCGGCGGCCACCGGCGCGACGAGCGACTACAACGATCTGTTCGCCGATGGTGCTGGCGGCGTCGCCGGCCCCATGGCCGCCGGGCTGGATGCCAACAGCGTCGCGGTCAATCCGCTGTTCGTCAATCCGACCGGCACATCGGCCACGGTAAACCTGCACCTGCAAGCAGGCAGCCCCGTAGCAGCAGCCGGCACGCCGATCGTGGGTGTGACCGACGATTTCGACGGGGATCCGCGCTCTGCGACGGCTCCATCGATCGGAGCTGACGAGTAAAAATCGGATCGCGTTTGATCCATGCAAAGGGCGCCCCTCGGGGCGCCCTTTTTTTGTCGCCTTCTTCGCCTGACTCCAGGGCAACCCGCACCGTCTCTTGCCGAGGCTGGGCACGCGCGGACTTCTCCGATCGTGGCTCAACGCCCCCCGATCGTCGCCGTTTTGGGCCCGATTGCCGCTTTGCTGGCGAAAATGCCAGGCACATGGCCGCCTGTCTGACTACAATCTCTTTGATCTTGAGCTGGCAAGCAGCCGGCTTGGGTCATGCATCACAGCGCGACGGCTGGCCCACGGGCATGCTGGCGACGCTTTTCGTAGTCAGGAAATTTTCGTCATGCGTTTGATTGCACTGAGTTTATTCATGTTCGCCGCGACTGCGGCCATGGCCGCCGAAACAGGAGCCGTGCGCTTCGACGCCGGATCACTGGCCCGCTTGCAGAACCTTGAGCCCGGCCAATCCGTTGAAGTTGCGGAATTTCCGGCCGGTCCGGGCGTGCTCACGGCCATAGACTTCAAGCGCATCGAAGTCTATGCACCGGATGCTCGCATCGTCGTGGTCGATGATCAGGGCGAGCACGAGATCCCTCGCAGCCAGCGCATTCATCTGATCGGCTACAGCAAGGACGGCACCACACGTGTCGGCCTCTCGTTCGATCCGGACCTTGCCGATCCGCCGTATGGTGCAGGTTCCAGTCCTTCGGGCGCCTTCGAGGTGCAGAGCCGGCGCATCGAGAATGGCTGGCAGTTCAGCGCGATCAGTGCGGAATCGGCCGTGCCAGCGGGCATCACACTGGAATACCCGACCAACGAAGATTCGCTGCCCAATCCGAATGCCGCGCCTTCCGCCTTTGATCACCTGGTCCAGGACAACTCTCCGCTAGGCGCCCTGCGCTATGCCGTGGTCGCCGTCGATACCGATGTCTCGTTCATGAGTGAGCGCTTCAGCGGAAACACCGCGAATGCCACTGCCTGGATCGCTACTCTTTTTGCCCAGATGAACGTGATGTACCAGCGCGACCTGGACGTGAGCCTTCTGCAAGGAACGACTTTTCTGCGCGTAGCCACCGATCCCTACACGAATACCGATTCACCGGCTTCGTCGGCCATGCTGGCGGAGTTCGGCAACTACTGGCAGGCCAATTACAGCTCGGGCGGATCCGCAGTCAGCCGTGCATTTGCCATGTTGCTGTCGGGGAACTCATCCAGCGGCAACTCGGCGTCGGGTATCGCCTGGGTGAATTCCTACTGCAGGACATCCGGCAACGGCGGCAGCTACAGCACCAACCAGATATTCACCAACTCTGCCATTAGCGTAGCCAACACTGCATTCATCGTCGGCCACGAACTCGGCCACAACTTCGGTGCCGCACACACGCATTGCAGTAGCGCCACGACGGGCAGCTATCCGACATCCAGCAATACGATTGATCAATGCAATACGTCTGGAACGGGTTGCTACTCGGGTCCAACCAGCTGCCCGGCGTCTGGCCCGGGCGCACCCAAGGGCACTCTCATGAGCTACTGCCATGTCAGCCCGAGCAGTTGCGGCTCCAATGTGCAGGAGTTTCATCCAACGCACATTACCCAGGTGCGCACTCGCATTGCCGCGAATACGCCGAGCTGCCTGACCTTGACGGACGTGCTATTTGCGGACGGATTCGACTGACAGCCACAGGGGTACATTCGGCGACAATGTGTCGGCCGAATCGTTTGTCTGGACAAGGTAGCCCCGCGCAAGGAATCCCAGCTCGCGCGCGGGCCTACGGAGCACGTCAAAGTCCGGTTGCCCGCAGAACAACTCTTTGTTCGCGACAACAATGTAGAGCATTGGAGGCTGATTCAACTGATTCTGCGATCAGTAACACATGGGTCTCAGCGTCTTTTCGTCGGACATTTTCATGCAGTCTCGGATGTGTTGCTCTAGCCTTCCTCGGTGTGTCGGACTTCCTTGTCCGCCTTGTCATTGCCCGAATTTTCCTGATTCACTTCTTCTTCGCCGAACATCTGCCAGAGGAAGTAAAAGAACATGGCTATTGTGCCAATTGCAATTATTGATCCCAGCACAATCCCTATGGTTTTCTCAACGAAGGCGTTCTTGAAATTATTGAGCAGCCAGATGGCGGGTACGGCGACAATCACCCCTACCCCCCACGCGGCGAAAGCCAACTTAAAAGATGCCGGCTTTTCCTGGAACAATTTGCGAATCCCGGCCATCATGTCATTCGTCGTTCCTGACTTCACTTTTCGATTTCTGACACTGCCGGCGACCAGCCAGCAGAGATGAGATCAAATGGCTTGCCAACAAGCTGATTGCCCCGAGTAAATCACAAGATTCATTGACGATATTCC
>NZ_JBAWHJ010000471.1:0-11933 GCF_049593775.1 Dokdonella sp. | reverse complement strand
CGAAATTGCCTCATTCCCGGCATACGGTGTCAGCCCCGGCTGCTGAAAAATGGCGACGGCATGAGGGCGAGATTGAAGCTGTATGGCCGCTGATCGAAGCGATCCGCGCGCGCGCCGAATCGACTTTTCGCGGCTGAAAGGTCCATTCGTTCAGCTTAGGCTGCAATATGGATCGGCACCATTGGGCTGGTTATTCGGGCTGCATGTTCCGGACACCTCGTGACGCGAGAGGTGCGCAGCCAGGAATCCTCGCGAGTCGACCCAAGGAGCAATTCCCATGGCTGCAAGCAAACCTTTCGTTTCCGATATCAAGAACATCCGCAAGCGTGCCCGCGAACATATCGAGCGCGGAGCGGTAACCGACGGCTACAAGGCGGATCGCGAGACGGTGATCAGGATTCTCAACGAAGCGCTGGCCACGGAAATCGTCTGCGTGCTGCGCTACAAGTATCACCACTACATGGCGTCTGGAATCAACGCGCAGAGCGTTGCTGCAGAATTTCTCGAGCACGCCAATGAGGAGCAGGGACACGCCGACCGCATCGCCGAACGCATAACCCAGTTGGGTGGCGCGCCGAATCTTTCTCCGGAAGGTCTGCTGACGCGCAGCCACTCCGACTATGTCGAGGGCGATGACCTGGTCGACATGATCAAGGAAAACCTGGTTGCCGAACGCATAGCGATCGACAGCTACCGCGAGATCGTTGCCTATCTTGGCAATGCCGATACGACGACTCGTCGCATCATGGAGGAAATCCTGGCGGTCGAGGAGGAGCATGCCGAAGACATGAGCACCCTACTTGAAGAACTCGGCAAGAAGGGCGAGCCGGCCAAGCCATCCAGGGCTTAGAAGCGGCGCTGATAGCGCCCGCGCCAACAGTTCAGCGGATGTGGCTACCGGGCATGGCTAGTCTTCGAAACGATAGCCATGCAATTTCACTACGTCCTGGTCGCGCATGGCGACGAGTGCGGCAAGCTCATCATCGTAGTAATCACGCCAGGACCGATGGCTGGAGGTGTTGCGCGGATGCGCGTGATCGATGAATTCGGTCAGCGCAGGCGACAAAGGAATCTCGAGGCCGGCCAGGAATTGCCTGAGATCGGTGCGCAGGGTTTCCACTTTGCCGACTGACGCCGGCGATTCGCCTCCGCCATACATGTAGTCATACAGATAGCTGTAGAAGCCCTTGCCGCTGTCACGTATGGGATCCAGTGCGAATGCCGGCAGGTTCAGGCCCTGATTGCCGTAGTCCTTCGGCAACATCGCCAGCACCTGATCGAGCTTCGTGTTGCCGCTCCCCAGATCAAGCAGGTTGCGGATGGTTCCGGAGAAATCCAGGGCCCGGTTTTCACTGGCGCAGCGAAACAGTGCGTTCGGTTGTGGCATCCGCGACTGGAACGAGAACCAGGAAACGTAATAGCTCCAAGGATTGCGCACGAAGCCCAGCACCGGCAAGGCGCGCAGCGACTCGGGAATTCGCGACCGTGGCAGGTGATATCCCACTCGCCTGGCTCCGGGAAGGAATCGCATCAGGCACTCGTTGACGAAGGTGCCGCCGGACTTGTGCAAATGGACGTAGACGAAGCGATCGGTCGCGATCATGCCAGTCGGGCTTTGCCGCGCGCTGCGAACAGGCGTGATTCGATGGCGAAATTGCGCTCGCCCAGATCGCGCTGCCCGGAGAGCAGCAGGGCCTCCAGTTCGGCACTCGCCAGAAAGTCACAGATCAGATGGATGCGCTCGCATTTGTCATCATCATTGATCACGCCATGCGTCGAGCTGTTGTTGAGGGCCCAGATTTCGCCCGTTCGCATGCGATAACTCTGTCCATTGCAATACATCCAGACGGCATCACTGGTAACGATCGGGACGTGCAATCGAATGGTCTTGCTGAAATAGTCGGCCTGGTCGATATGCGGGGCGATCACCGCGCCCGGCGGCAACATCGCGATCAGGCAGCGCATGGGTTGGGCCGGCACGATTCTTTCAATCAGTTCGCGGACTGCGGGCAAATGCGCCAGTGCTTCGCGCTCGTCGATAGGCAGGTTTCCCTGGGCGGGCGCATGTCCGCGCAGGAAAATCGCCTGGGCCGGATTGTGGACACCTACGCGCCCTCCGCTCTGTCCCCAGAATGATTCCGGCAAGCGCGCGACTTCGTCCTGCAGGCGCGGCGCTTCAATGTTCAGGTCCAGGCGTGAACAGCCGCCGATCAGGCGGATCTTGTCGAGTACTGGTTGATCGGGAAGGGCGAGCATGTTCGATGCTGGAGCTGGCGGTCAGGTATTGAGTCGCATTCTAGCCCGGATATCGCTGGAGTTCGCTGCAGTGCAGCCATGCCTGCGACTCACCGGCTGGAACGCGAAGCCAATCCCCGCGTGCCAGCCTGGCGCAATCCTGTGCGAGCTTGCCGATACGTGCCCATTCGCGTGCTTGAACGGCGTCACGCGGCACCATCCACAAGCCAGCCATTGCGTGGCCACCGCCGGCAAAAGGTCATCGCGCTGGTATCCATAAGGCGATGGAAGCAGCATGCGCATTTTGTGATTCAATTGAATGCTGCTTCCGCATCGGATTTACTACCGGCAACTGCACAACCAGTTTGCTGCATGAGACGTGTCCGCAGCGGAGTTCGCCGGAAGGCGCGTTGCGGTTGGCTGAAGCCTTGACGCGGGATCGACGTGGCAACTGTGCTGTCTTTAGCCTGTATTGCATTGGTGCGCATCCAGTATCGGGTCCATTCCGACCGCGGCATCGGTCGCAAGCCAGTGGTTCATTCCGATCATGCGTAGCAGCCAGTCCGGAAAAGTCCCGTCGCTGGCAAACATGCCCATGGAAGAAGATCTCGAGAGTATTTTTCTCGTCGTATCGAACTGAGCTGGCCGTGCTTGCGAGCTGATGACGATCCTGATCATCGATAAAATCGAAAACATCGATTGTTGCTGGCCAGCCAGCTTGGCAGTCGTACTTCCATCGACCACGGTGCGGCATCCTTTGGCTCGACGTCTCGTCTCGGTTGGGGGATCGCGGACCCCCACCAATACCCACTAGACATCTTTTCGGTAGGCAGGCGGTTAGAATCCTTGCATGAACTACCAATTCGCCTCCTTCATCTACGATACGCACCGCGCCCAGCTGAGTGGCCCCGAGGGTGAAATCGCCCTGCGGCCGATCACTCTGAGCGTGCTCCGGCATTTGCTGGAGAATCCGCTGCGCGTCATCAGCCATGAGGAACTGCTCGATCGGGTCTGGGGACGTCAGGCCGTCAGCATCGGCGTGCTGTCGCAGTCGATTCGCGAATTGCGTCAGGCACTTGGCGATTCAGCACGAAACTCGGCCATCATCGAGACCAAGCACAAGCTCGGATATTGCCTGCTCATCGAACCCGTCGTGATCGACAATGCCAACGAAGCCGATGCCGCTCCGTCGGCCGAGGCCGCGCAGGATTCAGCAAGCATGGTTGATGCCCCTGGCTCGTCATCCCGGCCGCGATCGCTGCAATGGGGAGCGGCGCTGGGAGGGCTGGTCGTCGTCGCAAGCCTGCTTGCGTTCTGGGCCTGGCGCAGTGGCTATCTCGGAAATGATCCCCTGACGAGCGGCAGCATGCGCGCTCAGGAAATCCTGCACGATAGCCGGCCACAAGAGCCTGAAGCACGGTCCTGGTATGCCCTGGGTCTCGATGCGCTGGATGCGGGCAACCTGGTCGATGCCAGGATGCATTTCGAAAAGGTGCTGAATCGCGAGCCTGATTCCGTCGCCGCAATGACGAGCCTCGCAGATACCCTGGCCAGGTCAGGAAAGCTGGCCGAGGCCCGAATCCTCGCGAAACAAGCTTCCGAGCTATCCGGACCATTGCCTCGCACGTCACAGTTGCGCGTGCAGGCCTTCGCCGCCACGCTTGAGTATCGACGTGCCGATGCGATCAACGCCCTGCAGGCACTACACCAGCTGGATCGTGGTGATGCCGATGCCGGCTTTCGGCTGGCCGAAGCCTTGATGGGCGCCGGGCGTGTAGCCGAAGCCGGCAACGTGCTTGAACAGATGCAAGCGGATACATCGCCGCGGCTGGATCGCAGTCGACTCGCGCTGATGCAGGCTCGACTCGTCGGTATGCGTGGTGATCATGCTGCACGCCTGGTTGCCGCCATCGAGGCGGTCGAGCTGGCCGAGAATGACCACGCCCGCGTGGACGCGCTGTTCGAGCAGGCAGTGGCGCATCAATATCTGGGGGAAGTCGCGGCGGCACGGAGTGATCTCGAGCTGGTCGATGCGTTGCTTGAGAAGACACCGTGGCCGGGCGCAACCCTGCGCCGTGAAATGATCGCAGCCACCTTGCTGCGCGAGGATGGCCGCTACGCTGAGGCGATAGCAGGATTTGAATCCGTAGCGAAGCGGGCGGCATCGCTCGGCCAGCGCAGTACGGAACTGGGCGCAAGGCGGGAAGCAGCCTTCGTCATGAGTTCAGCAGGGGACAGCAGCCAGGCAATTGATTCGCTCAAGTCCCTGCTCGGAGAACAGGAAGCGCTGGGTGATCCGCGTGAACTGGCCAGCACCATGGATGTGCTCTCGGTGGCCAGCCAGCACGCCGGCGATCAGGTTGCTGCACAGGAGATGGCCCAGCAGGCATTGCGCGCCTACCTCGATGCGGATGACCAGTCCGGCGAAGCGTCGGTACGCAACAATCTGGGCATGATGCTGGCGCGTTCCGGACGTGCGGCGGATGCACAGGAGCAGTGGGAAAAAGCAGCAGAGCTGTTTGAGCAAGGTGGTGATCGGCGTGGCAAGGCGACGACACTTGGCAATCTTGCTGTCCTCTATGCCCGATCCGGGCGCGTTGACGCTGCACGCGAGGCCAACGAATCCGCGCTTGAAGCCTTCCGTGAACTGGGTGCGACACTTGACGTGTCGAGGTTGCAGTTCAACCTTGGCGTGCAGGACAGGCGCGCCGGAAGGCTTGCGAATGCCGAGCAGCGGTTTCGTGAGGCCTTCGATGGCTTCAGTGCCATCGGAGCGACGGACTTTCGACTGCAGGTGGCGGCCAGCCTGAGTGAGTTGCTGATCCTGCGCGCGGAACCGGACGCTGCGCAAAAGTTGCTGGACAGCATCGTCATGGATGACAAGGTAGCTCCCCAGCGCCGCGCAGCCATTGCGACGGCGCGGGCTCACCTGTTCGCGTTGCGCGGTTCGTTCGAGAGTGCCGAGGCGAGCTTTCGCGAAGCGCGTCAATTGCGCGCGGCAGCGGGACTCGAGGATTGGGTACGCATGAGTGATCTGGATCTGGCCGAACTATCGGCCCGGCAGGGCAACCTGGCAGTCGCTGAACAGGCTGCGCGAGAGTTGCGCCGCGCCCTGCTGGCAGCGTCCGATGCCAATGCAGCCGTCCAGGCCGGCGTGTTGCTGGCAGGGTTGTTGTCGGCGCAAGAGCGCTTCGAGGCTGCCGAGCGCCTTCTCGACGAGCTTGAAAAGGAACTGGTTGCTCATCCGGATGCACTCTTGACCCTGCGCACCGAGCTTTTGCGCGCAGCAATGCGCAGCGACGAGCGTGAAGTGGCCCTGGGCCGCGTGGCCGAGCGGGCCCGCGAGGCCGGCTTCGAACTGCTCGCCTTGCGTGCCGCGGAACTGGGAGAAGGCGAGTTGGGCAAGAGCGCCAGGCTGGAACTGGACGAGCGTGGGCTCCCGATCGGCGGAATGCCCTCTTCCATCGCGTATTGAGTCCTGCTATTGGCGCAAGTGCGGCGAAGTCCGGTGCGGTCAAGGAAACTTGAAGAATAATTTCCTTGTTCTTGCATGTCTTTCCGGCGCCGTCAGGGCACCGTGAGATGGGGCTTCCCCATGCTTCCGGAGCACGAATATGAGAATCAGTGTCGTCCCCCGAATGGGAGACTGGCGCCTGTTTCTTGGCCGTGGAGCCAGTCTTCTGGCCGGCTTGGCCTGGTTTTCGGCCGTCGCGGCAGGTAGGCCGCTGAGTTGCAGCGATCCTGTACAAGGGCATTGGGCCTACGGTCCCGGCCATGTGGTGGAATCCTGGGCCGGCAACGGCGAAAACCTGCTCCTGGTTGGCAACGGAGCGGTACTGACCCTGATTGATGCTACTCATCCGGCTGCGCTCGATCGGCTCGGTGAAGTATCTGTTTCGGATCCGGTACGCAGTATTGCAGTGTCCGCGGACGGCAACCTGGCGGCATTTTCAGACTGGAGGTCGACCATTCGCCTGGTCGACATCGGCAATCGCTCGGCACCCATGCTGCGAGGCAGCCTGGTGCTGGCTGCCGGGCTGCAACCGTACGGAATGGAGCTGGCAGGTAACCGCTTGTACGTTGCCATCCGGAATGTCGGCATGGGCGTCGTCGATATCACTGACCCCGACAGCCTTTCAATGCTTGGCATGACCGCAGCCGCCGGCACGGGATTTGTCTTCGACCTCAAGTTGCGCGGCAACTACGCCTATCTGGCTGACGATGATGAAGGGGTCAGCATCGTCGACATCAGCAACCCGAGCGCACCGGTTTACGCAGGGAGATTTGCGGGCTCGACCCTGGCTTCCCGAATTCATGTCGAGGGTAGCCGTGCCTATGTCGCGCGGCGCGGTGCCGGCTTCGATATCCTTGATCTGTCGATACCGACGCTGCCAACCCTGATTGGCTCGCATGACACGCCGGCCATCGCCCATGTGGTCAAGCCGCGGGGCGCCAGTCAACTGGTGGTTGCGGATGGCTATGGAGGAACGGTGGTCTACGACATCGCCAATCCGGCCGCGCCTGTCACTCTGGGCAGCGATCCCGTCAACGTCTACGGTCTGGCGATGCTCGGCACCAACACGTTCGTCCTGCCCGATCTCGAATTCAACTCGCGACTGCGCTCGATCGATTTCAGCCATCCGCTGGTGTCGCAAGAGCTGGATAGCCTGGATTTCTTCGCGCTCTCGGCGGAAGTGCGCATCGCCGGTGACAGGATCCTCGTTGCCAACGGCGAACGTGGCCTCGGCATCCTGGACCTGAGTGATCCGGGGCACCCGGTATATGCGGGTGGATTCCAGTCCGGATCTACCCATGCCAGTGACGTGGAGTGGATCAATGGACACGCAGTCGTTGGCAGCTACGGTCAGCTCGAAGTGGTCGACATTGCAGACCCGGCCGGCACCCGGCTGATTTCTACGATCACCGTTCCGGATGTGCTGCTCGACCTCGACAGCAAGGGCAACCTGCTGTTCGCGACCTGGGGATTCAGCGGACTCAAGATTCATGATCTCACCAATCCTGCATCGCCAGTGGAGCTGGGTACCTTCCAGCTGGCCGCTGATGGTGCGATCAGAGTCGCGGTCCATGGCAATCTGGCTGTTGTCAGTGGACAGTCCGGTCGGGTGTTCATCGTCGACATATCGAATCCGGCAATGCCCCGGCAGTTGAGCGAGATCCAGTTCGCCTCGTTCATCAACGATCTGGCTATGGAGGCGACGATGATCTACGTGGCAACCGCTCAGGAAGGTGTCCGCATTGTTGATGTGTCGATTCCCGCAGCACCGGTGGAGGTCGCGCACATCCCGACCTCGCCAGCCGTTCCAAACGCCATTGCCGTGCGCAACGACCGTCTCTACGTGGCGGCGGGTGAATATGGCGGCCTGCGCACCTACGATGTTGGTGTGCCAGGCAAGCCGCGATTCATTGGTGAACGCCAGACTTCAGGCGAGGCGCTCTGGGTCGATGTCGACAACGACATCCTGGCCATTTCCGAGGGGCCGACAGGTGTGCGCACGCTGACCTGCACTGACGATTCCGTGTTCGGGGATGGATTCGCCCCGCCACTCTGATGCCGGATTTCGGGGCGAGTCGAACCGCCGTCACGCTGGCCGGGTTCGCAACCCCCGGGTTGCCGCATCGGGCGCCATGCGCATTCGTTCATGGCGCTCGTGCGAAGATAGACCTCTGCCAAACACGCGACGGATGCCACCCTCAAGCGAGAGCGGCCTTCGTCCCGTCAGAGCCAATGGAGGCCACATGGATTCTTCTGCCAATCCCCCGCGTCGTTCGCCATGGTTTTTCCGCAGCGGCCTGGTGTTGATCGTTGCCTGTGTGCTCGTCATCCTTGCCATGATGTGGTGGTGGGACACGGAGCCGGCGTATTTCGATCCGGTCAAGGCGACCCAGGCGCGAGCCACGACCGAGCAGCAGCCGGTCGTGGTCGGATCCGCTACGGCCACGGCGCTGATTGAAAGCACGCAGATCATGCTCGACAAGCGCGGCGGCTACCTCAGCAACGACAAACTGCCACCCGGCGTCCTGATGGACAACATCCCGAATTGGGAATTCGGCGTCGTGACGGCGTCGCGCGATCTTACCCGCGCGCTGCGCAACGAATTCAGCCGCTCGCAGACGCAATCCACCGAGGACAAGGATCTTCAGGAGGCCGAACCACTTATCAGTTCGCCAAACGATCGCTGGCTGCTGCCAAGCTCCGAAAGCCAGTATCGAGAGGGCATGGGTCATATCGAGAGCTACGCAAGACGCCTGGCGGACAACGATCACGATGACGCGCAGTTTTATGCGCGAGCAGACAACCTGGTCGACTATCTGTCGGTGGTTTCGACCCGCCTGGGATCCCTTTCGCAACGCCTGTCGGCCAGCGTAGGCCAGATGCGTATCGATACCGACCTGGCCAACGATCCGAACGCACAACAATCCAAGCCGGCGGCCAGCTCGCGAATCGTGAAGACGCCCTGGTTGGAGATCGATGACAATTTCTATGAGGCGCGAGGCTACACGTGGGCACTGCGCGAGCAACTGGAAGCCATTCGCGTCGACTTCGGCCCGGTGCTGCGCGACAAGAATGCGATGGTCAGCCTTGATCAGGTTATCCGTGAGATCGAAGAGGCGCAGAAGCCCCTGGGCAGCCCCATGGTGCTCAATGGTTCCCCGTTCGGCTTCTTTGCCAACCATTCATTGGTCCTGGCCAACTACATTTCGCGCGCCAACGCTGCCCTGATCGAGTTGCGCGAGCTTCTCAAGCGCGGTTAGGCCCTGCGACAGCGGCCAGGTTTTCGACCCGGCCTGCGGGTTTCGCTGTGGCGAAAGCGTGTGTTCGACGACGGCGGGCACCTGATGCCACCGTCGCCCCGACGCGCGCTTTCAGCAGGCCTGCGAAGCGATCCGTGAGCGCAGGCGGATGGCCCCGTCGGGTTCGATGCTGCAAGAAGGAACAACTTTGCCCTTGTCCGGTCGCATGATGCGTTGCGTTCAGGGGGACAGGTGTCTATTGGGCTGGGCAAGCGTATCTTGTTGAGGTAATGCTTGACGCCGCTCCGGTTGGGAAAAGGGAAATGCCCGCTACAGTTTGCAGAAGTTGCGCACGGTATTCCGCTCTGGTCGCACTGTCCTCGGCTGCGCTTGCCCTGATTGGCTGGCTGTTCGATATCGCCGGTCTCAAGGGGGTGGTGGTGAGCGGTTGGCCGAAAATGTCACCCGCGACGATTCTTGCCGTGCTCCTTGCCGGCGTGTCGCTTGCCAGCGCTGCTTCCGTGGGGCGGGCTGCACTGGCCAAAATGCGCTTGTTGCCAACGCAGCTTGCGGCGGTCGCGGTCGTCATCGTCGGTCTGCTCGGGCTTCTCAACGCGGTTGCCGGTTCAGAAAGCGGCCCCGGCAGTGACTTTGCGCTCCTGGGATTTCGCGAGCAGCTTCTTGTTGGCGAGATGCCGGCTGGCATGTCATTCGCGACGGCGCTGGGAATCTCCATGATCGGGGCCAGCTTGCTACTGCTTCGCAGTGATTTCCAGTTTTTCCAGGCGTTCGCCCTGATCGCCGGACTGATAGGCATCCACGGATTCACACCCTACCTGTTTGGCGGCGAGGCGCTCACGCCGTATACGCAGATGTCGATACTGACAGCGCTATCGATAGCGATCCTGAGTGTGGGTTGTTTGTGCCTGCGCTCGGACGAAGGGCTGCTGGCCTTGCTGCGCAGTCAAAATTCAGGCGGCTGGCTGGCGCGCAGACTGATTGCCGTGGCGATCATCCTGCCCTACCTGGTCGGCTGGATTCGCCTCAAGGGGCAGTCGGCAGGATGGTTCGGAACGGAAGGAGGCGCCGGGCTGTTTGCCACTTCCATATTGATCCTCGTAGCTGCGCTGGTTTGGGGTACGGCAGTCCTGCTGGATAGGGCCGACCGGCAGCGCAAGCGTTCAGAGCTGGTCGCCAGGCAACTGGCCGATATCGTCGAATCTTCCCGCGATGCCATCATCAGCCTGGACATGCGAGAGAACATCACGAGTTGGAACAAGGGCGCGGAACAGACTTACGGCTACACGGCTGACGAAATGAACGGGACTTCGCTGCTACGGCTGGTTCCCGAGGATCGAAGGGAGGAGGAGCGTGCAGTGCTGGCGAAAGCGGTGCAAGGCATCAGCGTGGAACAGCATGATTCATTGCGCCGTGGCAAGAACGGCCAGCTCTTTGATGCGTCAGTTACCGTTTCTCCGTTGACGAATTCGAGGGGCGAGGTCGTTGGCTTCTCCCAGGTTGCACGCGACATCTCTGCGAAGAAAGTACATGAGCGCGAAATCTTGCGGATCTCGCGGCTCTACTCCGCATTGAGCCAGGTAAACCAGGCTATCGTGGGAATCCATGATCGCGATGCACTCTTCGCCGAAATTTGCCGGGTGCTGGTTGAATCAGGCGGATTCCGCACCGCCTGGATTGGCCTCGGAGATCCCGGTGGCCGCCGCATCGAGATAGCTGAGAAGTACGGCGACCAGGGTGGCCATGTTGAATGGCTGGCCGGGCACCGTGACGATCTTCCGGCAGTGCCGGAGCCCTTCCGCAGCGTGGTGAATGAAGGGCGGATGGACGTATGCAACGATCTGCGGGTGTCCGATCTGCAACCACTGCGCGCGGTTGCGGACCTGGCCGGCTACGGCAGCACGGCTACCTTGCCGCTACGCCAGGATGATGCGGTTGTCGGGTTCATCAGTGTCTACGCCGAAGAGGTTGGCCTCTTCCAGGCGAAAGAGATCGCACTTCTGGTCGAGGCGGCCGCCGATGTTTCATTTGCCCTGGACAAGTTCGTAAAGGATGCAAGGCACGCAAAAGCCGAAGAAGCCGTGCGTCTCGGTGAGGATTCCCTTCGGCGAAGCGAGTTGCGCTATCGGACCCTGTTCGACTACGCACCCGACGGCATCCTCATTGCCGACCCAGAGAGCTACTACATCGATGCCAATCAGAGCATTTGTCGAATGCTCGGCTATACAAGGCAGGAATTGATTGGCTTGCATGCAACGGACATCATCGAGCAGAGTGAAGCCTGGCGAGTCACTCCAGCTCTGGACCTGATTCACTCGGGCGTGGCCTTTGAGCAGGAGTGGGCGCTCCGGTGCAAGGACGGTTCGACTTTCGATGCAGACATCCATGTCACCGTGATGCCCGACGGCAATCTTCTCGCGATTGTCAGGGATATTACCGAGCGGAAGTTGTCCGAGCTCAAGATCGAGCGAGCAAACCGGCTCTACTCGGTACTGAGCGGAATCAATGAGCTGATCGTCCGCGAGAACGATCGTGCGCGGCTTCTGCGCGAGGCCTGTCGAATTGCGGTTGAACGAGGCAATTTCCCACTGGCCTGGATAGGCGAGCTGGAGGAATCCCGGCTGGTCGTTCCGTTCGTAGCCTGGGTGGGCGAGTTGCCCGAGTACCGGAAAAAGCTCGAGAGTCTGCTGTGGGAAGTTCGATTGGCAGGCCGCACGAAGGAAGAGGTTCTCGTATCGGCCAAGGTGAGTGTCGTCAACGACATCGCCTCCGATCCGCGCATCATGGTTCGCGACGATGCGTTGAAGGGCGGACTCGGATCGCTGGTAGTGCTGCCGCTGAGTGCAGAGGGCAAGGTTGTCGCGCTATTCACGATATACGCCGAGCAGAGCGGTTTCTTCGATGAGGAAGAGTTGGCCCTGCTGGTC
>NZ_JBAWHJ010000470.1:0-20158 GCF_049593775.1 Dokdonella sp. | reverse complement strand
ACGGTGGCGTGGCCAGGATCGCCGAATTCGGTCAGTTTGCCGCCAGCAACGGAGCGTGGTTGATCGAGGGAGGCGGCGTGTCCCCCGATATCGCCGTCGTCAACGCACCGGTGGCGACGTTCAAGGGCAATGATGCGCAACTGGATGCTGCCCTGAACTTGCTGGAGAAGAAGATGGCCAGTGACCCGGTGAAACCGCCGGTGCCACAGGCGATACCACCGCGTGGCAAGCCAGGCTGGGACCTTCAATAATTTGCTTGCAATGCCGACATGAGCAAGCGTTTGCAAGTTGACCGTGCCGGCATGCGAGGATGGGGCCGGCCCGACACTTCAGAGTCGCCGGGTCGGCACCGCGCAACCCTGTACGACACTGAACCCGTGGAGCTTGCAGATCATGACCGAGCACGATTCGCGACAGCCCATCGTTGACGCCGAACATCTCCGGCTGCTTTCGCTGGGCTATGTATTCTCAGGTGTCATGACCGCGCTGTTCTCTCTGATGGGCTTGTTGTACGCGGGGATCGGCTTGTTCATGAACCACTTCTTCGCCGGCATCGCCCAGGACAGTGCGAAGCCGGTTGACGTGCCGCCCGAGTTTGTCGGCACGATCATCGGTGTGTTCGGCGGGGTTTTCTTTCTCGTGGTGGCTGCATTGGCGTTGGCGAAATTCTGGGCCGCTTCGCGGATCCGCCAACGGCGGTCACGGATCGCCGTGCAGGTGATCGCGGCGATCACCTGCTTTGGTATTCCCTACGGCACGGTGCTTGGTGTTTGTACGTTCATGGTATTGGGTCGGAATAGTGTGGTGGGGATGTTTGATTCGCCGATCGTTGCCGTGGGGACGAGTGCGGACTGAGTCCAAGTGCTAAATGGCTTTCACTCGCCTTCAGCGAGCGAGTCACTTTCTCTTGCGTAGCCACTGCGCCGCAGGAGCAGCGCGAACGGCGGAGCCGGCCCGCAGGGCGGAGGGCAGGAGCCCGGTGTCAAGAGAAGGCCACCCCACGCACGCGCCTTACGCACAGTCCCTGTGCTTCAGGTGCACGAGTCAGCTCCGGGGTTTGCTGACAGCACATCCGTGTGCTGGCAGCAAACTGGCCCACGTCCTGTGGGCCATCCTTCGGACAATTTCGGCAACTGCTCCATGCGTTGTGCTGCACATGGATGTGCGAATGCCGCGAGCGCAGGATGCGCGAGAGTGGCCTCTACCTCCTGCATCCATGCAGTCGCCTGCGCAGCCTCGCCACGTGCGACGGGACCCTTTTAGCGCGCGTCGTGCGCGCCAAAGCAGGAGCAATAGCGCAAGCATAGGCGGCCTCTGCGGACTATCTGGCATTCAACGCAACACACGCTTGTTCGCTAGTCCGCGACAGCGGGAAATCTCGGAATCAGGTGCGGGCTGGTCTGGCGGCCATCGAGATAGCGAAACTGCTGGCCGTCGAAGGCGCCGTCCTGTTCGAGCATGATGCGGATTTCCTTGTTCCACTCAGGGACTTCGGACGCGGCGCTGAGTTCGATCGAGTAGACGGTGTTGGCATGCATCGGGAAATCGCCACTGCCGGGAACCCCTTCCTGCTTGTCCCACATGCCGATGGTCGGACCGGCGGCATGGCCGTGGCTGCCCAGCGGGTGGGTGTAGATCGTGGCCTTGATGCCTTCCTTGCTCGCCTTGGCGAGTGAAGCAGCCAGTATCTGGTTGCCCGATCGGTCGAGAGCAAATTCGCTGGTGAGGATGTCCTGCAAGCGGTTGGCACGAGTGAACGCGGCGGCGATGCCTGCGGGCATCCGGGTCTCGCCAGGCCTGAGTACGTAGGCGTGTTCCTGCACATCGGTGTTCAGGCGCAGGTAGGTGATGCCAAAGTCCACGTGCAGCAAATCGCCTTCACGGATGATTTCGCCGGCCGGATGATCGATGAAGCTTTTCAGCTGATCGAATTTCTCGTCATCGTTGCGCTGGATCGACACGGTCGGATGGAACCAGGTATCCAGGCCGAGATCGCTGACACGCTGGCGCAGCCACCAGACCACATCGTCGCTGGTCGTGATGCCAGGCGTGATGACGTTCTCGGAGAAGGCTTCGGCAATGATCGAATGGGTTATGCGCGCGAGTTGCGGATAGATCTGCAACTCGCGTTGCGTACGCGTTTCCAGCCAACCCACGGCGAGATCCTGCGCAGATACCAATCGATTGCGGTAGCGCTCGGGCAAGGCATTCAAGAGTGCCGTGTAATCGGTGCGCACCAGACCGTCAGCGTGGGCGAAGTCGACAGACTCATTGATGCCAATCTTCTTCGGATCGCGTGTCTCGACGATATTGGCGAGGGCTTGCCACTGGTCGGGAAATTTCTCCATGTCCCAGGCCGACTTGATGCTGTCGCCGACGCTGTAACGCGCCACCGCGAGTTTCTCAATCGCGCCGCTTTCCGGATTGTTGAAGAACACGAGGATCGTACGTCGGCGCGCATTCAACCAGGTTGCCGGCAACATCGTGCGCAGTACCGGATCTTCGTTGTACTCGCGTGAAACGATGATCCACATGTCGATGCCTGATCGCTTCATCAACACCGGCAGCAAGGTATCGAGCCGCTCGGCGAGGATCTCGTCGACCACACGTGCTTGTTCGCGCTCGCTGAGTATCTGCGCGGAAGCATGCGGCAAGCCGGCGACAAGCAAAGCGAGTGTCAGTAGCAGTGATTTCATGGGGTAAGCCGGCAGCAGTGTAGGCTCCGACAGGCTGTCATCGCGCGTCGTGCAAGGCAAGGCTTGCGGTGGCTCACAACAACCAATCCTTCTCCCTTCGGGGGAAGGTGCCCGACAGAGTCTGTCCCGGACTCGATCCGGGGGCGGATGGGGGTACGCGCGTGCTTCAAACTCCAGCTTCGCCCGTCCCCTCGACCGTTTGTTCCCGACACGGTTCTACCACCTCCATTCATGGAGGCGTACCACCTCCATCCATGGAGATGCCACCCCAGCCCTCTCCCGAGGGGAGAGGGAGAATTTCCAGCACCTTGCGGCTGTCGGGAAGAGTCCAGCAGGCTGTTAGAGCCCCAGCACCTTCTCCACGCTACCCTGGGTCAACGGGTGATAGCCGGGCTTTGCCCTTGCATAGACCTCGATCGCGAAGGCCTTGCCATCCGGGGTCCTGGCCAGCTCTTCGTAGATCGGCACGACCAGCTTGCGTCGACCGATACGCTCGATGAAGGCGGCAATCTGTGGACGTGCGTCGGTGTAGCCGGCACGAACGGTAGCCACGTACCAACGGAACGCAATCTCGCCGTTGCCGCTGTTGCTGAGGTCCCAGGCATCGTCAAGCGCCTTGATCTGTGCCAGCTCGGGCGTTTCCGGCAGCGCGTTGATGAAACGCAGCCATTCGAGTGTCACCCAGTCTTTCGCCTGGATATCCGTGGCTGCGAGATCCCCGGCAATGAAATCGGAAGCAGCCTTGTCGACTGCGTCGAAGCGCGCCGAATGGGCAACCGGTGCATTTGCCGGAATGCCCGGCAGGTGCAACCAGGCATCAATTTCGGCCGAGCTCACCTTGCCCAGGTGCTTCTTCTCCAGATTCTCGCTGTAGAACTCGAGGAACTCGGTGCTGGTGATGCTCTGGAACGCATAGTGGTCGAAATAGGCACGCAGGAATGGATCAAATTCGTCGCGTCCGTAGCGTGATTCAAGAAAGCGCAGGAACCAGCGCCCCTTGTCATAGGGCACGCCAGACAGACCTTCATCAGGATCGATTCCCGCCAGGTCGGTGATCAGCAGCTGCTGATCTGGCGCTATGTCCTGCATCTCGACCAGCAGCTCCTGATCGTCGACGACCAACTGCATGGTGGCGACTTCTTTGCCGTACAGCTCTTCGACGATGCGGTTTTCGACATAGGTCGTGAAACCCTCGTTCATCCACATGTGTTCGGCGCTGGCGTTGGTCACCAGATTGCCGGACCAGGAGTGCGCGAGCTCGTGGGCGATCAGGCCGACCAGGCTCTTGTCACCGGCCAGGATGGTCGGCGTGGCAAAGGTCAGACGCGGGTTCTCCATGCCGCCAAACGGAAAGCTGGCCGGAAGAATCAGGATGTCATAGCGTTCCCAGCGATACGGACCGTAAAGTTTTTCGGTCGTCTCGATCATCTTTTCGGTGTCTTCGAGCTCCTTGGCAGCGGCGGCGATCACGCTCGGTTCCGCGAAAACGGCGGTACGTGGGCCGGTCACGCGCACATCGAGTTCACCCACGGCGATCGCCAGGAGATAAGACGGAATGGCCTGTTTCATGACAAAGCGGTAGTCACCATTGAGGCGGTGCTTGACGTCATTGTTGGCGCTCATGACCACGCGCAGCGGCTTGGGAGCCTTGACGTGCGCGCTATAGGTGAAGCGCACCGAGGGTGTATCCTGCAGCGGAATCCAGCTGCGCGCATGGATGGCCTGCGATTGCGAAAACATGAACGGCTGCTTCTTGCTGGCTGTTTGTTGTGGCGTCATCCATTGCAGGCCGGACGCCTTGGGTGATGTCCGGTAGCGGATGCTCACGACGGGAACCTGATCCTTCAGCGCAATGCGCAAGGCCGAACCGAAGATTGGATCTCGAGGGTCGAGGCTGAAAATCGCCGCGTGCTCCTGGCCCTGGGCATCAATGGCCTTGATCGATTCGATCTCGAGGTCACGCGTATCCAAAATCAGGGATCGCGCATCCGGGTCGTGCCAGTCGAGGGTCAGTTCGGCCGTTCCAATCAGCTTCTGTGTGGCGAAATCGACTTCAAGGTCGAGATCGAGCGAAGTCATCGTCACTTTCGACGGCTCGGCATAGCTGTGCGGATCAACCTCGGCATGGACGGCCGGGGCAGCCAGAAACAGGAAACAGGTCAAAAATAGGTATTTCATGATTCCTCCGTTGCAGACCAGCCAGTATGCCACCGCTCGGCCAGGCTCTCGCGGGCGCCTCGCGGCACGGAATGCGTTTTCGCGAACCGGTGTGCGGACTTGTGCCGCTGATTTGCGTATATTCTTCTGAAGGGGGATAGATGATGCTTGACCAATGGGACAGTCTGCAGTGCTTGCTCGAGTGTGACTCGGCCGAGACGCTGCGTGCGGAGGCTAGTCGCCAGGTTCGCAGGCTGGGCTTCGATAATTGGGTCTATACCGGCGCTGGCGCTGCCCATAGGGTTGCGGACCGCCTGAACACCTATCCGGCCGCCTGGAATGCTCATTACCAGCGAAAGGGCTATCTCGAACTCGATCCCGTCATCGAGCACTGTCGTCATCGCTCCACTCCATGTCTTTGGGCATCCGATCCGCGTGCGCGTCGCGCAGGCTTTATCACGGACTATTTCCGTGAAGCAGCGGATTACGGCTTGCGCGCAGGCATTGGCCTGCCCCTGCACGGTCCCGGTGGTCACACGGGCATGATCTCGGTGGCGACCGACAACAACGCTCAGGCGGGCGAGAACCTGCGTCACCTGGGCGACCTCCAGTTGCTTGCCTCGTTCATGCATGAGGCCAACCATCGCCTGTTGTGCCAGTCGGCGCAGCAAGAGGTGCATCTGACTTCACGCGAACAGGATTGCCTGCGCTGGGCGGCTGAAGGCAAGACCAGCTGGGAAATCGGGCAATTGCTCGGGATTGGCGAGCGGACCGTCGTTTTCCATATCCAGAACGCCGCCCGCAAGCTCGGCGTGCTCGGGCGCCGGCAAGCCATCGCAAAAGCGTTCGCCCTTCAGCTCATTGCGCTTTAGCATCCTGTAACAGTTGTTTGCATGCAAATCTCGTCGGCCGCCTGAACGCTGGACGGAAGTCTGTGATGCGATTTCCTGAGCGAATTCCGGCCTTTTCCAAAGACAGCGCGTGGGCTGCGCGGTCTGGCAGGCTCGGTGAGAGAGCCGTTGCGAGCACTCGAATCATACTTTTCGCGATTCGTCAAGCTGTAAGAACTTACAGCTATCGGTGACCCGGCGGCGCAGGCATGCTGGTCTCCAGTGAGTGGCCATGCCCTCACCCGAGTCCCCCTAGTCGGACGAGGGGAGAACGGTTCGCAGGATGCGACCCGCTCCTCGTTCGACTTCTTTATTTCCGACGTTCCGATTTCATCGCCAGCCTGCCGCGTGCAGGTGCCGGCCGATGATCCGCGCCCGTTGCGCGACCCGAAGGCGCTGCGCGTACTGCGCCGCTCCTGCCTAGAGCCTGTAGCCGCGATGGATGGCGACGATGCCGGCCGACAGGTTGCGAACATCGACCCGCTCCAGACCCGCCGACTCCATCATCGCCTTCAGGGTTTCCTGGTCAGGGTGCTTGCGAATGGATTCCGAAAGATAGCGGTAGCTCGAATCATCGCCAGCGATCAGCTTGCCGAGGCGCGGCAGCACCGAAAACGAATGAAAGTCGTACAGGGGCTTGAGCAACGGCTCACGCACGGTGGAGAACTCGAGGACAAGCGCACGGCCACCAGGCTTGAGAACGCGATGGATTTCCGCGAGAGCCCTGTCCTTGCGCGTCACGTTGCGCAAGCCGAAGGCCATGGTCACGCAATCAAAACTGCGGTCGGGAAACGGCAGGGCTTCGGCATCCACCTGAGCGAAGTCGAGACCTCGCAGCAGGCCACGATCGATCAGGCGATCACGCCCGACCCGCAACATGTCGCCATTGATGTCGGCGATGACGATGCGCCCGTCGCTGCCGACCCGTGGCAACAACAATGCAGCGATGTCACCCGTTCCACCCGCCAGATCGAGCACGGCATCGCCCGCACGCACACCGCTGGTCGCGGCAAAGTGGCGCTTCCACAATCGGTGTATGCCGAATGACATGAGGTCATTCATGATGTCGTACTTGCGCGCCACCGAGGTGAACACCTCGCCGACCAGACGCGCCTTGTCACTCTCGGCAACTTCGCGAAATCCGAAATGGGTTGTGGAGGGCTTGTTCATGAGGGAATGGTAGCTCAACGGCATGGATTTGATCTTCGGGACTGGGGATTGGCAAAGTCGCAAGTTGGAGCGATCCGTGCTTTTCCGGCTGCGGCAGCGCTTCGAGTCAAAAATTGGGCATCAAGCCCGGAAGTCTGTCGTGTGGAGTAAATTTGGCAAGACGCCGCCATATCAGCTCTGCGAATCCCGAATCCCGAATCCCGGCTTTCCACAGCCCAAGGCTGGTTATCCCGAATCCCAATCAATCCTTGACCCGATTGCGCAAGGTCAGCCTCGCACTGGGGACCGCGCTGCGCACGACGCCCAGTTCATTGGCGACATCGACATAGCCGAGCAGGGCCGCGATCTCGCCGGCACTGCGCCCCAGGGTATCGAGCTGGTCGATTGGTGCGTCGTGCGACTTCAGCAGACGCGCAACGCCGAGCAATCCATGCATCGCGCAGGCGTGCAGCGGACTGACTCCGCGCTGGTCGCCGCCATCGACACTGGCACCTTTTTCTACCAGTAGCGTCGCGAGATGACCGAGGTGTTGCGCATCACAGGCGGTTCCCGGTTCTGCGCGTGCGCCAAGCAGAAGCAACAGCGCATCCTGACCACCCTGATTGCGCGCGCTGATGCTGGCGCCATGGCGCAGCAGCATTTCCAGAAGCTCCGCGGAGATCCCCGTGTCGCGACTTTCAAAGGCGAACTGCGCCGCAGCCTGCAACGCAGTATTGCCGCGGTCATCGGCTACATTCGGATCCGCGCCACGCTCAAGCAGGGGTTCGGCCAACCGCGGCAAGCCGAGTGCCGCCGCTATCATCAGCGGGGTCCCTCCGCCCGGCAGGCGCTGATCGGCGTCGATGCCATGCTGCAGCAGCGTGCGTACGACGGCTTCCCGGCGTGCCGCGACGGCCGCCGAAAGGCAGGTGGCGCCAGAATAGGATGCTTGCTTCGGATCGGCACCGACGTCGAGAAGTCGCACCACCAGGGCTGCGAATCCCGAACCGGCGGCACGAATCAATGCCGTCGCCCCCTGCGCATCGACACTGCCGACGGAAAAGCCCAATCCCAGCAATTTGTCCACGGCATCAATGTCGCCAGCCGCGGCAGCAAACGGAAGATCCGCACCGCGCAATGCACGGCCGGGAAGGCGCCAGCGAGGCCAGTTCAGCCAGTAGACGAGATCGCGATCGGCGCGCGACAAGGCCAGGCCGAGCGCAGTTTCACCATTGGCCGAAGCCCGCTCGGGGTCGGCACCACCACGGATCAGTACGCGCGAGACCCGAATCGCTGCCGCACTGGGAGCCTTCAAGGCGTAGTGCAAAGGCATCCGGCCACGCGAATCGAGGGCGTTTACGTCGCTGCCGCTTTCGAGCAGGCGGGCGACGAGGTCCGCATCACCGAGCGCGCAGGCAAGATGCAGCGGCATGGCGTCACCAGAAGCGCGGCCAAAACAGTCGGCGCCACGAGTCATCAGGCGCCCGGCCAGGCGGCACATCGCATCGCCTTCGGGGCCGGCTGGCGCAATTGACAACACGCGCGCCACCGACGAAGCACCGCCAATCGGAAAACCTCGCTGCTCCAGTTGGGCCAGTGCATCGCCTGTCCCGGGCAAGCCATCAAGCAAGGCGTCGGTCAACAGCTTGCCGTTGTCCAGTCTGGCATCGGGTGGCAGTCCGAGATTGCAGATCCAGTCGCGCGCCTGCGCATGTCCGGGTTCGATCAGCCCGAGATAGAGCCTCGCAAGTTCGGCGACCGGCCGGCTCTGGGTGGATTCGCGCAATTCATCCGCTACGTTCCAGTGGCCGAAGCGCAGCGCATCCAGCAAATGGGACGCGCGCGAGTCATCTGCAACAGGCTCGGCGGCCATGCTGCTTGGCAACGTGAACGCAGGATCGAGCAGTGACACGATCGGCCAGCGCCCGCTGGCCGCAGCATGATCGACTGCACGCCGGCCATCTGCCGCGACGATGCTCCTGTCGGCTCCGATCGCCAGCAGTGCGCGCACGGTCTCCTCGTTGCCCGCACGCGTGCCACAGGCAATCATCAACGCGGTTCGGCCCAATGCATCGACCCGATCCGGATCGGCCTTGCGCTCGCCCAGTGAACGGATGATCTCCACGGCACCGGAACGTGCGGCTTCCATCAAGGCGTTGGCGCCGTTGCGATCCAGCAATTCGACCTGAGCACCCGCGCCCAGCAGTGCCTTGGCAATCTGGACGTGGCCGGTCATGGCGGCCGCCATCAACGGTGTGCGATCAAGCAGGCCGCGCGCATCCACCCTGGCTTTGCGCTTGAGCAGCATCCTGACCCCTTCCGGATCATCTTCGGGCACGCTGGCGGCAAGCAGGAGAGCAGGCTGTGAATGATCGACATCAACGGCGGCACCCCGATCCAGCAGGAATGCAGCCAGCGGCCAGTTGCCATTTGCGCAGGCCATGCCCAGCGCTGTCCTTCCTTCGCCGTTGACTGCATCCAGGGGTACGCCGGCATCAAGCAGCAGGGCGGCCACGATCGGCTCTCCGCATAGAGCAGCGTGATGCATCGCGGTGTTGGCGTCATCGTCAGTGACAGCCGGATCCGCTCCGTTCGCGAGCAAGGTCATGATGGCATCGGGTCGGCCCTGAAAGCTGTCCCGCGTCGCCGCGATCAGGGGTGCCATGCCGCCATGACTGCGGTTTACATCAACACCCGTGGAAATGAGGGCGCGAAGCAGGCGCAGATCGGGAAGGATCACGGCGTGGATGAGTACGCTGCGCTGGTCGCGCTCGCCAATCAACGGAACGGTATCGGGATTTGCACCGCGTTCGAGAGCGGCGAGTGCCCGGTCGACCTGGCCCGAGCGTGCCGCCTCGAGCAGTGCGGCACTCGCCTCGAACACGCCAATGTCTTCCGGCAGCGTTTCGACCCGCGCCTGGGTATCGGCCAATTCCTCCGCCTTGCGCTGAGCCGACAAGCGCTGCAGGCGTGCATCGGTCAACATGGCGTTGACACAGCGTGTTGCGACAGTGAGATAGGCCAGCGGCACGATCACGAACGCATACACGATGATCGCGGAAATGCGCAGTTCGATGGCAAGCCCGGCTCCGAGGGTGGCAATGGCCAGCGCACCGACGCTGATGACCAACAGGGAGAGCCCCGACATGAGACCGTGGCTGAAGAACAATTCATGTTCCCCGGTCAGGTGGCGGGCGAATGCCATGGATCGGCGCAATGCGGCAAGCAGCCACGATCCGCGCCCTTCGGCGGGATAGGCATCATCCCAGACGAATGGCAGCACGAACGCCGGCCACAGTCGCCACAACAGCAGCAAGGCAATCAGCAGGGCGGCCGACAGTCCGAGAGCACCCATCAGGGTCGGATCATTGACCAGCCACCACGCGGGCACCGCCAGCAATGCGGCCACCACAATGGTGTACAGGCTGGCCATGACGAATCCGGTCAGGCCGCGACGTGCCACGCTGCGGCTGAAGCCCAGATCCATGTCGAACCCGATCCCGGCGCAGATCGCCGTCAGCATCAGGGCGTTTCCGGCCAGCAGCAGGATCAGAACCAGCGGATCATCGAACAGGATGGCCGCGGCGAATACGAAGATGGCCGGAATGAACCGGGCCAGTCCAATCAGCAG
This sequence comes from Dokdonella sp., assembly GCF_049593775.1. Taxonomy (GTDB): domain Bacteria; phylum Pseudomonadota; class Gammaproteobacteria; order Xanthomonadales; family Rhodanobacteraceae; genus Dokdonella. The sequence goes on along the minus strand of NZ_JBAWHJ010000470.1, from coordinate 9,635 downwards.
TGAGCGGGGGCGGGCGGCGGTTTTCGGCATGTCGTGAGGCATTGTCAACCAGGCCGCGGCCTGAGCCGCGATACGACGAGTATATCGATGCGCGGCGCATTTGCGCTCGGGCTGCTGGACAGGCGTCGGCCTTCAGCAGGGTTCACGCCTGTTCTTCGCGCTCGGCAACCGGCGGCCATTGCAGGTGATAGCCCTGTGAACGCAGGTTGATCATGACCGCATCAACGTTCTCGCGGGCGAGTTTGCGCTGGGAAGACAGCTCGATTTCGATCACGAAACCCAGCGTACCAAGCTGTTCGGCAATGGGTGCAGGCAAAACCTCGAACCCGTCCGCTTCACGAAGGTAAACGTAGGTCTCGGCCTTGCGCAGACTCTTGTAGACGAAACACTGCATCGGCAGCCACTCCAGAATCGGGAAACGGGCCGCGCAGGATAGCGCAGCCCTATTGTTGTCCAGTACCCGCGCGGGTCAGCGCCCGGATGGCTGTCCAAACCGTGTCGGTGCCGGCGGTGCCACGGGAATGCTGCGTTGACTGCTGCCCAGCTCTTCCAGAAGCACGCCGACGGCGACTTCGATACTCGGATCCTTGCCCTGCGCAAGCTGCTCCGGACGATCGATGACCTCGATATCGGGACTGACGCCTTCATTCTCGACGGCCCACTGTCCATCCGTATCGATGAAGCGAAATGTCGCCGCCAGCAAGGTGCCGCCATCGGCCAGTGACGGATTGCCGGAGATTCCGATCAAGCCGCCCCAGGTACGCGTACCGATCAGCTTGCCAAGGCCGAGTTTGCGGAAGTAGTAGGGCAGCGCGTCGCCACCGGAACTCGAGATCCCGTTGATCAGCATGGCCTTGGGACCATTGTGCGACAGCATCGGCGTGGCCTGCGGATCCAGGCCGCGACTCTTCCAGTAGTTGAGCGGCTTGCGTGCAAGCAGTTCGATCATTCGATCGGGGATAAAGCCACCGCCGTTGTAGCGGTCATCGATGATCAGGGCTTCCTTGTCCGCATAAGCCAGCATGCCCTTGAACAATTCGCGATTGCCGGCGACCGCCGTATTCGGCAAGTGGATGTAGCCGATACGGCCATCGGACAGTCGATCGACCATGGCACGACGCGAGGCGACCCAATCGGCGTAACGCAAATCGTACTCCGAGGTGAGTGTCGTCACGCGCACTTCGCGGCTACCCTTGGCATCGGGCCGGGAATTGACCTGCAGGCTGACCTTCTGGCCACCCTTGCCCTGCAGCAACTGATAGAAGTTGGTGACTGATCCCGCATCAACGCCATCGACCGCGAGAATGTAATCCCCCTCGCCCACGTCAACCCCGGGCTCTGCCAGCGGAGAGCGCTTGCCTTCATTCCAGTCGGCACCGCCAAATATGGTTTCGACACGGTACGTCCCCGATGGGCCCGGGATGATTTCGGCGCCGAGCAAGCCCCCGGGCGTGCGTTCCATTTTCGGCTGGTCGCCTTGCTGTACGTAGACGTGCCCGGAGTTGAGTTCGCCGACCAGCTCCTGGAACAGATAGTCCAGGTCCTGGCGTGTTGCGACATAGGCGACCAGGGGCTGATAGCGGTCCCGAATCGCGTTCCAGCGCTCGATCCCGCCGTGCATGCCCGGATCGTAGAACCAGTCACGAAGAATGCGCCAGCCATCCGTAAATTCCTGATTCCATTCGCGCGACGGGTCGATCAGCAGCTTCATGGCCGAGAGGTCGAGTGCCTTCTTGGCAGGATCCTGATCGGCCTTGGTATCGAGCAGCGCAAACTTGCCATCAAACTGGACCAGCACCTGCTTGCCATTCGCAGCCAGCGCGTAATCGGAAAGTCCCTTTGCGATCACCACATCGCTGTCGGCATCGAGTCCGAGCATGCGAAGCTCGAAGCTGCCGTCGTCGCGCCCACCCCGCGAGGCTGCGAAAAATACTGCTTCTGCGCTCGCCTTCAACTTGCGGAAGTTTCCGTTGCCCGCCTTGAGCACCTGCTCACGCCCGATGATGCCCTTGGTGTCTATCCTGATGCTGCGCGTCGACGCATCCTTGCCCGGCTTTCCCTCTTCCGCTGCGGCGTGCTTTTCCGCATCACGGTAGAAGAACGGACCGGCCGCCGCGAGACTTACCGCGTAGACCCGCGTTGCGTCCGCATAAAGGTAGTTCTGTTCGTAGGCACTGAACTGCAGTTGGTAGTCGCGATCGGACAGGAAATAGAGCCAGCGACCTTCAGGATCGAATGCCGGGCTGAATGCACTCGATGATTCGGCGGTGACGGGTGTTCTTGATCCATCGGCCAGCGAATACAGCCAGACCCTGCTGACCAGGCTGGCGCCGGTGCGCGCCGTGTACGCCAACCATTGGCCGTCCGGCGACCATGTGTAGTCGGTGATGTCTTCCGCGCGACTGCTGTCGACATCGCGCGTCTTGCCAGTATCGACGTCGACGATTCGCAAACGCTGCTTCTTGTCGGCGTAGGCAATGTGGCGGCCGTCTGGTGAATACACGGGCGGGAATCGCCAGACATCACCATCACGGGTCAGGCGTTTCGGCGTGCCACCTGCCAATGACTGCAAATAGAGTTCGTATTCGCCGCTGGCATCGGACAGGAACGCGATCGAGTTTCCGTCCGGCGCCATGGTCAATCCCAGTTCGCGCGCATCCGGCGTTCGCGAGATGTTGCGGATCTCCGGATCGGTGCCGCTGTAGCGAAATACTTCGCCGCGCGCCGCGAAGGCGAGGGTTCCCGCTTCGGAATCGAGATCGAACGATTCGACCTGGCCAGCCACGTTCTTCCAGGTCGGCAGGGTCTGCGGGAAATCACCCGTGACCCGTATCGGCACTTCGCTGGCCTTCGAGGTCGAGGGATCAAAGCGCCAGATGGCGCCCCCGTTTTCGAAAACGATCGCATCCTTGCCCGCGCTCGGCCAGAGCACATCGAAGTCCGTGAACTCGGTGACCTGACGCGCTTCGCCGCCTTCGGGTGAGATCGCGAACAGGTTCATGGTGTAGTTGCGATCGGAGGTGAAATAGATCGTGTCGCCCACCCAGGTGGGCTGGTTGTCGGTGGCCGGATCGTCGGTCAGGCGCTTTGACGTGTTGTTGGCCAGATCGTAAGTCCAGACATCCTGGGCCCGGCCACCGCGATAGCGCTTCCAGCTGCGGAATTCGCGATCAATCGGGGTGTACACGTAGGTCTTGCCATCTGGCGACAACATGCCACCGCCAGTCTCGGGCACCGCCAGCGGTGTTTCCATGCCGCCATCTACCGGTACCAGATAGGGTCGGCCGCCGCGATCATCCGTTCCGACGCGGTTGGCGCGCACGAGCAGATTCTTTCCATCCGGGGTCCAGTCCAGCACGCGGTAGTCGGTGCCGCCACGAACCGGTTGCGGGCCGACGTCGTTGTACCAGGTCAACTGGCGCGGCTTGCCACCGGTGGCCGGCATGACATGGACCTGGCGCGTGCCGTCGTATTCGGCCGAGAAGCCGATCCATCGGCAATCCGGCGAAAACTTCGGATACAACTCCTGGCCCGCGTGCGATGTCAGGCGCAATGCAGTTCCGCCTGCCGCTTGTACGACGTAGATGTCACCAGCCTGTACGAAGGCGATCGACTCGGCGCAGATATCCGGGAAGCGAAGCAGGCGCGAATTGCCCGCGGGCATGGCCTGGACCAAGGCGCTGCCGGCCAGGATCAGGACGGCAACAGGAAAAATAGGACGCATCAGGCACTCCACGGCACGCGAAAGCCTTCGATTCTAACGCCTGCGCTCGGGAAACCCGAGTGCCGATGGTATGCGCGTAGCGACGTTCGCGAAACCGCAGCAGCGTCAGGCCGAGGCCACTGCCGATTTCATGGAGGAGACCACCGCAGGGTAATCAGCCTTGCCAAAGATCGCAGAGCCCGCAACGAACGTATCGGCTCCAGCGCGGGCGATATCCGCGATATTGTCGATCTTCACGCCGCCGTCGATTTCCAGGCGGATGTCGCGACCGCTTCGATCGATCAGCTCGCGGGCCTTGCGCAACTTGTCCAGTGCCGAGGGCAGGAACGACTGACCCCCGAATCCCGGGTTGACCGACATGATCAGGACCAGATCGAGCTGGTCCAGCACATGATCGAGATAATTGAGCGGGGTCGCCGGATTGAACACCAGCCCGGCCTTGCAACCACTGGCATGGATCAGCTGGATGGTCCGGTCGATGTGCTCAGACGCCTCGGGGTGGAAGCTGATCAGGCTGGCCCCCGCCTTGGCGAAATCGGGAACGATGCGGTCAACCGGCTTTACCATCAGATGGACATCGATGGGTGCCGTGACGCCGTGCTTGCGCAGCGCCTCGCAGACCAGCGGCCCGATCGTCAGATTCGGCACATAGTGGTTGTCCATCACATCGAAATGCACCCAATCAGCACCGGCAGCAAGGACGGCATCAACTTCTTCACCGAGCTTGGCGAAATTGGCGGACAGAATGGATGGAGCAATGACGCAGGATTGTCTGGGCATGGTGTAGGGATTCGGGTTCCGGGTGGGGTTGCCTTGGCAGAATCGGGGTTACGCGCCTGTCTGCACTTGAATCATTCGCGCAGGCGGGCGTGGAATTGCCCCTCTGTCACGGACTTGTCGGGCATACCTGGCATTTCCAGTGAGAAACGGCCATCGACGTAGCCGTCGCTGACCGACGTGACCTCCACCTTCGCGTTGGCAAGGCGGATGTTGCTGCTGTCACCGATGGCATCGAACAGCATCTTGGATGCACCCGCCTCGGCGTCGCCTTCTTCCTTCGGAATCGTGATGCTGACGCGCACGAACATCGACACCATGTCGGCCGTGTAGCTGCCGGGTCCATTGAAGCCCGAGATATTGAGGCCGAGCGAGTCGCGCTTCATCTTGTCGCCATCACGGGTCGTATGGCTGGCGGATATCTTGAGGCGGTCGCCCTTGAGCCGTGCTGTTGCACGCTCGCCTTTCCACGTTGATCCAGCCATGTTGAACTGCGCATTGCCGCGGTCTTCGGTGGATTTCGATCGCCTCTCCGCCGGTTTCGCTTCGCCGGAACTTGCGGAAGGATCGGCAGCGCCGGCAGGATCGGAAGCACCGTTGCTGCAACCGACCGCTGCACCGAAGGCGACAATGACGGCAAGGCATGCGATATGGAATTTTGGCCGGGTGGTATTTTTCCGCAACATGATCGGACCTACCTCACTTGCAATGGGTGCAGGGGAATCTCGCACGAACCGGACGATACGTCCAACCGCTGACGCTCAGGTGAAACCGCGTTCATTCTTGATGCGCTCGTAAGCGGTGTTGATCTCGCGCGCTCGTGATTCGGCACGGTGCTTGAGTTCCTCGGGCACGTTGCCGAGTTTGTCCGGATGGTGCTGGCTCATGAGTTTGCGGTAGGCACGCTTGATATCGCGTGGCTCGGCACTCTGGGTGATGCCCAGGATCACGTAGGGGTCAGCGGTGGGCACGCTGTTGCGCGAGGTGCGCTGCCCGGGCGCTTCGCCGCGCGGACCCTGATAGCGCTGGCCATAGCCCTTCATCGCGGTGATTGCGCCAAGCTCCATGTCACTGACACCCAGTGCCCAACACAGCTTGCGCACCATGCCGAGCTTGTTGGCAGCCAGGGTGCCCTCCGCGTAGACGAGGTCGAGCAGCATGTCGAGCAGCAGGAAAGCGAGATCGCGCCGGCCGCGCGCCCATGCCTTTAGCTCCGCCACCGTGAGATGAACGTCAAATTCCGGCGCCTTGCCGACGTTGAACCGATCGATAGCCATGCGGCGCATGTCGGCATCAAGCCGGAGTCGATCCATCAGGGCCTCGGCTGCCTTGATCTCGAGTTCGGAAACACGACCATCCGACTTGGCCAGTGCGCCGGCAAAGGCGAACAGCGGTTCGATGAATGACGAAGCACGCGCCGGTGCGCGTTTCTGCATCACGCTGAGGTCGAACAGATGCCCGGCAAATGCGCCGATCAGCACACCGACGAAGTTGCGGAACAGGATCAGGCCGAGGATGGCGCCAACGACCTTGCCGAAGATGCTCACGTGCTGCTGCACTCCGTCTGGGCCGGCGCAGCGACGCGCATGCGTCTGCGCAAGCCGTCAGCCAACCGGGGCAGCGGGCCGCAGGGCCAGGCATTCAGGGTCATGCCGCACGACGGACAACGGTGGAAAAGCGGGGTGCAACGAAGCATGCGTAAGGTTCCGGGACAGTCTATTCGAAGATTTTACACGGCTGACTCGTGGTCCAAAGGTTAAACTGGACCCTGCTGCCGTTTTATGGAATTCCTTCCGTGCCCACGACGCTTTCCCAGTCCCAGTTACCCGGCCTCGACCTGATTCACCGTGGCAAGGTGCGTGATGTCTATGCCCTGCCTGATGATCAGCTGCTGATCGTCGCCACGGATCGGCTCAGCGCTTTTGACGTGGTGCTGCCGGATCCGATACCGGGCAAGGGCGAAATGCTCACGGAAATGTCCAATTTCTGGTTCGCGCGAACCGCCGACGTCATGCCGAATCACCTGACCGGCCGGCGCGTCGAGGAGGTGTTGCCGGCCGGCGTTGATGTGGACCTCTACGCCCGTCGTAGCGTGATCAGCAAACGCCTCAAACCGGTCCCCTTCGAGGCCATCGTGCGCGGTTTTCTGATTGGTTCGGGCTGGAAGGACTATCGGGCAACCGGCGCGCTTTGCGGCATTCCGTTGCCCGCTGGCCTGGCTCAGGCCGAGCAGCTGGCTCATCCGATTTTCACGCCTTCGACCAAGGCTGCAGTCGGCGGCCACGATGAGAACGTCAGCTTCGACACGGTCGTCGGTCAGGTAGGCAGTGCTTTGGCTGAACAAGTGCGCGAGGCAAGCCTTGCCATTTACCGTGAGGCCGCACGCTTCGCCGCAGAGCGCGGCATCCTCATTGCCGACACGAAATTCGAATTTGGCACTGACGCAGATGGAAAGCTCTACGTGATGGACGAAATGCTGACTCCGGATTCGTCGCGGTTCTGGCCGGCGGACGAATATCGCGTGGGTATCAGCCCGCCGAGTTTCGACAAGCAGTTTGTGCGTGACTATCTGGAAACCCTGGACTGGAACAAGCAGGCGCCCGGCCCGTCGATTCCGCAGGAAATCATCGAGGGCACGGCACAGAAATATGCCGAGGCGCTACAACGCCTGGCTGGCATCAGGCTGGCCTGACGCGATATCCATCATGTCCAAGGGCATCGATTTTCTGCGGTTGTATCGCGAATTCCAGCTTGAGCCGGGAGCCGACATCGATGATCTCAAGCGCGCGTATCGACGGCGTGTTTCGATGGTCCATCCCGATCGGCTGGATGCAGACGACGCGATTTCTCAGCATTTGGCCACCGAGCATCTGCAAAGGCTGACGAAACTCTACGAAGCCGGCATCCAGTTTCATCGTCGGCACGGTCGGCTGCCTGGCGCCAGTACCCCCTTCGTGCCGCCCGCCAGTCCGGCTCCTGAAGTAGCGGTTCCTGCCGTGGAGGTGCCTGGTCCTGTGCGATCTCGCCGTCTGCGCTGGATCATCCTTGCGCTCGTCGTGGCCGGCGTACTCGCGTGGCGATTGCTGCCGCTGGAGACCACCGAAGCGCCGTTGGAAGTTCAGCACTCTCATGACGTGCGACGGGCTACCCCGGCCTTCATGGCGTCGAAACCGCCTCTCGGCAAGGAAGGCATCCGACTTGGCATGGACAAGGATGCCGTGTTGCGCATCAACGGTGCGCCGGTCATGCGTGAAGGAGAGCGCTGGCTGTACGGCCCATCCTGGATTCTCTTCAGGGAAGGGAGGGTGGCCGAGTGGTACAGCTCGACACTGCAGCCGCTGAAGATTTCCGGAAGCGCCGACACAACCCAGGACTGAGGGCGGCTGTGCCGGCTTGGGATCAGCACGAACGACCCGTTTGTGCAGCTCGCTGCCGGACTGCTCGCGTTGATCCGTTAGTATTGGATCACGACACGCCCAACTATGCCGCGAGGTGACCGGACGAATCATGCGAACTGTCAATGAATGGTTTGGAAACTACAGCAAGGATCATTGCAACCCCGTCAACCGGGCGATTCACTGGGTGTGTGTACCAGCAATCCTGTGGGCGGTGATGGCGGCCCTGTGGGCGATTCCGGTTCCGGACGCTATCGGTCGCCCGGGGTTCTGGTGCGGCCTGGCGATCGTGGGTGCGTTCGCCTTCTACTGGCGAATGTCACGTCCGGTCGGGGCGGCCATGCTTCTGGTGTTCATCGTGTTCGGACTGTCATGCGAGTTGCTCTATCGTGCAGTTGGCTCGACCAGCATGTTCTGGATAGCCGGTTCGGTTTTCGTGCTGGCCTGGATCGGACAGTTCATCGGGCATTTGATCGAAGGCGCTAGACCATCCTTCTTTACCGACCTTGCCTACTTGTTGATTGGTCCCGCGTGGCTGACCGGCAAGTTGATGAGGAAGATGAACATTCGCTACTGACGGCCTGGCTGACAGCGCAGGCTACCTTCAACCTGATACGCGCATGCAGGCCGTGAGATTCGATCCGGTCCACCGCGAAACACTACCAGAGGCGTGGCACATGCAGGCACACAAGCCTGAAACACATCGAACCAGTCGCATCGGCTGGCTGCGTGCCGCCGTACTTGGCGCCAATGACGGCATCGTCTCGACGGCCAGTCTGGTCATCGGTGTTGCCGCAGCAAATGCAAGCCAGACCCAGGTGCTTGTTGCCGGCGTGGCCGGACTGGTCGGTGGCGCCCTGTCGATGGCAGCGGGGGAATATGTTTCGGTCAGCTCGCAGGCAGACGCCGAGCATGCAGAACTACGCGTCGAGCAGGACGAGCTCGAACAGTTTCCACAGCAGGAACTGAAAGAACTCGCGGGAATCTATGTGAAGCGCGGACTCGATCCGGTGCTGGCCGCGAAGGTCGCCGAGCAACTGACGGCGCACGATGCGCTGTCTGCGCATGCGCGCGATGAGCTCGGCATCACCCCGGAATTGCGCGCACGACCTCTGCAGGCGGCTCTTTCTTCGGCGGCAGCCTTTGCAACCGGGGCCGTGTTACCGCTGGGAACTATCCTGATGGCACCTGCCGCCTATCGCATGCCTGTCGTAATGGCGGCTTCTCTGACCTCCCTGGCTATTCTCGGTGCCATGGCCGCGCGTGCCGGCGGAGCTCCGGTAGTGCGAGGCTCGCTGCGAGTCGTGCTGTGGAGTGCGCTGGCGATGGCAGCCACGGCGTGGGTGGGCAGCCTGTTCGACGTAGCGCTGAACTAGTTACAAACCCGGATCGACGCTGGTCGATCCGGGCCTTCTGTTCAGGATGACTCAGGCTGCCTTCTCGTTCGGTCGCAACAGCCAGCGACACAGTGCAGGCAGGAACACGATGGCGGCAATCATGTTGACCACGAACATGAAGGTCAGCATCACGCCCATGTCGGCCTGGAACTTGAGATCGGAAAACACCCACGTTCCCACGCCTGCTGCCAGAGTCAGCGCTGTGTAGAAGATTGCGATGCCCGTGGTCTTCAGCGACGCGAAGTAGGCTTCGGTCAGTGGCTTTCCGGCCTGCAGCGACTCGTTCATCCTGGCGAAAATATAGATTCCGTAGTCGACGCCGATGCCCACACCGAGTGCCAC
>NZ_JBAWHJ010000469.1:0-1913 GCF_049593775.1 Dokdonella sp. | reverse complement strand
GTGCACACCTCAGCATTTCGACAGCGCCGCAGGCTCAGCCCTTCGCGATTGCCATACGCTCGTTGCAGCGCGAAGCCATACGCCTCGACCCAAAGTGGAATTTCGGCAACTACGACGACGAAAACTATCCTGAAACCGGCATGAGCATCGCGCGCAAGCTCGGTGTGATCACCTACCGTTCGGCAATGGAATGGGTCGGCCGGTTCGCCCGCATTCGCCTCGACTCCGATGAACGCGACGACGAACCGTTTGCCGTCGAGTTCCAGGTCGAGTCCTATCTGGCCGCACACGCCCGACGTTTCGTGCGCAGTTTCGACCCGAACTGCTATTTGTACCTGTCGCGAGCCAGCGACTGGTTCGACATTGGAGAACATGGCAACGGCAACGCACGAGCCGCCCTGGCCAGCATTGCCGTGGAGCGCGCACTCGTCATCGGCGTGAGTACCGATATCCTGTTTCCGCTTTCGCAGCAGGAGGAAATTGCAGAAGGGCTGCGTGAAGGTGGTGCGGATGTCGAGTTCGTCGCACTGGACAGCCCGCAGGGACACGATGCTTTCCTGGTCGACACCGAAGGATTTGGCGGCAAGATCGCGCCATTCATGGCGTCCCTGTAGAATCGGGCTGTTGATGTGGGCCGACGCAGGCGACAGGCCCGGCAATGGAACGTAAAGGAGTCCCAAGGATCATGCTAGCTCTTGATTTTCCAGGTTCGCGCAAGCTCGTCGAGGCACTCGACGATGCGGTTCGAAAGGATTGCACCACGGCAATCACCGATTCGCTGAGACAAACCTTGTGCAGCCTCATGCGTGACGACTCCGTCACCCTTCCGTGTTGCGTATTCGAGGCGGAAGCCGATCACTACGCTCGCCGCGAAATCTATTGCAGCGAAGACCTCGGCTACAGCGTAATAGCGATGACCTGGGGCCCTGGACAAGGCACCTCGATCCACGACCATTCCGGCATGTGGTGCGTCGAAGGCGTCTGGCATGGCCAGATTGAAGTCACCCCATACGAACTCGTCGAGCAGGATGAAGGGCTGTACCGGTTCGAATCACGCGGAACCATGCTGGCCGGTCCGGGATCCGCGGGCAGCCTGATTCCCCCGCACGAGTACCACACCATTCGCAATCCCAGTGACGACGCCGTTGCCGTTTCGCTGCACATCTATCGCGGGCCGATGACTTCTTGCGCTGTTTTCAGGAATGTAAGGGACAACTGGTATGACCGTGACCAGCGCCAACTTTCACTGGATCAGACGCATTGAAAGCGATCCGGGACTTGAATCAGGGGTATCGTTCTGGCGTATACTCCGCGCCCCCGCGCCGAAGTGGCGGAACTGGTAGACGCGCCGGACTCAAAATCCGGTTCTGGCAACAGAGTGCGAGTTCGATTCTCGCCTTCGGCACCACTGCTCGAATCCCCGCAATACTGTCGATCGGGCTTGCGCCCGGCATGACCGGCGCGGCATGATGCCAGTCACGAGACAACCTCAGCAGGGGAAGGTTGAGCAAGTGATTTTCCACCGGGATACTCCCAACGGACTGGTCGGCTGCGCATGATCGAATTCGGCCACAGTACGCACGTCGGCTTGCGTCGCGAGCACAACGAAGATACCTACTATGCCGATGCCGACATGGGAGTCTGGCTGGTTGCGGATGGCATGGGCGGTCACGAGCACGGCGAGGTTGCCAGCGCCATCGCGCGGGACACCCTGATTGCCGAGATCAACAAGGGCACGCCGCTGGTACGTGCAGTCCAGCTTGCTGACGAAGAAATCATCCGTCATTCCAATCGGCGCAGCGAAGCCCTGCCGATGGGCACGACCATCGCAGCCATGCGCCTCGTGGGCGAGAACGAATTCGAAATCGCATGGGTCGGCGACAGTCGCATCTATCTCTGGAACGGGGCCCTCA
>NZ_JBAWHJ010000468.1:0-5073 GCF_049593775.1 Dokdonella sp. | reverse complement strand
CTTCCTGGCCGATGGCGCCGAGCAGGTGGCCCATGCGGTCCGATTCCATCCACAAGGCCATGTCGAGTGCCGTGGTTGGAACGGTTTCGAAATAGTTGGTGCGATCGAACCAGGTCGTGCCATTCATGTCGGTGGCACCCACCTTTTCGAATGGTTCGAAATAGCTGCCCTCCCGGTTCTCCGATCCGGAGAACATCAAGTGCTCAAACAGATGTGCGAAACCGGTCTTGCCGGCAGGCTCGTCAGCCGAGCCGACGTGATACCAGATACTGACCGCAACCACAGGCGCCTTGTGGTCTTCGTGCACGATCACGGTCAGGCCATTCGGCAAGGTGAATCGCGTGAAAGGAATATCGATGTTGTCGCTGGCGGCAAACGCCGGGACTGCAACGGCAAGAAACAGCAGGGCGGAGCAAAACAACTTGCGCATGTGGTTTTCCAGAATTCGTCCAGCGAGATCGGTCAGGCTAGCGGCGCAGGCATTCTGCCGCAACGGTCGTTGGTAATTGGAGGAGAGTAGACTGGGATGCATTGACGAAAGTTCGGTAATTTCCGCCGAGAGGAGACCGACATGGCCCAGTATCTGATAACCGGCGCCAATCGCGGGATTGGCCTCGAATTCATTCGCCAGCTTCTGGCACGCGGTGATCGCGTCATCGCCGCCTGTCGCCACACTGCGCGCGCATCGGAACTGAATCAGCTCAGTGGAGAGTATCCGGGCCACCTCAAGGTGCTGCCACTGGATGTCGCTGAGCCGCGTTCCATCGACGAACTCGTGCGCGAAATCGGCATGCTCGAAATCGTCATCGACGTGCTGATCAACAATGCGGGCGTGCTGACTCCCGGTGAAGCGTTCGGTGAGGTTGAGGCAAAGGCGCTGGATCAGGCCTTCACCACGAACGCCCAGGGGCCGTTCCTGCTGACACAATCGCTGGCCACACGACTGGCAGAAAAAGCAAAGGTAGTTTCGATCAGCTCTGGCCTCGGCTCCATCGCACGCACACAGCGATTCGGTACGCCGAGCTACAACATCAGCAAGGCGGCGCTGAACATGGCTGTGCGTCTGCTCGGGCATGCGCTGGCCGATCGCGGGATTGCCGTGCTCGCGCTCAGCCCGGGTTGGGTCAGGACCGAAATGGGCGGAGACAAGGCTGACCTGGACGTCACTGAATCGGTCGCCAACATGCTCAAGGTCATCGATGGCCTTGAGTTTGATCCGAATACGATCGGCCAGTTTCTCGGCAATACCGGCGAGCCCGTGCCCTGGTAGCAGGATGGCGCGGAGCTGACCTGGTGGTCAGTCGTTCGAGGCAGCTAGACGGCCGCCGAGAAATCGTAATCGAGCCGCGGGCCGATTTCGGCCAGCGCATTGCCGCGCAGATGGTCGACCCCGAGCGCAGATAGACGCGACACCGCATCGACATCTTCCACGGAATCCACGATCAAATGGCGTCCCTTCGAGCGCCACGGATGCAAGGCCGCGCGGAACTGCTGATCGGTCAATGCCTGCGCGGCCTGGTGCTGCAGTTGCAGCGTGTCCAGCGGCAGCTTCGACCAAAGCTCCACCTGGTCGAGGCGTTCACGCGGGTCACTCAGGCCGACGCGCACACCGTAGTGGCGCAGTCGCACGATGCGCTTGATGCTGTCCTTGTCCAGCAGCACCGGGCTGGCCTCGATCTCTACCGTCAGTCGATCGGCAAGGTGGCGGCGTCGCTTCAACTCGGCCTCGAACCAGCGCCACGGAAGGTCCTTGAGCGTGTCCAGTTCAATCGGAACCAGCAGGCGCGTGCTGCGGCCACGGTCGAATTCCTGCTGCAGGGTTTCGAAGGCGTGGAACAGGCAGGTGCGATCGATCATGATCATGGCACCGGCTTCACGCGCTATGCGCAGGTACTCGCGCCGGTAGACGCCACCCAGCGGGTCGCGATAGTCACGCAACTTGGCGTGCACGGAATACAGTTCACCCGCGTCGGCGCTCATCGGCATCAGCGGCTGGAATTCGACCATGATGTTGGTGCCGGACTTCGCGTCCTGTACCCACTCACGAATGATCAGGACGCGCTCGGCAGGCATCGGCTCGTAATCGCGGCTGAGTACGCCTTCGTTGCGATTGCCGCCGTGACGGCTGGCCATGCCCTGAGCGGCGTAGGCGGAGGCGAACCATTGATGTGCGCCGTCGCCGCGTGATTCGCGCGGCGGCAAGGCAAGCCCGGTGGAAACGGTCAGCGAACGGGGCTCTCCGTCGATCAGGAACGGTTTGCTGGCAATGCTGGTACAGATCTGTTCGGCCTGTTCCAGTATTTCCTTGCTGTCTGCTCGCTGGAGGAGGATGCCGAATCCGAACTCGAGCCAGATCGTCATCGCATCGGATTTCTGCAACACCGCCGCCAGGCGTTGCGAGATCTTTTCTTCAAGCTCGAATATTGCGGTGCGCTTGAGGCTCGTCGTCAGTGCAGCTGCCTGGTCGACAATCACCGAAACCAGAATGCAGCAAGCCTCGGGTGGTGTCGCGATGACTTGTGACAAGCGGGCAAGGAAGTCCGATCGTCGCAACATGCCGGCCGCACTGGCGGTATTCGCCGGTTTGATGTCGCGCAAAGGTCCGGTTGACTCCTCCAGCACTTTCAGGCCGCGGGCGACCGTGTTCCTCAGTGAAGGTTTGCCGACTTCGGCCCAGGGAGACGCAATCAGCGCCGAGGCGCCGGGCCCGTGCAGGGCGGCGGGAATGCGATCCGAGCCGCTGCAATTGGAAACATTCCAGCCAGCCTGGATCCACGGCGCCTGCCAGCCCTCGGGCAAGCGGACGCCTGGCGGGAACAGCAGAAGTGCGTTGCGCTGACGTGCGTCAACCGCCGTCTGGATTGGCGGCGACAGGTGCGCCGGCTCTTCGGCGATGTTGGTGCAGGCTGATTCCATTCTCACGGGGGCAATCGATTCAGGTCGATGCCATGGCAATGCAAAGGTCGCGCCAGCCCCGCAGAACCCCGCCTGATTGTGCAATTTCGCGGGGTCAAGCGTCGGAGACAGGCAGTTAATGACAGCGGTGGGCTGCTGGCATCAAAAGCCAGGCCGCGGTACGGCCGCTCCAATTTCCCCGGCCGAAGTCATTGAAAGCCCCGCCGGGAGCCACCCAGGCGGGGCTTCTGCGATCAGGCTGGCATGCCCTACCAGACTTTGACCCGTTGCTCCGGCACCAGATACAGGGCTTGCTCCTCCTTCACATCAAATGCGTCATACCAGCCATCGATGTTGCGAACGGTTTGCGCGCGGTAGGGGCCCGGGGCGTGGACATTGGTCAGAACCGCGTTGCGCAAGGCCTTTTCCCGATACTTGCCACGCCAGGCCTGCGCCCAGCCGAGAAATACGCGTTGATCAGGGGAGAATCCATCCAGGACTATCGGCTTCGAACCTGCCTGCGCCATTGTGTAGGCGTCGTAGGCAGTTGCCAGACCGGCCACGTCGGCGATGTTCTCGCTTAGCGTCAGTTCACCGTTCACGGCCAGGTCGGGAAATGGTTTGTAGGTGTCGTATTGAGCCGCCAGAGCCGCTCCAGCCGCCTCGAAACGGGCGAAATCTTCCTTGGTCCACCAGTTGTCGAGCTTTCCGGTTTCGTCGAACAGGGCGCCCATGTTGTCGAAGCTGTGGCTGATCTCATGGCCGATGACGCCACCAATGGCGCCGTAGTTGATCGCGTCGTCAGCGGCTGCATCGAAAAACGGGGCCTGCAGGATGGCTGCCGGGAAAATAAGCCGGTTTTCCAGCGGCACGTTCAGCGCATTGACGGTTTGCGGGCTCATGTACCACTCGCCGCGGTCGATCGGCTGGCCGAGCTTGGCGAGGTTGCGGTGGTAGTCGAACAGCAGCGCCCGCTGCGCATTGCCATAGGCATCATCGCTTCGAACCTCAAGGCCCGAATAGTCGCGCCAGCGATCCGGATAGCCCATGCCGACCTGAGTGCCCTCCAGTTTCGATCGTGCACGCGCCTTGGTCTCCGCGGACATCCATTCGGCGGCATCGATGCGCTTGCCGAACGCCGCGAGCACATTGCGCACCATGTCATTGGCCCGCGCCTTGGTCTCGGGAGTGAAGTGTTCCTGCACGTAGATCTTGCCAACCGCTTCGCCGATCACGTTGTCGCACTCTTCCACGCCGCGCTTCCAGCGTTCGCCCAGTTGTGGTGTGCCCGACAAGGCCGTGCCGTTGAACGCAAAGTGTTCGTCGACGAAGGCCTTGGACAAATACGGTGATGCGCGCTCCAGTGCGTGGAACTGCAGATAATCCTGCCAGTCTCCCAGCGGCTGACTCGCAACGACGGCGGCAATGCCACTCACCGCAGTGGGCTGCCAGACGATGAAGGTGGCTGTGTCGGAAAGGCCAGCCGCATCAAGGAACGAGGACCAGTCGATGCCCGGCGCGCGACTGTCGAAGTCTGCACGCGACCAGGTGTTGGCGCCCTTCTCGACATCGCCGGTTTCGAGCTGGCTGACGTGCGCGCGCGCGATCATGGTTTCGAGGGCAAGAATGCGCGAAGCGCGTGCCTCTGCATCGGTGATGCCGACCAGGGTCAGCACTCGAGCGATATGAGCCTGATACTCCGCGCGCAACTCGACCATGCGCCCGTCTTCCAGATAGAAGTCGCGATCCGGCATGCCCAGCCCGCCCTGCACGAGATAGGGCGCGTACTCGTCGGGCTTCAGCAGGTTGGCCGTGATCCAGAGTCCGAGCAGTCGATCGGTGTGATAGTCGGTCGCATTGAGCAGATCAACATCGGCTCGCAACTGCGCTCCGAATGTACTGGCCAGTGCGGCCTTGTCGGCAATGGCGGCGATCGCGTCGAGTTCCGCCTGCACGGGTTTGGCCCCTTTTGCCTCGATCCCCGGCTCATCCATGTAGGCGGCGTAGCAGGCGCCGATCTTCTTGCGGTCGCCTTCTGCGCTCACATCCGTGGATGCGGATTCGAGAATGGCCCGCGTGTCCTTTTGCGTCTGTTCGCTCAGCGCGCTGAAGATGCTGTAGCTGGATCGATCCGCCGGTATTTCGGTAGAGCGAACCCATTCGCCATTGACGTAGTTG
>NZ_JBAWHJ010000467.1:0-8077 GCF_049593775.1 Dokdonella sp. | reverse complement strand
GAGATGGAGCAAATACTGACCAGTACGGCAAGGACTCTGGTGTGACGTTTCAAGTACTTCATGCAACCTCCTGTTCATGGCCGTGGACATACAACCGCGCACCTAGCGACCTCGACGATCCGTGACTCGAAGTTCCGTGGGATCTATTGCTTGCCCGATTCGCTGGCAGACGCGTTCTCGTCGTCAGGGCTACTCGTGTCGTCGCCGACAGGACCGATTGGACCCACCGTGGCCGTGCCGGTTGTGACCATGTGCTTGGGGTCATAGGGATTGTCGGTTTCCTGAAGTTGCCGGTATGCAATAGAACCATCAACCTGCTTGCCGCCCGTGACTTCGGAAGCCGATGTGTTCAACGCTGCAGATTGCCTCGCGCCCGGATCCGACTTTTGAGAGCTGCCAATGGAGTTTCCGGGCATCCCGACCTTGATGTTGCCGACGGACCCGAGCCGAGAGCCTGTCGCCTCGAGCTTGACGTCTTTCCATCGTGATTTCGCCTTGCGCAATGCACTCTCGTCGGCGTATTTGGGCTTGAGTTCTTCGAGGATCACATTGGCCAATTCAAGCTGATCGGCATCAAGTTCGTCGTTGATCGTATCGCGCACCCTCACGTAGTAGGGATCTCCCCGCTCTGCCGCCAGGACACTCCAGGCCATGGCCCTTGGCATATCCACTGCCACCCCCTCGCCCTTCGCATATATGACTGCGAGGTTGTACTGAGCTGGCTTGTAAGCCCAGGATGCGGACACCGAGTACATTTCAATCGCGAACTGGTATTGCGCCTTGGTGAAGGCTGTGACTCCCTTGTTGAAGAACAACAAACCGGGACGAGCCCTGTCTCCTGGTCCCACGAAGCCCTGGTCGCGATCCGAATTACCGCGCGAGTCATAGGAAGGTGCACTCCCCATCTCCACGCCGTCTTCGCCCTCGGCCTCCTCCTGTGCCAGCAATGGAGTCGAACAAAAAATCATTGCAAGGACGATGCCCTGCATGAAGCGCGTTGAAACTCCCATTTCACACCTCCTCCACAAGTCGCCCCAGGGCGCCCAATGATTAGGGGACGAACGAACGCGTCAGACCGTCGCAAGATCTGCATTGCAAAAGACAAGGAATAGCAATTCTGGCGACAAACGTGAATGGAAACCGCCACATAGGAGATATGGCAAGCTGCGGCTCACTTGCGAATCAGCGATCGATCGCGGGATTTGCCCGCACCTCCGACAATGGCCAATTGATCTGTTCAATACGGATGGACGCAACAATCGATGCCTTCCTGATTGCCACGACGGCGAACTCGCAGACGTTCCAATGACAGGTTCGTTTCCGTTGCAGGGGCGTTCGTTGCCTGTCAGGTCATGGCGTCGCAGGACTTTCGGGCCAGCCCCATGTTCGCTTCTGGAGACGCAGCTATCCTGGCCGACCGGCCTGCAAGTGCACACACGAACCTGCATCCAGGCTGCCGCCGACAGATCCCTGCATGGTGCTCGCCCTGCGCGTATCCCGGCATGGCATTCGCTCAGCATGCTTCTTGCTTGACGGCACCGTTCGCGGAAATCGGCGAATCTCGGTCGAGGTGACCCGGATGGCTGCAAAGTGCGCGATCCCTGATGCCGAACATGCAACATTCACACTGGATCGGAGGACTCACGAAACTCCTTGAAATCAGCCCTATTGGGGAGGATGCTGGTCGCGGCTTGCGAACATAGCGACAGCTGTCTGATGTCGATGCCGGACAGCGATTTCAATGGCCATTGTCATGCGCGTTGAATTCAACGGAGAGACCGATCATGAAAACCATCGCAATTGCATCCAGACTCACATTCACTCTGGCGGTTGTCTCGTTCGCCGGCACCGTCAGTGCACAGCTATACATCAACGGCCCGCTGGATTCGGGTCCGATTACTGATAGCGGTACGGTTGCGCCATCCGGGTTTAGTTGGTCCGAGGTACAGCATGATGATGGCGTTCTTACCGAAGCCAACACCCTGAGCGGCGTATCGATGAGTGTCACGACAACCACAATTTTCCGTGGCGCGGATGACTTCATTGTTCCTGCAGGCCAGGCGTGGACCCTGACCGGCGCGGTACTGTTTACCTATCAGACCGGTTACGCGGGAACGATCTCGCCGGTTACGGACTACACCCTGCGCATCTGGGACGGCATTCCGGATGATCCGGGCAGCAATATAATCTGCGGCGATGAAACAACGAACGTTCTGGTAAGTTCGACAAGCTCAGGCCTCTATCGCGTGTTCAACTCGGTAGCCCCACCGCCCGGCAGTACCGCTGCAACCAACCGCCTTGTTTGGCGAAGCAAAGTGGCCATTCCAGCCGCCTGCGGCAATCCAGGCCAGTTCACCCCGGGCACCTATTGGCTCGACTGGAACTCGACCATTGCTCTAGCCGCCGCCCATTTCGATCCGCCGGTAACCGTCGTCGGCGCCCGCAATCGGCCTGGCGACAACGCACGCCAGAGAATTGCCGGCGGCGTATGGCAGGCTGTCATCGACGTTGGAAACCCGGATTTGACGGCTGCCGATCTCCCCGTGGATTTCCCATTCCAGCTTCTCGGTTTTGACGAAAGCGACGGCATTTTCCGAGATGGCTTTGATCCTTCGGCTCCGGACTGATTGCACACCGCACAGTTCGGTCCTGATCCACCTGCCGGTTTCACAGTCTTCGGCTAGTCGAATTCATTGCTGAAGATCGTGTCGCCGCCGTGGGTATCGAGCAGTCCAACGCCCTGAATCAGGGAGTCGGCATGCAGGCGCAGGTCGTCAGGCGGCGCAGGCAATGCTGGCCGCCTGGTTACCGCTTCCCTGGACGTTGGCAGCGGTCTGGTTCCGGTTGGCCAGTTGCTTGTGAAGACCTGCGATCCATCGAATTGATCATTGACGAAGCGGATGCTCGACGAATTTGCATCTCCGCCCTAACCCAACCGGAAGAACTGGTTGTAGTCGGTCGCGGAGGGATTGATCTCGTTGATCTGGAAATCCAGGTGGGGAAACGTGCATTTCCACTTCCGGAGTCCTTGGGGCTCAGCCCCGATCGACGGGATTGCGAAGTGCAGGATTCTACCTCCAGGGGCCAGGACAACAGCGTTCAAGCGGCGGACGAATGCCCTTCACGATTTTCCATCGTTGTGGTCAGTGTCCCGCGGGCGATACGCGATTGGAGTGTCGCCAGCGGGTGGGTGTCGTGCCAGACCAGCGCCGAAACGCGATATTGAAAGCGCTGCTGTCAGCGTACTGGAGACTGTGCGCAATCGACTGGATTGGCATGTCCGTGTTGATCAGCAAGTGCCTTGCCACTTCATGGCGGACTTCGTCACTCAACCCCTTGAACGTGGCGTCATGAGCCTGCAATTTTCGATCAAGGCTGCGGCGATGCATGCCGAGTTCCGAAGCCACGCGTTGCATCGAGACATTGCCTAGCAACAGGCGTCGCCGCAGTATCCGGCGTACCTGGGCAACCAGATCACCCGTTTCCCTGGCTTCGAGAGCCCTCGCCTGCGCAACAATGGTTTTCAATTTCACGGCATTGGTCGAAGCAAGCGCTTGGTCCAGCCAGTGGCGATCGAAGACGACGGCTGACTGCTCCACGTCAAATCGCAAGGGTGCATTGAACGTATCGACATAGGGCTGCAGATCGACTGGCGGCCTGTATGAAAAGCGGACTTCCGTTGGCGACCACGTATCACCGCATAGTTCGCGCAGTGCATTGCAGGATTCCGCCAGCACGATATCGGTGACTATCCGGATATCATCGATGCCGGGTTCGTAGATCATGTAGCTGAAGCTCGCGTGCCTTGGAGTCTCTGAAAGCGCGAGCTGACCGCCCCCGTCCGACAAGGTCAGGAAGCGGCAGAGCATGAGCAAGGCGGAACGCACATCGGCGGAGAACCTGGTCAGTTCGGCCACAATGCCCAGAGCATCCATAGACGTCGCGTTTCCGATCAGCAAACCCAGATGTGCACATCCGGTTCGCGCGGCACAAAGATCGAGCAATCGCGATGAGTCTCTATACGGAATCAGATTGTCCGGGTGATCGAACAATCCGGCCGGCAATCCCGATTCCGCAAGTATGCTGGCCAGGTCAACGCCGAACTCCTCAAGCAAGGGTCCCAATGCCATCGTCGACGCTGCGCGGTCAAAGCCCCCTGGCACCACCCCCGATGCGCGCAAGATGCGCGGCGCCGTGTGACTGCGAACCGTAGATGGCATGGGCATGACAGAATTTGATCGAGGAAGAATCTGGCAGGCAGGAATTCGCCTGCGCAATGTGTCACAAAAAAACGATTGATTGCAAATACGAACGCGGTATAAATACGGTCTGGCTGGCGCATCGACAACCGGCTGGCCCGGAACGCCGTATCTGATGACAGACATCGATCGAACCCGGAAAGACTTCAATCTACACAGCGGAAACCACGTTCCGGCGCGATCCCGACTCTGGCAACAAGCGACGCTCGATCCCGGCCGCCTGGAGGCATCACTGCCAGTCCACATTGAAGCGAATGGATGGTCGATTCTTATCCGCTCGCACGGCCAGCCAGGCGCTCGACGCATGAGCAGCCCACACTTCACTACTAAATGGAGCACGACATGAGGCAGCACCTTGGTGCATTGGCAGTTTCCATAGTCACTTCAATACTTGCATTCTCCGGCACGAACTCCGCAAGAGCCGAAGTATCGGCCGAAACGCTGAAGTCGATCTCGATGCCGGACAAGGTTGACACGACTATTGGCGAGTTGGAGTTCTTTGACGGTGTGCCCAGCGATGCATCGATCGACAAGCTGTATGACAACCTCGACCGCATGCGCGGTGTCCAGGCGTATCTGGACAATCAGGGCGCCGCATCGTTGTATGCCATGCGCATGGGCAATGCAGACATCGGCGGGACTTCGAATACCGTCACTATCACCGAGCAACTGCTCAAGCCGGAATCACTTTATCTGACCGGCAATACCTCGACACTGTATGCCTTGACCTACCTAGACCTGAAGGTCGACGGTCCGCTGGTGGTCGAGTTGCCGCCGGGGATGCTCGGTTTCCTTGATGACGCCTGGTTCCGCTACATCGAAAACATGGGCCTGCCCGGCCCTGACCACGGCAAGGGCGGCAAGTACCTGCTGTTGCCCCCGGGATACACCGATGCTGTGCCCGATGGCTATTTCGTCGTCAAGATGCCGACGTACCACAACCTGATGTTCCTGCGTGGCTCGATTGCCAAGGGTCTGGCGCCCGCCATCAAAAACATCAAGGACGGACTCAAGATCTATCCATTGTCCAAGGCAGCCAATCCTCCGGCGACGGTGTTCGTCGATTTTTCCGGGAAAAGCTACAGCACGATAGTGACAAGGGACTTGAGCTTCTATGAGGGCCTTGATCAGATCGTGCAAGAAGAGCCGATCGATGCGATCGGGGCGGAGATGCGTGGCAACCTGGCCGCTATCGGAATCGTCAAGGGCAAGCCTTTCAGCCCCGATGCACGCATGAAGAAACTGCTGACAGAGGCTGCAACTCTCGGAGCCGCGACCGCGCGTGCCATCACCTATCAGCCGCGCATCGAGGGCGTGGAGATCTACCCTGACACCAACAGTGCCTGGACCATGGGCTATGCCAACAAGAACACCTCGTTCACTGACGATGGTGCGATGAATCTCGATGCCAGGGTGCTGTTCTACTACAACGCCACCGGCGTCACCCCGGCCATGGCGATGACGCGAGCAGGCGCCGGTTCCGACTACGGCATTGCCTATCTGGATTCCAACAAGAAGGCGTTCGACGGCTCGAAAACCTACAAGCTGCATCTGCCGCCGAATGTGCCGGTCAACAATTTCTGGGCTGTCACCATCTACGACACGCAGACCCGTTCGTTGTTGCAGACGGAGCAGCCGTTCCCGACCCTTGGCAGCCAAAGCAAGGGCTTTGAAAAGAATGCCGACGGTTCCTACGACCTCTATTTCGCGCCGAAACCACCAATCGGCAAAGAGGGGAACTGGCTTCAGACACTGCCGGGCAAGAGCTGGTTCGCGATCCTGCGCATGTATGGACCGCTTGAACCGTGGATCAACAAGACCTGGCGGCCGAGTGAAATCGAACCGGTCAAATAGTCAATCGAACGGATCGGAGGCAATTGAATTGTCAATCATTCGCTCCGTCCGTTTTTCGACCCGGCGATCGGGTGTAGCTTCGCCGATCAAATGGGTCACACGCGCGCCTGAAACTCAGGAGCAGCCAGGCAGGCCTCAGGGTCAGCCTGCACCTGCACCAGGCTTGATGCGAGACAACGTACTCAACCACTTCAATCAAGAGGAAGCATCATGAAGAACTCCCCTCAAAACTCCCTCAAGCTGGCGGTAGCTGGCCTGGTGGCGATCGCCGCTCTGTCGGCCTGTAACAAGCAAGCCGACGAAACAGCAACCACCACGCCACCGGCCGAAACAACGGCAACTCCCGCCACGCCAACACCTGTCGCAGCGGCAGAAGGCCTGACCACCGAGCAATTCAAGGCGCTCGCCGAAGAGGGCTTCATCTACGGCCTGCCGCTGGTCATGAACTACGCGATCATGAATGAATACGCGGTCGATCCGAATTCGTCCCAGTACAAGGCTCCGTTCAACCAGATCAAGAACGAAGCGCGCGTGTTTACCTACAAGGACACCGCGGTTGTCACCGCCAACAGCGACACGCCGTATTCCCTTGGGTGGCTGGATCTGCGTGCCGAGCCGATGGTGGTCACGATCCCGACCGTAAAAGACCGCTACTACTCAGTGATGCTGAACGACGGCCACACCTACAACTACGGCTACATGGGTAGCCGTGCCACCGGCGGCAAAGCCGGCAGCTATATGGTCGTCGGCCCCGACTGGAAGGGCGACAAGCCGGCCGGCATCGACGAAGTATTTCAATCGCTCACACCATTCAGTCTCATTGCATTCCGCACCCAGCTGATGAATCCCACCGACATGCCAAATGTCGAGAAAATCCAGGCCGAGTACAAGCTTCAGCCACTGTCGGCCTTCCAGGGCGAGCCGGCCCCGGCTCCGGCGGCGGACCCCGGTTTCCTGCCGGCCACCACGGCTGGAATCAAGGCGAACTTCTGGACTTATCTCGGCGCCGCGCTTGAGTACGTTCCCGAAGCTGACGAAGACCGTGACATCCGCTCCAGGCTGGCCGCGATCGGTATCGGCCCCGGCAAGAAATTCGACATCAAGAGCCTCTCACCCGAGCGCCAGCAAGCGATGGTCGAGGCCATGAAATCCGGTGACGAGAAGGTTACTGCCTACCTGGGCTCCGGCTTGATCGATGTCAATGGCTGGCAACTCGGCTCGTTGCCGGGTGACCGGGCGCACTTCAACGGCGACTGGCTCATGCGTGCAGGCGCCGCCAAGGCGGGTATCTACGGCAACGATGCCGTCGAGGCCGTTTACCTGTTCGGTCGGGTGGACTCCAACGGCCAAGTCGTCGATACCAGCAAGCACAACTATACGTTCACCTTCGCAAAAGGCGAGTTGCCGCCTGTGAACGCGTTCTGGTCGGTGACGATGTACTACGGCAAGTCGCAGTTGATGGTCGAGAACCCGATCAACCGCTACCTGGTCAATACGGCGATGGTCTCCGACATGAAGAAGAATGCGGACGGATCGGTGACGATCTATGTCCAGAAGGATTCGCCGGGCAAGGACAAGGAAGCCAACTGGTTGCCAGCGCCGAATGAAACGGCCTACATGGTCATGCGCCTGTACTGGCCGAAGCCGGCCACCGAGGCGGTGACAGTCCTTCCGGTTGGCAAGGGCAACTGGAAGCCGCCCGGCATCGTGATAGCCGAGTGAGCGAGCCGCGCTGCAACCCGCTTTCCCCCGAGAGGAAGAAATTGAAATGAAACAAGTGATTCTAGCTGGCGCAATTGCATCCATTTGCGCATTTTCCATGCTGCCCGTGGCAGTCATGGCAGAAGACGCCATCGTCATCAATGTCGACAATTTCGACAAGGCACAGACCGACTACGAGTTCGAAGGCATCGTGAAGATGGCTGGCGGCATCAACAAGCTGCACAGCAATCGCACGCCGACGC
>NZ_JBAWHJ010000466.1:0-4045 GCF_049593775.1 Dokdonella sp. | reverse complement strand
CCTCAATCCTGATCAATCGTCTGATCCAGGAGGGCCGGCTGTCGCTCACCGCCACCGTAGGCGATTTTATCGATCTCACCACTCTTCCTGGCCACACAGCTGACCCGCGCCTGGCTAACGTCACCGTCCGCAATCTGCTGGAACATCTGGCCGGCTTTCGGACCTACGACAGCCTCCGGGACCCCATGTTTGCTGATCCGCAGATTGCAGCCGATGTCGGCATCGGCTTGCCGGTTGGCACTGCCGACATCATCCGAGCCATGAATGGCATACCGCTGGGAAGCCAACCGGGAGCCACGTTTTCATACAGCAACTACGGGTACATGCTGCTCGGCCGCATCATCGAGGATGTGACCAGCATGAGCTACGAGAACTATGCCAAATCCGTGTTTGCGCCGATCGGAGTCAGAAACATGCGCCTCGGGCGTTCGCAGCTCTCCCTGCGCGCTCCCAATGAAGTGGGATACAACTCCGGCATCATGCGAACGACCGTGATGGACGATTCAGGCGCCCTAGTGCCTTACGAATACGGCGCGTTCAATATCGAAAACATGGATAGCCACGGTGGCTGGATTTCATCGGCCGTCGAGATGGTGCGTATCGCCAGCAACCTCGATAACCCGTCCGCCTCGGATGCCATCCTTGATCAGGCTTCGATCAGTCGCATGTTCTCCCTCCCAGAGAACTACCCGCTGCCTTACCAGCTTGGGAATCCCTATTACGCCCACGGTTGGTCGGTAAGAAATTATGGCAACGGGAAATACAACACATGGCACGATGGCAGCTTGCCAGGCACCACCTCCTACATGGTCAGAATTCAGGACGGCTGGGACTACGTGGCCATTTTCAATCGTCGCGACGAAACGGGTGCGAGCTGTATTTCGTGTGAAACCGACAATGCCATGTGGGGTGTCCGCGATCAGATAGCCAACTGGCCAGATATCGACCTCTTTCCGAAAATGCTTTCAGTCATTTTCACCAGCGGCTTCGATTGACCTGGCTGGATCGCGAGTCACGGACTCACCTTTCCATCGATCGTTGATCCGCGCGCCGGTGCCAGTCAGCGCCTCGCAGTTTCCACGGCATGCGCCAACTACATCGTTACCCCGTGCGGAAGACCGATTCACAAGCTCCAGGCCGCTACAGCGGTTTGCGCTGGTGAAAAGAATGGTGGGCCAGGCAATCTCACGAGACCTGCAGTTTCATTCGGAAGCGCAAGCTGACCGGGCATTGCGAGCCTGGTGTCCTGCTGCTCAGTCGATCAGAACGTCTTCTGTACCTTGAAGGCCCACAGGAACCTGCACATCAAAACCATCGCAAAAAATGCCGGAGTCGCGGCTGCGCGCGCATGCAATCCAGGTAGACACCTCGTGCCAGGCGCAATGCGCAGGCGATGAATCGCTGGCACATGCCATGAGAACGGCAGTGTCTGCATCAAGGCCGCCATTGACCGACGCAAGCACCGGCAAAGGCCCCGGGACTTCCATGTTGTCACGTGGGCGAATACCGAGAGAAGCCTCGAAATACACATTCGCTGCCAAGGCTCCTCCGCTGCAGGTAACCGTTTCACCTGTATTGTCCCAACTGCCCGACTTCGAACAGGTCATCGAAAACCCGCCTGTCGACGTCGTTGCCAGTTGCCACTGGAATCCCGGAGGCAGGTGCACCTGCAGGTGGGTACCCGTCGTCGGCGCATTGCCTCGATTGCCAACCGAAACCCTGACTCGGGAAGTCACGTCATCGGGCTGGAATACCAGTGGATTGTGATTGACGCGATCAATATACAGATCCGGCGCCGGCGCAACATCAATCGTGCCCGTCATTTCTGTGCAGTAGTTTGGAAACGAGTCGCCGATACACTCGGCAAGGGTTCCGGATTCTTCAGGCAATGAATCATCCACCCCAAGCACAATGCGCCCAGGGCCCAACGGTGCGTTGTTTGCCACGACTACCGTCAACACCAACTGTCCAACGTTATATATTCCGGTGCCCAACCCTCCTCCCGTGCATGCCAAATGTTCACTATCATCGGGCATCGCCGTCACCGAACAGGTGACCGGCGATAGAGGCGCATAGGTTTCGTGCGACTGGTAATGGATGCCAGGCGGCAAACGGAAGTAGAGACTGCTGCGCGGAAAACTGGTCGGACAGCCCGGAACACTTTGCGCGCACTTGCGGATGATGCTGTCGATCCTGCGCGTGGTTCCACGCAGATACGTTGACCCGGCAATATGACGCAATTCCGCGCTGAGATACGGAGACGGATCCGATGCCGAGGCCGTGGCGGGAAGAATGCACAGGGCGAGTAGCAACCCACAAAACAGGCGAGACGACATGGCTGAGACCCGCAATAGCGATGTCGCCACTATGTGCGTCAACCCGTACTCTGGGCACCCCCCGAACAAGGGGGATCCGAAACGCAATCTGGTGCAGACTTTCCCGGTGCCGGATCAACTGACCCAGTCCCTTGCGATTGGATTGCACTGACTGCCGCCTAGCGTCGGATGTGTCAACAAGCTCTTGTTGGAGGGAATGAAAATCAGACCGGTCGCTGTCGTTCCTGATAATTCCAATAGGCTTGCCCTGATGGCGGATGTCCCCGCTACCCACCGTCCTGGCTAATGGTGACGTCGATCATTGCAACGCCTTGAGCCGATTGCGCAAGCCGATGGCCTCTTTGCGTACCGTGATCTGGTTACCGAGCGCATAGACCTGATCGCGCCGAATCGCACCGAGCGCGCTCAACACTTCTGGATCGGCGTGGAGGTCGACGGGGTTCGCCGAGACGTCGAACAACTCGGCATTCATCATGTCGGCTTCGGTCCTGGCAGCAAAAACGGTGCTGGTCGGCTCGAAGCGGACGTGGCGAACGATCGTCGGCATATGCTGGTAGATATCATCCACCATCATCTCGATGTCGCCACGGATGACGCTGACCGTATCGCGGTAAGCGACCAGGCCAGCCCGCAACATGGGATCGGGAATGAGATCGAGCTCGCCCTTGGAAGCCAGTTCGTCAACCGTGCCAAGACGCCAGGCTGGCCTCCACCAACTATCCAGCAGGTTGATGCCGAAACGAACTTTCGCGTCGTCCCCGGGATCAAGCTGACCCGATTGTGCGACGTCAATGACGATCCCGATTTCTTAGACCGTACGCACGCTGAAAGCGATGCGCTGGTCGGCTTCGGCAATCGTCTGGTCCAGCTCTGCACCAAGCTGGGCAAGCACTTCATCCGGCCGCGCATGCCTGAGGCGGTCGTCATTCCAGTTGGAAGCCTGGATACCGAGCAGAACGCCGAGCGCGACGATCAACAACTCGAGCGTCATCCCCGACCAGTCGCGCTGGCGAAAAAATGCGAGTGCTCGCCAGCTGATCACGTCTTTGCCTTCTCCGATGCCAGCCCGAATAGTGCGTTGGAAAATGCAAACGAAGCAAATGACTTCTCTTCTGGCTACTCGGCCTCAGTGAGCCGGACAGCCTTGCAGCTGTTCTGAAGCGATTCCGGCGTACGCGGGAATGACAAAAAAAGACAGTTGCAAGCCTGAAGGCCGCTCTACTCGCTTCTGGGCCGACCAATGCGGCTGGGGTAGTCCGCATCCGTTTCAGAAGCCCGGATAGTCGGAACGATCAGCTCGCAACCGACGATGCCGCCTTCCCCGGAATATCAGGGAAGGCGGTTGCTTTCAGCAGCCTGCACACAATCCGCTCAGAACGTGCCGAACCCGTCCCGGAAGATGATGTCGTCAGACAGCGGTGTGTTGACCGTGGCGCTGTTGTTGGTACTGACGGGGTCACTGTAGGGCGCAGTCAGGCTGATCGAAGCTGCACTGGTCAGTTCTTCACCCGTTCCAATGCCGCGATCGACGATGGCGTTGATCGTGTAGATTGCACTGCCGTTGCGGCCCAGGCTGATGGTGTGTGCCGGGACGCCGCTACCGCTTGCGGGGCAGCTTGATCCGGCATTCGCGGCGCAGGTCCAGCTGATGCCCACATGTCGAATGGATGCGGTGAATTGGAACGCCGCCGCGGGTACGGGCACTACGC